>QCIH01000012.1 GCA_003216795.1 Prochlorococcus sp. AG-402-K16
AATTTTGTTCTGCATTTTGTTTGTTTTTCTCGAATTCAAAAGTATCTGTCTCAAATAAACCCACGCTCATTATTGTAT
Source organism: Prochlorococcus sp. AG-402-K16 (assembly GCA_003216795.1). Lineage (GTDB taxonomy): Bacteria > Cyanobacteriota > Cyanobacteriia > PCC-6307 > Cyanobiaceae > Prochlorococcus_A. The sequence continues at coordinate 79 of QCIH01000012.1, forward strand.
GTAATGCAACTTCACTATTAGTTGATCTCAAAATCCTTGGTTCTTTTTTTATTTTATTTATAAACTCCTCTATTTTCTTTAATTGTTTTTCATTTACTAAATCAGATTTATTTAGAAGAAGGATATCTCCGTATAAAATTTGAGAATAGGCGACACTTGTAGTATTAATTTCAAAATCAAAATTTTCTCCATCAATGACTGTGATTATCGAATCTAATCTTACTTTTTCTCTTAGATCACTAGCCGCAAAAGTCATGGCTACTGGTAATGGATCTGCTAATCCAGTTGTTTCAACAATCAAATAGTCTAATTTTTCAGCTCTTTCTAAAACTTTGGATACGGTATTTAATAATTCGCCATTAATAGAGCAACATATACATCCATTATTTAATTCGATCATATCTTCTGAGCCTTCTATTATTAATTCATTATCTATTCCGATCTCTCCAAATTCGTTGACTAAAACAGCTGTTTTAATACCAACTTGATTTTTTAAAATATGATTAAGAAGTGTAGTTTTGCCAGAACCTAAAAATCCACTAATAATAGTAACTGGCAATAAATTTTTAGACATTTTGACTAGTTGAATAAAGTTTATATTTTTATTGATCGAAAATTTTGTTGATTTCCGAAGCTAATGTTTGATCCAGATTTGTAATACCTCCTAGATCATGTGTATTTAATTTAATTATTACTTTTGCATAAACATTCTCCCAGTTAGGATGATGATTATATTTTTCACAGATTAAAGCAACCTTAGTCATGAAAGCAAAGGCTTCAATAAAATTAGCGAAGTTAAATTCTCTTTGGATTTGTTTAGATTTAATTTCCCAGCCTGGTATCTTGACAACTAATTCATTCAGTTCTTCATCTTGCAAAATGTAGGGTTCCATTAAAAAGAAATCTGACTTATTACATTATAAATAACTTACTTTTTCTCACCAATTATATGTACATTTATGATTCTTTCCTTTTGATCAAATCGATGTTCCCATAAATAAACTGCTTGCCATGTGCCCAGCATAATTCCCCCGTCTTGAAAACTCAAAGATAAACAAGTGTTTGTTAGGGATGTTTTAATATGTGCTGGCATATCGTCAGCCCCCTCTTGATAATGTTTATAGGATATTTCTTCTCTATCTTTTGATAAGGTTAAGTAGGAATCATAGGGAACTATCGATTGCATATACTTTTTTAGGTCTCTTAGCACATTTGGATCTGCGTTCTCATTAATAGTTAAACTGCAACTTGTATGAAGTGAAGTTAAATTTAAAATTCCGGAATGAAAATTATTTTTTTCAATACATAAATTTAAATCATGTGTGATGTCAATAAAACCCTCGCCATGGGTTAAAAATTTTAATTTTGAAAATATTTGTTCCATTTAAGGTAAAACTTAATTAATCGATATCCTATTATGGATAAAGATGTTTGTTTTACTGCAGACATTAAAATTTTTATCTTAAAATAAATTTGATTTCCATTTAAATCTTTGGCTGAAACTCATTGGAATAAACTGGGTGCTTACCTTAAAGAAACACAAATATTAGGTTCAATCCAAAATACACTTTATTGGGATCAGAATACTGGAATGCCAAAGAAAGGTGCTTCTTGGAGGTCTGAACAACTTACTTATATTGCAAAAGTATTACATGAAAGAAATTCTTCCGAGGAATTTTCTAATTTAATACAATCTGCTAAAAATGAACTAGCAGATATTGAACCAAATTCCGATAATCAACTTTTCATAAAAGATAAAGAGAGAAATATTACTCTTTTATTGAAGGAATTTAATAGAGAAAGAAATTTAGATCCCCAATTAGTTGAGTCTCTAGCAAAGGCAAAATCTAAAGGATATGAAAGCTGGCAAGAAGCTAAGGAAAAATCAGATTTTAAAATTTTTCTCCCTTTCTTTGGAGAATTAGTCAAATTGCGGATTGAAGAGGCAAAACAAATATCTATTAAATGTTCACCTTGGGAGACATTAGCTCAACCCTTTGAGCCTGAATTAAATTTGAAATGGTTGAATAAAATTTTTCAACCATTGAAAGAAACCATCCCAGGCTTGATTAGAGCAATTAACAAGTCCCAAAAAAATCATTGGAATTTAAGTCCAGAATCTCAAAACAATTTATGTTCTAAATTACTTGACGAGTTTGGAAGAGATAGAGATCTCGTTGTTGTTGGACAATCTCCGCATCCTTTCTCGATTACATTAGGACCTAATGATTTTAGGATCACTACAAGAATTGTTGAAGGTGAACCATTATCAAGTTTTTTGGCAACTGCGCATGAGTGGGGGCATTCTATTTATGAGCAGGGTTTGCCATCTCAAAGTCATCAATGGTTTGCTTGGCCTTTAGGTCAAGCAACTTCTATGGGTATTCACGAAAGTCAATCTTTATTTTGGGAAAATAGAATAGTTAAATCCAAATCCTTTTCAAAAAGATTTTTTAAAAAATTTGTTTCGGCTGGATGTTCTCTCAATAATTATTTAGAACTCTGGAAATCTATTAATCATATGGAGGCAGGATTAAATAGGGTTGAAGCGGATGAATTGACATATGGCTTGCACATATTAATAAGAACTGAACTGGAAATAGATTTAATTGAAAGGGGGTTACCTGTTGAAGATATTCCAACAGAATGGAATAAAAGATATGACGAACTCCTTGGAATTAAACCATCTAATGATTCAGAAGGTTGTCTTCAAGATGTTCATTGGAGTGAAGGGGCTTTTGGATATTTCCCCTCATATCTGTTAGGACATGTTATAAGTGCACAAATTTCAAATCAAATGGAAAGAGACATAGGTCTGATTGACAACTTAATTGAAAATGGTGAATATCAAAAGATCATCTTTTGGTTAAAAAATAATATACATAAATATGGCAGATCAGTTAATTGTATGGAGTTGGTAAGAGCTGTAACAAATGAAGAACTATCGCCAAACTATTTTATTAATCATTTAAGGTCTAAAGTAAATGACTTTTGATGAAACATTACTTTTTAAGAATTTGGTTATGTGTGAAGATGTAAGATAAATAAAAAAATTTCTTGATGGCAAATCTAAATCAACCCCCAAGTAGGATTACACCAAATTTATTACATATATTAAATGCTTTCACTGATAGCTCAAATTCAATAGTTAACGCTATTGTTGAATTGAATTCTAATACCATAAATAAGTATGAATTAATCACAGAAACGGGTCACCTTAAACTTGATAGGGTGGGTTATTCTTCACTTGCTTATCCCTTTGCCTATGGATGTATACCAAGGACTTGGGATGAAGATGGAGATCCACTTGATGTGGAAATTGTTGGAGTAACTGAGCCATTGATTCCTGGATCTATTGTCGAGGCAAGGATTGTTGGGGTGATGAAATTTGATGATGGGGGAGAGGTGGATGATAAGGTTATAGCAGTTCTGGCAGATGATAAAAGAATGGATCATATCTCAAGTTTTAAAGACCTTGGAGAGCATTGGTTAAAAGAAACGACGTATTATTGGGAACACTACAAAGATCTAAAAAAACCAGGAACATGTACTGTTAATGGTTTTTTTGGGATAGAAGAAGCTGTTGAAGTAATTAAAGATTGTGAAGATAGATATAAAAAAGAAATTGATCCAAAATTAGTAAATTAACTAATTTTATTTTTCTCTAAATTTTTCAAATATTTCGCTTAGTATTTCTTCGGCACCTTGTTGCTTTAGTTTTTTAGCTAGTTCTTTGCCTACTTCTTCGGGATCATTAATATTGCCAATATATTGATCTTTAATAAGCCTTTCTCCATTGAGAGATGCAACCATACCAGTAAGGCAAAGTTGTTCATTTTGAATTTTACTATTCACACCTATTGGCACTTGGCATCCCCCTTCAAGCTCTCTTAAAAAAGCTCTCTCCGCTAGACATCTTTTACTAGTAGGCTGATCTTCCAAGACATTTATAATTTCTAAAACCTTTTTATCATCAGATTTACATTCAATACCTAGTGCTCCTTGACCAACAGCATGAAGGGAAATCTCATTTGGAATAATCTGATGAATTCTTGATTCAAAACCCAATCTCTTTAACCCAGCAGCAGCCAGTATTATGCAATCAAATTCACCAGCATCTAATTTTTCTATTCTCGTAATAACATTTCCCCTGATATCTTTAAATTCAAGATGTGGATACTTATTTCTTAATTGTGCAAGTCTTCTTAGGGAGCTTGTCCCAACAATTGAACCTGCAGGTAAAGTTTCTAATTTATAACTATCATTTTTTTTGTTTACTACTAAAGCATCAGCAGGGTCTTCTCTTTTTGTTATGCACCCTAATTTAAGGCCGCTAGGCAAAATCGTTGGTAAATCTTTTAGAGAATGTACTGCTATGTCTGCCTGGCCAACAAGCATTTGTGCTTCAAGTTCTTTTGTAAATAAGCCTTTATCTCCTATTTTTGCTAAGGCTACATCAAGAATTTTATCTCCTTGAGTTGCCATGGCTTCTATAGATACCTCTAAATTGGGAATATTTTTTTCTAGTTGATCTTTAACCCATAAAGTTTGAACCATTGCTAGTTTGCTTCTTCTACTAGCTATTTTCAGCTTAAAATTAGTCATTAAATATTATTTTGAGTTTGAATTAAAATTAAGTCGAATTTATTTTAAGCTATTCCTCTGCAAGTTTCTAAAGCTGAAAATTATACTTAACTTTTTTTATTTTATATATTCTTTTAAAACCCCATTTCGATTTGGATGTCTTAGTTTTCTTAGGGCTTTTGCCTCTATTTGTCTAATTCTTTCTCTCGTCACATCAAAAATCTGGCCAATTTCTTCAAGAGTTTTCATTCTTCCATCATCAATCCCATATCTCAATCTAAGAACATCTCTTTCTCTTGGACTTAGAGTGGCTAATACTCCTTCCAAATCTTCTCTTAATAAAGTTTTAGAAACATCTTGCTCTGGATTTTCTATATCAGCCTCTATAAAGTCTCCGAGTCTTGAGTCTTCTTCTTTCCCTATTGGAGTTTCTAAAGAAATAGGAAGTTGCGCACTTTTAGCTATAAATCTTAATTTCTCAATTGTCATTTCCATACTTTCAGCGATTTCTTCTTCACTAGGTTTCCTTCCAAATTCTTGGCTAAGAACTTTTGTGGTTTTTTTAATTCTGGATATTGTCTCGTATAAGTGAACAGGCAATCTAATAGTTCTACTTTGATCCGCAATTGCTCTTGTAATAGCTTGGCGAATCCACCAAGTTGCGTATGTAGAAAATTTATAACCTTTTTCATGGTCAAATTTCTCCGCGGCCCTAATTAGACCCAAACTTCCCTCTTGGATTAAATCTTGAAATGATAAACCTCTATTCATATATTTTTTAGCAATGGAAACAACTAATCTTAAATTTGATTGAACCATTTTTTCTTTAGCTCTCCTACCCAAGAGAAGTCTTCTTCTAAATTTGGGCAGAGGCATATCTATTAACTCGGCCCATTCTCTAACAGATGGGAAATGCCCTTTTTCTGACTCATATTGAGTTGCTAGCTCTTCAAGTTGGAGTAAGTCAGCAATTTTCCTTGCAAGCTCAATTTCTTCATCTGGCCTTAAAAGTCTAATTCTTCCAATTTCCTGTAGATAAACTCTTATTGAATCTTCAGTGTAGATACCTTTTGGCCCCAGCTTTACATTTCCGAGCCCTTTATCTTCTTCTTCAGAATCATTAAATTCATTATTATTTTCAATACTGCTTTCGTTTAACTCAGAAGATTTCTGTAAATTTTGACTATTTTTATGACTATCTTCTTCAACTGCTGTTTCTAAATTTGTATTAATTTTTTTATTAATCTTTTTTTTGGAACTAGGCTTGGAATTCTTAGATTCTGCTGCTACTGGACACATAATTGACTCCTTTCTACGGTGAATTTAACTAGATAAAATTTTATTTAGGGCTAATTTGAACATTTAGTAGTAAAGTCCCCCTTAATGTTTAAAAACATTTTCACAAAATGAGAATAAGAAAAGTTTTCTAAATTGTTGAAAAATTTAAATAGTGCTATAGATTACCTAAAGTAAAAAGTCTTGGGATTTCTAAGACAAGCAGATCATTTTTTGAATTTTCAGTCAATGATCAAAGCTTCATGTCTCCCTTAAGAGCAGGATACTTACAATGTGCAAAAAACACTTTGTGGAATGTTCAACAATCCAATACTAAGAAAAAGTTTTGAAGCCGGCAAGTAATCAGTTATTAAATATCTTCTACAAATTAGAAATTTTGCTTGATATAGGTAGTAGTAATGAAAGCTTTTACTATTTAGATGGAAATAATCTTGGTGTAGAAGTTGGAGATATTGTAAGTGTGAGACTAAGAGGGAGATTATTGAATGGGTTGGTAATCTCAAAACAAAACTGTTCGACAATTAATAATGATAAAGCAAATATTAATGGAGGGAAAAGCATAAGATATTTGTTTGTTGAAAGTATTTTGCAGAAAAAAATAATTGATGACCCTTGGAGAGAATGGATAGAGTCCCTGGCCTCTTTTTACATGGTTAGTAATTTAAAAATGTTTAAAACTGCATTTCCTCCTGGCTGGATTGGTAAATATAAGAATTTTTCTAAAGGTTGTAAAGATCAAATATGGATTGAAACTAAAAAACAATTTGATATTAAGAAAAATGGATTAACCAAAAAAGAATTTTTTTTAATGAATACTTTGCCTGAAAAAGGTAATTGGCAAAGTGAATTAATAAAGTCTGGCTTTAATTACACTCTAATTAACTCAATGGTCAGTAAAGATTACCTTGTTAAGTCTAAAAGGAAAAAAAATATAAATACTAAATTAAAGTCCTTTTTTAATGATCATATTGCAATTAAAAAACCAAACCTCACAAATGAGCAAAAAATTGCATTTCAAGCATTTCAAACAATGAAACCAGGAGATGTTTTACTTCTATGGGGTGAAACAGGTTCAGGTAAAACAGAAGTTTATATGAGAATTGCGGAAGATCAATTTCTTAAGAAAAAAAGTTGTTTGATACTAGCCCCAGAAATCGGACTAATTCCTCAACTTATTGATAGGTTTAGTCGGAGATTTGGTAATGTTGTGTACGAATATCATAGTAACTGTTCTGCTAATCATAGAACTGTGGTTTGGAAGAAAATTAGTAATGCTAATGAACCTTTAATTGTAATTGGAACAAGGTCCGCAGTTTTTCTTCCAATGAAAAATCTAGGATCAATAATCATGGATGAAGAACATGATGTTTCTTATAAACAAGATAGTCCTATGCCTTGTTATGACGCAAGAGAGATTGCTATTGAAATAGTAAAAAGGAATTCTGCAAAGTTAATTTTTGGGAGTGCAACCCCATCAATGAAGACTTGGAAAAAGTGTATTTTTGAAAAGAATTTTAAATTGGTAAGAATGATTCAAAGGATATCTAATAATGAGATTCCTGAAATAAGAATTATTGATATGCGGGATGAGTTCAAGAAAGGAAATATGAAAATTTTTTCCAATGAATTATTACAATTGCTGCCTCAACTACGCTTAAAAAAAGAGCAGGCAATAATTTTGATCCCTAGGAGGGGGCACAGTGGATTTTTAAGTTGTAGAAATTGCGGATATATAATAAATTGCCCTAACTGTGACGTTCCTTTATCAGTGCATCTCGGTGCGAAAGGAAAAAAATGGTTGAGCTGTCATTGGTGTGAACATAAATCGAGATTGATCAATAGTTGCCCAGATTGTCATTCAACTGCCTTTAAACCTTTTGGAATAGGTACACAAAGGGTAAAAGAGTTTTTAAATGAAGAATTTCCTGACTTAAGAGTACTTCGCTTTGATAGAGATACAACCTCTGGGAAAGATGGTCATAGAGATATTCTTTCAAAGTTTTCTAAAGGTGATGCTGATATTCTTGTGGGAACTCAAATGTTGGCAAAAGGGATTGACATGCCCAATATTACTCTTTCAGTAGTTATTGCAGCAGATGGGTTGCTTCATCGCCCAGATATTTCGGCAGAAGAAAAATCATTACAATTGTTTTTGCAATTAGCTGGCAGGTCAGGCAGGGCTCAAAAAAAAGGAAAAGTAATTTTTCAAACATATAAACCTAACCACCCGGTAATTTCGTATCTTCATAAAAGAGATTATGAAAGATTCTTAAGTGAAAACTCGAAATTGAGAAAAGATGCTAATTTGTTTCCATTTTGTGAGATTTGTCTTTTAAAGTTTGCAGGTGAAAATTATGAGTTAACAGAATCAGTTGCAACTAAGGTGGCAAAATATCTGATAAATTTTTGTGAGAAAAATAACTGGAAATTAATTGGTCCTGCCCCTAGTTTAATTTCTAAAGTCGGCAAAAAATTTAGATGGCAGATATTAATACATGGTCCTGAAGGAACAAATATACCTTTACCTGATAGATCAATATTATGGAAACTTATTCCAAAAAATGTTTTTTTAACAATTGATGTTAATCCAGCTGAGTTGTAATTACTTTGATGGAAGTTGAGGCAAATCTGTACCTAATTTAAATCTATAGAATCTTAATAAATAAGCTAATATAATGATTATTAAAATAGTAGATATCCCAATCAAAAGTTTGTTGAGGCTCCAGAAAGAAAATTCAAGACTATTTATCTGCCCTTGATTTAAATTCCAAATTATGAGATTTTTTGTGATTTCTAAATTTGAATTATTTTTATCAGTAAGGATAGCTTTATTAGGGTGAATAATTTTGAAAATGAGCTCTAAATTATCAATACCTTGAATAGAGTTTAGATCCATATCTAATCTGTAAAAGTATTTTTTAAAAAAAATGAAGTTTTTTTGAGTAGTGTTAATTTCTATATTTGTTGATCCTCCAGCTAACTCTCCAGCCGTATTTTGGGTGATTTTAAGAACTTGCTTTGTATCTTCTAGATTGAGATTTTTATGATTTAAAGAAAATGTTGACTCATCTTGTTCAATCTCTGCGTCAGGAAAAATATCTTTCATATTTTCTTCAAATTTTAATTGCCAAGGAAATTTCTTTATGTATTTACTTTCTATAACTAAATTATTGGTTATTGAATCAATTTCACTAAGATCAAGGGTATTCTCAACTTTAACGCAGCCACTTAAAAGTGGAATCAATAGTAATAGTATGAAAAAAATGATTAATGAAAAGCCTTTCTTAAAGGGTTTTGTTTCACCAGTTGGAGTCTCAGTTACATTTATAAATTTTTTTTTCTCCGATACTTCTCTTTTTTTTCGCAGTGAGTTAAGAGATTTTTTATTTAGTGATGGGTTGCTTTCAAACTGTACGTTCCAATTTTCTGGCTTTTTAATTTCAGGAGAGTCTATAACTTCCATTAAATATTTTGCATTTTCTCTCGTCTTATTATCGTAAGATTTTAGAAGTTCTTTACAAAACCTTTTAGCCTCCTCCTTTTTATTGATACCACAAAGAGCAGTAATTAAGATTGTTCTTAAATTCGCTCCCTCTTTACTTGACAAAGGAAATGATTCTATTAATGGCAAAAGATATTCAATACAATAATGATACTCACCTTTAGCTAAAGCAAGTTCTACTGTTTCTAAAACTTGCTCATAAGTTTTCATAGTTAGGCGACTATCATTGTACCTATTCCGGAATTTGTAAAAATCTCAAGGAGTAATGAATGTTTTATTCTTCCATCAATTATGTGGGCAGCTTTGACTCCTTGTGCTAGAGCTCTTATACAGCATTCTGTCTTTGGAATCATACCTTCAGTCACAATTTTTTTATCAATAAAATCTCTCGCTTCTTTGAGATTAGTTTTTTCGACAAGACTATTTTTGTTATCTTTTTCTTTTAAAATTCCTTGAGTATCAGTAAGAAGAATAAGTTTTTCTGCATTTGTTGCAGCAGCAATTTCTCCAGCAACAAAATCTGCATTAATATTATGGGAAATGCCCTCCATTGTTGATCCAATACTAGAAATAATGGGGATATACCCTCTCGAAATAAGAGGATCTAATATCTCAGGATTGATTTTTGTGACCTCTCCCACTAACCCATGGCTCCCATCTCCTAATTCTCTAGATTGAATTAAGTTCCCATCAAGACCTGATATCCCCACAGCTAAGGATCCGGTTTTATTGATGCCTTTTACAATTTGTTTATTAATCCTACCCATCAGAACCATCTCGACAATTTCCATTGTTTCTTGATCGGTAACTCTTAATCCATTTTCGAATTTAGGAGATATTTCTAATTTCTTTAACCAATTATTAATCTCGGGTCCACCTCCATGAATTACTATCGGGCACACACCCACTGTTGATAAAAGTGCTATGTCTCTAAAAAAGGCATTTTTTAAATCATCCTCCACCATAACAGAACCACCATATTTAATAACAATTTTTCTACCTGAGAAACTTTGTATATATGGAAGTGCTTCGCTTAATATTGATACCCTTTGAGAATCATTCATTATTAAAAATCATTAAAAACTTGATTGAATTGAGATATCAGGTTTTTACAAATATATCCCCATATTCAATAAAAGAGAATAAAATCAAATTCTTTTTTATTATCGTCGATAATAAATTCTGATTCAAGGCCTTTGACGAAAAACCTGTTTAATCTTTCTTGTTTATCAATCCATTTTTCTAGAGGTACAGCGTTTAATTCAAAACGCATTCTGAGACCATTTTTTTCTTCCTTTGTAATTTCTTCTATTTCTTTTAGTTGAGGGGGATTATCTTCGTCCCATAAATTTAAAGATTCTAATGAAGATTCAAGATGAGCTTTTATCCCATACCTCCATCTTGTAACATCTTTAACTAATGCTGTTAATTCTTTTGGCCTATTAAATTTATTTGTCGCAAAATTTGTCTTGTCAAACAACTCTACTGGAGGTATTTCGGAAGTCTTCAAACCTAATCCAATTAGAAAAATAGGTACTCCATAAAAAAAAGTAGGTACACTTAAATTAACTGAGTCTGTAAAATAAGCAGTCATTCCAACAAAAGCTAATATACCCCCAGCGGTTACAATTAAGTTTCCAGGCGATAGGTATTTCTTCATTTTGATTTAGTAGAATGAGTTTTAAATGGTCTAACAAGTATTATGCAAGATCCTAATACTGCAAATCAAGGAGATTTAATTTTTAAACTTGATCAAGATAGAGCATGGCTATTAGAAAATCTTGATAAGGGTAAATGGCCAGAAATTAGAAGCGAACTTGCCGCACTTGAAAGAAAAATAAGCAAATTAATTATAAGTGTTCAAGAAAATAATGTTGATATTTGATTTAAAAAGGTATTTCGTCAACTTCAGGTACTAAAGGTGAACTATCCCAACTGGAGTTTTTGGTCCTTTCTTTTTTTTCAAATGACTCATTATTTTCTTTTTGATCAGACTTGATATCATCAACTGACGATATTTGATGAATTTTTGAAGCTGTTAGTTCTGGTTGCTTTTCTTTCGTTCCGTCTTTTCTAGTGACAGAATTCATCTTGAGACGTCCCTCAATAACAATATTTTGCCCCTCCTTTAGTTCATCTATCATTTCTTGGGCAATATTTCCCCACCCTATGATCTTGAGATCTCTGGTTGGATCTTCACTACGTAATCCTTTAAAATTAACAATCATTTCTGCAATTGGAGTTTGGTTTTCTTTGGTATACCTCATTTGGGGAGCGTTATTAATGACCGCCTGAATTAAACAATGATTCATTACTTACTATTTAATTAAAGACATACTGATGCAGAATCAAGGAAATTGCTATAAAAATGTTTGGATCCTATCAGGAACTTCGGATGGACCTGTAATAGCTAATAGGCTTCTTGAACTTAATTATTCAGTATTTGCAAGTGTTTTAAGTTATAAAGCAGGGCAAGCTTATATTGAGAATCCAAAGTTACATATCATTACGGGGAAATTAAATAATAAAGATCAAATAATTAATTTCATAAATAAAAATAAAATCACATGCGTTGTCGATGTTACTCATCCGTTTGCTGTAATAATTTCTAAAAATCTTAATAATGCATGTAAAGAGATTAATACGCCTCTTTTACTATTTGAGAGGAAATCTCTAATAAATAAAACTAATAATTTTTTTTATATTGATGATTTAAAGGATATAAACAACGTTGATATTGAGAATAAGAATATTCTTCTTGCAATAGGATCAAGGTTCCTTAACGATACAGCTAATCATTATATTAATTGTAAAGCAAATGTATTTGCAAGGGTACTTCCGACTTATGAGAGTATAACTAAAGCTTTTGGATCATGTATTAAAAATTCAAACATAGCTATACTTGAACCGAGTAAAAATAATAAAAGTATTTTAGAAAAAAAACTTTGTGATTTTTGGAAGATAGATTATGTTTTATGCAGAGAATCTGGAAGTTATTCACAGAAAAACTGGGAGAGTATAGTTTCTGGAAGTAAAATGAAGTTATTTTTGGTTAAAAGGCCGAAAGTTAAAAATGATTATTCTTACTCTTTTGATCAATATCAGAATTTGATAAATCACATAATTAAAAAATATTGATGTTTAATTCATTATGGAAGTATTAGTTATGATCACAACTGAATCAAGTAAGGCAAATGCTTTGCGTATGGCTAAATTACTGATACAAAATCAACTTGCAGCTTGTGTTTCGATAAAGCAAATTTTTTCAATTTATAAGTGGGATGATGATATTGAAGAAACTAAAGAGTTTGAAATCACAATAAAAAGTAAACTAGAATTTAAAGATTGTTTAATTGATTTCGTAAATAAAAATTCCAGATATGATGTCCCTCAAATTATTTACAAAAAATACCATGCTGAGATGAAATATTATGATTGGTTGAATAAGACTATTTGATTAAATCTATTTTATTAACTCTTTAAGATCAATATTTGATCTAGATCCTAATTGCGTAATTATTTGTCCCGCACAAATTGAAGCTATCTCTCCGCATTTTTTGAGGGACCAATTGTTTATTAATCCATGGATAAATCCTCCCGCATAGATATCTCCTGCTCCTGTAGTATCAATAATCTTGCCTTTTGTTATTGACTCAATTATTTCAACATTATTTTTGTTAACTATTAGAGAACCATTGCTTCCAAGAGTTACTATGACTAATTCACATAAGGAAGATAGGTCTTCTTGGCAGCTTGCTAATTTATCTTTTTTAAATAGACTTAATACCTCGGATTCATTACAAAAAACAATATCTACATATTCATAAATTAATTCTAAGAAACTCTCACGATGTCTATCTACACAAAATGAATCAGACAAAGAAAGGATTATTTTTGTATTAGATTGTATTGCGATTTGAGCGGCTTTAATAAAAGCTTTTTTAGCTAATTCGCTGTCCCATAAATATCCTTCTAAATATAAGTATTTGCTTTCCTTAATTACAGTAAAGTCAATGTCTTTTGGTTCAAACTCTACAGATGCTCCTAGATAAGTGCACATAGTTCTTTGTGCATCAGGTGTAACCAAAATGATTGAATGAGCTGTTGGAGCACCTTCAATAGTTGGTGGATTATTAAATATAGTCTTACTTTTTTTTATATCTTCAGAAAAGAAATTCCCAAATTGATCATTTTTCACTCTCCCTATAAACTGCACATGATTCCCTAATTCTGCTAAAGAAACAACGGTATTTGCTGAGGACCCACCTGAAATTTGTTTGATCACTTTGCAATTTTCTAGCAATCTCTTAGATTTATCAGAATTAATTAGATTCATTGATCCTTTATCCAGATTATTTATCTCAAGAAACTCATCTTCAATATTTACAATAATATCCACTATTGCGTTGCCCAGACCAATGAGATCAACTTTTTTATGTTCAAAATGTCTAAAGGATTCCTTCATTAATTTGAAACTAAATTACCTTAGCAGTGCTCTTTTTGGACCATGAATTGGGTCTTCAATTACTATGGTTTGATCTCTATTCGCCCCCAACGAGACAATGGCAATTGGAACCTCCATTAATTCAGCTAAAAATCTGAGATAATTCATGGCATTATCTGGGAGATCAGATAGTTTTCTGCAATCTGCAGTTGAGCATTGCCAACCTTTTAATTTTTTGAAGATAGGCTTACATTTTTTTAAGTCATCTGAATTTGTAGGGAAGTAGTCTATTTCCTCTCCATCGAGATCATATGCAATGCAAACTTGAATCTCATCTAATTCATCTAACACATCTAGTTTCGTAACAGCTAAACAATCAAGGCCATTTACAGATACAGCATATTTACCAATAACTCCATCAAACCACCCACATCTTCTCCTTCTCCCAGTAGTGGTTCCAAATTCACTACCTCTATCACAGAGTTGATCATTAATACTCCCTTGCAATTCAGTTGGGAATGGCCCCTCACCTACTCTTGTGGTGTAAGCTTTTGCAACACCTATTACTCTATCAATTAAAGTGGGACCCACACCAGCCCCAATACATGCCCCTCCTGATATGGGGTTTGATGAGGTAACAAAAGGATAAGTCCCATGATCTAAGTCAAGTAGAGTACCTTGAGCACCTTCGAAAAGAATATTCTTCTTGTTCTTTGAGGCTGCATGGATAGTCCTTGTACAGTCAACAACATGCTTTGATAATCTTTCCCCATAGTCGAGATATTCTTCAACAATATCTTCTAATTTAAGTGGTTTAATGCCATAGATTTTTTCTAGTAGACCGTTTTTTTCTTTTAATGGAATTTCAATCACATCATTAAGCCGTTCTTTGTTGAGTAAATCTCTTATTCTAATGCCATTTCTTTGTGACTTGTCCGCATAAGTTGGGCCAATCCCACGACCTGTTGTCCCTATTTTGTTTGAACCTCTATCAGCCTCCATTGCTTCATCTAAAATTCGATGGTAGGGCATTGTCACATGGGATGTTGATGAAATCTTTAATCCTGAGATATCAATTCCATTATCAATTAACATGTCAATTTCTTTAAGCAAGATTTTGGGATCTACAACAGTTCCCGACCCAATTAAACAAGAAGTATTTTTATAAAGTATCCCTGAGGGAATTAAATGTAATTTTAAGACCTTATCATCTACAACTATAGTATGACCTGCATTTACTCCACCTTGGTAGCGAACGACAACATCTGCCGAACGACTAAGTAAATCAGTTATTTTACCTTTTCCTTCGTCACCCCATTGGGCTCCGATTACAACAACATTGGCCAATTTTAGAAGAGCATTATTTTTGTTCGAATATTTAATATATTCAAAAATCTTGGTTTACTTTTAAAAAGTAAATGAATTGTATCAACTTTCTCTTAGAACCATTTTTTCAGCAAGAGAAAATTCTTTGGTTAAACGCTCCTTAAGTTTATCTGGTAAAGGTCTACTTGCAAAGTTTTTGTAATGACCTGCCATAGCATTTAATGCTGTTTGCATGGTGGTAAATGATTGTGTTTTATTTACCATCCCCCTATTTCTGTATCTGGAAATATAGTCAGTTATAAGAGTAAGAGCCTCGCTTCTCACTTCATCTTTATTTGGAGAATCTTTTGGAGTATCAACTGCTGTTTGTAATGTTTTAACAACTGAAATTGTATCCTTTGTATAGTCACCTGTCATAGAGGTTTTTGCAGCTATAGAAGGGGAGCTATATAGTATAAAAACAATAATTAAAGATATTGAAAAAGAAATAGCTTTGGTGAGATTTTTTAAAAATAATTTTGATGTCAATTTCAGTAACATAACTTAGCTCCCAAAAAAATAAGCCTTAAGACTTTTTATTGTACATTATTTCTGATTCGGAAATAAATGTTTCCAACAATTTATCTGTACTAATTTTAAACTTAGTATTATTTGTTCTAGATAAAAGTTCTACTTCTTTATTAACAGAATCTCTGCCAATAATTATCTGAAAAGGAATACCAATTAATTCCGCATCTTTAAATTTAACCCCAGCCCTATCGTTTCTATCATCAAGAAGGACATCTATTTTATTAATTAAAAAGTTGTTATAGATTTGCTCAGTAAGTTCATTTTGAATAGGATCTTTTAGATTTGTTGGAATAATAATAACTTCAAAAGGAGAAATCTGAATAGGCCAACAAATTCCCTTTTGATCATGATTTTGTTCGATAGCAGCTTGAGCTATTCTTGTTACTCCTATTCCGTAACAACCCATCCATAAATTTTTTAACTGACCATCCTTATCAGAGAACTTTGCATTTAATTTTTCACTATATTTTTGACCTAGTTGGAAAATATGTCCAATCTCGATACCTTTTTTTTCTTTAAGTTCCTCGTCATTATCAATACTTATTTTATCTCCTTTTTTTGCATTCCTGATATCCCAAATTAAATAGTCTTTAGAAGTAAAAGAAAATTCTTGAAAAACTTTATGGAAATTAACTTTATTACCGCCACTTATAAACCTTGAAAGGTCACTTGCAGAATGGTCAATTATTCTTGTCCATTTTTTATCCCAATTAGAGCTTGCTTTAATTGTTTTATTATCTAAATCTGGCCCGATAAAACCTAAGGGAAAATCAACTAGATTTTTTTCGATAGTATTTTTGTCTTCAATCTTTTTAAGATTAAGTAGATTGAAATTATGAAGTTTATTGATTAAGTTAAAAAGCTTTACTTCATTAATGTGTTGATCACCTCTTATGCACGCAAGGATTGGAACCTCTAATTCACCCTCGAACTGTGCAAGGAATATTACTACTTTAATAATCTGACTAGGGTCTAAATTATTACTATCACAAACTTCTAAGATTGTTTTTTGATGAGGTGTTTCCAACCACTCTGCAATATTATCTTTTAGTGGAATAGGTTTAGAGGGTAGAGAAACAGCTTTTTCA
The DNA here is from genome assembly GCA_003216795.1 of Prochlorococcus sp. AG-402-K16. Taxonomy (GTDB): domain Bacteria; phylum Cyanobacteriota; class Cyanobacteriia; order PCC-6307; family Cyanobiaceae; genus Prochlorococcus_A. The sequence continues at coordinate 16,889 of QCIH01000012.1, forward strand.
ATATTGGCAGCATAAGAACCGCTTTGAGTAAACAAAATGGAATCTTCCCCAGCATCAGCAGTGACCATAAATTCTTTAGATGAGGCACCTCCGATTGCTCCACTATCAGCTTCAACCCCTACTGTCTGTAGTCCACAAGATTTAAAAATATTTTCATAAGTATTGCCCACCTTTTCGTAGAAAGAAGCCAGATCGTTTTCTGAAGAATGAAAAGAATAACCATCTTTCATTATAAATTCTCTACTTCTCATTAATCCAAATCTTGGCCTTATTTCATCTCTAAATTTTGTCTGAATTTGATAAAAACATTGAGGTAATTGCTTATAGGAGTTGATGGTCTCTGATGCAATACTAGTGATCACCTCTTCGTGAGTTGGGGCTAAACCAAATTCTTTACCTTGTCTATCTTTGAGATTAAACATTATTCCTTCCCCTGCAGTATATCCTTCCCACCTTTCACTTTTTCTCCATAAATCTGCAGGATGAAGTTGGGGTAATAGTAATTTTGTACAACCAATACTATTAAGCTCGCTCTCTATTATTGCAGATATTTTTTCAATAACTCTTAGCATTATTGGCATGTATGCATAAATACCGCTGTTAACTCTGCGAATATACCCAGCTTTTAAAAGTAATTGATGTGAAATAATCTCAGCTTCAGAAGGTGTGTCACGAAGTGTCCCCAGAGGAAATGAGGTTGTCACGCGCATACAAAAAAATCCTTAATAATATTTAATTTTATCAATTAAAATGAAAAAATAATTTAAAGTGTCTTGAGTCCCTCAACGCGGCTAGTCTAAAAATATTGTTTCTGCTAACTTCTTCAGTAATGAAGTCCAAACTCTCTTAAAAGTTCATTATTACTAAAACATTTTCTTAAGTTTATGGAAAATATAGATTCCAATATTTCTAGCGAAGAGGAATTAGTAGGTATTGATGAAGTTCAAAAATTCCTTAACAGATCAAGAGCTTCTGTCTATAGGTATACAAATACAGATTTAAGAAATCTAAACCCTAGCTTTAATCCAAGAAAATTAAATCCCGAATTTAGAACTGATCAAAAAGATCCTTTAAAGTTTCATCCTAATGAAGTAGCAAGATTTGCAAAAGATATTCTAAGAATTAAGGAGGTTACTGTAGAGGTTTTTAATACACCTTCTTCCGCCGCTCAAAATATACTGGTGCAAATATTAGACGAATTAAAATGTATTAGGTCTTTACTAGAAAAAGAGTAATTAAAAGTTACTAATCAATGTTTTGATTTATTGACATTTTGAATGTAGGATAATGGTGTTTATTTATCTCCTTAATCTTTACCAATTAAGAGTTCTTGAGTTACACGAAATCAAAGCAGTTTATTCAAAGTAAATCAAGCCAAGAACCTTCAGATGGTTCTGCTCGAAATGATTTTGAAAGAGATGATGATGACCCCTTAAGTATTAGGAGTTTATCTATAACATCTTTAGGTATTATTTTTGCCTTTTTGACAATTTTTTTACCTTCAATAAGCATTTTAATTGGAAGACCTTTATCTCAAGGAAACGAGATGATGCATAATCACAATTTTAAAAAAGATGGACCTTAGTTCAATACCTCCATCTCCAATGAAGGGAATAGTAAATATTGTTGTTGAAATACCCGCTGGGAGTAGGAATAAATATGAATATTGCTCAGATGCAGGAATAATGGCCTTAGACAGAGTATTGCATTCTTCAGTAAGGTACCCTTTTGATTATGGTTTTATCCCAAATACCCTCGCTGATGATGGTGCTCCTCTTGATGCAATGGTGATAATGGATGAGCCTACTTTTGCGGGTTGTTTAATAAAAGCTAGACCTATTGGAGTTTTGGATATGCATGATTGTGGTGCATATGATGGAAAACTTTTATGTGTGCCTATGGCTAATCCTAGGCAGGCTAATATCGTAAGTATTAATCAAATTGCTCCTAATCAGCTTGAGGATGTTGCTGAATTTTTTAGAACAAGTAAAGGGCTTGATGGAAGAACAGTTCAAATTGACGGTTGGAGAGATTTTGATGTAGTTGAAAATTTATTGAAAAGTTGTATACCCCTAAAAAAGAAAAGTCTTAGAGTGCTTAAAAAATCAAAAATTAGTAAATTAAATTGAAAAAAATAATTTTTTATAGTTATTTAAAATGCTCTACTTGTAGAAAAGCTGCAAAGTGGCTTAAAAGCAAAGATTTCGAATTCCAATTAATTAATATTGTGAAAGAACCACCTCTTGTTAATTATTTGAATCTAGCTTTAGAACAATTCTCTGATGATAAGAAAAGGATTTTTAATACAAGAGGTAAAGCCTTTAAAACTCTTAATATTGATGTTTATAGCTTATCAAGTGAAGAAATTATTCAACTTCTTTTACGTGATGGTAAATTAATAAAAAGACCATTTTTGATTTACGAAGGAAAAAAAATAATATTAGGATTTAATGAAATTGAATATACCAAACAATTTATATAAGTTTAAAAAATCAAGACTTTATTAATTTTATGCCTTCTTCTATTAAAAGTTTTTTAAAAGAATGGGGTCTACTTATTCTTTTAACTTTTTTTGTTTCTTCTTGTAGATCATTTTTTGCAGAACCACGTTATATCCCTTCTGGTTCAATGCTCCCAGAATTACAAATAAACGATAGGTTAATTATTGAAAAATTTTCGCTGAGAAACGCTTTACCAAAAAGAGGAGATATTGTTGTGTTTAACTCACCTTACTCCTTTGATGAAAAGTTAATTTCATCAAGATCTAAGCCTTTACCAACACAAAGATACTGTTTTTTTATGAGTTTTCCTCCAATGTCGTTTATCCCTGGTTTGAGGGATCAAGCTTGCGATGCTTACATTAAAAGAGTGGTGGCACTTCCAGGAGAAATTGTAAGTGTAAACATAAAGGGTGAGTTAATAGTAAATAATAAATTAATTCCTGAACCTTACGTCTCTTATAAGTGCTCACTATCCCTCTTTAATAAATGTGGTGAATTTGAAAATATAAAAGTGCCTGAAGATCATTATTTAGTTTTGGGTGATAACAGGTCAAATAGCTGGGATGGTAGATATTGGCCTGGAAGTAAATTTCTTCATAAAAAGGAGATAATTGGAAAAGCATATTTCAGATTTTGGCCTATTAGTCAAGTTGGATTTTTCAATTAATAAACTCTTTTTTCTGTGTATGACTGCCTCAAAATAAATTTTAAAAAGGGTTTTAATTTAAAGTGCTCCCGAAGCTGTTGAATCAATTATTCCTCCTAGGTGGGTTGTAATGTTTAGAGCGCTAATAACAGGGGGCTTGTTGGGATCATTAAAAAGGTCAATTATAGTTATGCCACCATTTCCTTGCTTTATCATCCAAATATTTGAATAATTAATCCCAAGGATTTTGCAAATTAGAGTTTTATTGACTGCATCATGAGCCACCAGAAGGCTAAGATCATTATCATTTTGAGATAAACAAATTTTGTCAAAAGCTTCTACGGACCTTTCTGATACATCTTTTATAGATTCGCCTTCGGGCATTATTACTTCTTCAGGTTTATCATGCCAATTTTTTAGTAAAATAGGCCACTTTTCTCTGATCTCTACTTCCAGTTTGCCTTCCCATAATCCGTGACTAATTTCTACGAGTGAATCTATTCTTTCTATTTTTAAACCTTTGCTATTTTGAAGGATTATTTGTGCAGTCTCATAAGGCCTATTCATGGAACTTGAAAAGGCCTTGTTGAAAGAAATATTTCTCAAATATTCAAAAGTCTTTCTAGCTTGATCTTTTCCGTTTTCATTTAAAGGGATATCAATTTGGCCCTGGAATCTCCCTTCTTTGTTCCAATTGGTTTCACCATGCCTTATAAGAAATATTCTGGAATCTCCAATTTGATTTGGAATATTTTTATTTAGATGGGAGGTTTGATTTAAGCATTCAATTTGAGTCTTAAAAGAGTTATCTTTTTTTGAAATATTAAGTATAGAGAAAGAAGCATTTTCTAATCTTATTTTCCTAAAACCTTGCTTAGGCTTTCCTAATAATAAAAGGATTAAACATCTGAGAATCGCATTATGTCCAACAATTAGAATATTCACATCATCTTTGTCTAGATAAATTTTTAAAATATCTTCTACAAAATTTGTTGCTTGAAAAAATAACTCTTGAATTGGTTTATAAGGCTTTTTTTTATTTCTTTTTAAGATTAGATTTTCTGGATCATTTTTCCATATAGGGTAAATTTCTGGATATTTCTTTTTTATTTCATCAATTTTTAGACCAGACCATTCACTAAGATCGACCTCTAGCAAATTATCATCAAATGCAATGTTTTGTTCTTTATTGAAGATCTTTTTAATTGTTTTTGCAGTCTCTGCCGCTCTCACAAGTGGGGAGGAATAGATTTTATCGAAGTTTATTTTTGATAATGCTTTTCCTGCTTTTCGGGCTTGCTCGTATCCTTCATCAGTTAGTATTGAATCATCTGTTCTTCCTTGAATCAATCCTTTCGCATTGAAACTGCTTAGGCCATGCCTAACTAACACTAATCGTATAGCCATTATATAAATTTGAAAATTAAGATAATATAATCATCTCATGGCGTGATTAAAATAGATACACAAACATAAGGAACTTCAATTATCACTAAGTATCGTTTTCAAAATATAATGAGTTATGATCTTAAAAAAAGTTTCTAAATCAAAACTCACTTTAGCTTTTATTTCTATAGTCATAACTTTTTTTGTATGGCAGCAAGGCTTAAGAGATAGTTTAAATAGACCGTCTGTTTCATTTGATATAAGTCAAAAAGAGCAAGAAATTGCTGAATTATCAGTCCAATCAATACCTGTAGATCTTAAAAAGTTTTTTTTCATAAATGATCCTGTTGATCAAATAAATAAATCACTCTCTGAGGTCTCATTTGAAGAGCTAACAGAGAGAAATAAATTAATTCGAGTAATTTCTTCAGAATCAAATGATCCTATGATCTATAAAAATATATCCAAAGATTTTAAAAATAAAAACTATATATTTCTGATTGATGAGATAGAAAAAAAATCCAATAATAATTCATATAAACCAAATTCTAATAAATTTGATTTATTTAAAGATGATAGATTTTTATATCACCTTTTAAGCCGGAAATTTGATTTTGACGATAGTTCATTAATAACAAAATCATTTTCAAGCAAAATGTTTTTAAAAATATTAGCCATTAGACTAATACCGCTTTTATCAGTACTTATTGGCTCTATACTGGCTCTAAAAATATTATGGACCACCATATCTTTGAAAAAGTTTGTTTGGCAAGAAATTAAATCCTTAGATTTAGAATTAATTGATATGGTTTTACTAATAGCAGGTGGATTTGTTGTTTTAGGAGAAGTAGTATCACCTTTATTTTCTATAAGCTTGGTTGAACTTTTTTCTAAAAATATTTCTAATGAATTGTCGCAATCTTTAAAAATATTTTTTGGATATCTTTTTATGGCTATTCCACCATTAGGGATAGTTTATTTTCAAATTAAATCTTTAAATGGTGAATTCACTTTTAAAAAGGATTATTTACAGTTCAATATCTTGCCAATAAAATATGCAATTATTCAAGGAATTAAAGGTTGGTTAACAATTGTTCCTTTTGTTTTGTTGATTTCTCTAATTATGAATAGTCTGATCGATAATCAGAATGGTAGTAACCCTTTATTAGAAATTGTTCTTAATAATAATAATTATTTATCATTTTTTTTATTATTTGTAACAACAACTCTTTTAGCTCCTCTATTTGAGGAAATTATATTTCGCGGTATTTTACTACCAACTCTTTCAAGAGATTTTGGAGTAATTTCGGGCATCATAATTTCAGCTTTTATTTTTGCATTAGCCCATTTAAGTTTGGGAGAAATGCCGCCATTATTTATTCTAGGTATTGGATTAGCAATTACAAGAATTGCTTCAGGAAGTTTGTTTTCTTCAGTTATTATGCATTCTTTATGGAATGGATTTACTTTCTTAAATTTGTTCTTATTGAGGACATAAAGAATTTAATTTTTTACTTGCGAATCAAACAAAAAGATGTTTATTTAATTAATAACACTTCTTTATATTTAAAAAATAAATCATAGATGAAACCTTATGGGAATAAACTTAATTTAAAAAAAAAAGTTTCATATGAAAGTAAAAAAAATTCTGAAAAACTATCCATAATTAATATCAGATTAATACATCAAATTTTCGACACCATTAATATCTCTCTTTTGGTATTAATTTTCACTTTATTTTTCTTATCTTTTAATAGTCAAAAAAAATGGTCAAATACATATAAAAACTTATCTAAAACAAGAGCTATCAATAATAATCTAATTGATTATATTTCTAAAATTGAGGAATTTTATATTAGTGAACTTGAGTCTCTCAATATTTATAGAAAAACTAAACCTGAAGATTTAATCTATCTAGATAAACTTCCAGAAAAAAAAGAAAGTTTGTTTAAGAAAAATTTAATTAATTTAATTGAAGGTTTTAGTGATAGCAAATATCAAAGGGGCTATTGATGAAAAAGTACAAAAAAATTGTTCGTCTAATACCCCTTGATCAAAGAAGATTTAAATTTCTCTATATTTTTAGCTTACTATTAATATTTTGTTTGTTTGGTAGGTTAGTTAAATTGCAAGTCTTTAACGCCTCTGATTTGCAAAGGAAAGCTAGATTAATACAGTCTTCTAAAACTAATGCTCTGAAAAAAAGGAGAGCAATTGTTGATAGAAATAATAGACTAGTTGCTTACGATAAACCGCTCTATAAATTATGGGCGCATCCAAAATATTTTAATTTTCCTGGTGATTCAATTAACAGAGTTCGCAGTATTGAAGAAGTTACAGAAAAATTATCACCTATCTTGGATATAAATGGTGAAATACTATTGAGTAGATTTAATAATAAAATGAGTGGCATCAAGCTTTTGGATAAAATTTCCGAAGAAAAGGCTGAAAAGATTAAGAAACTTCAAATAAGCGGAATTGATTTATTTAAATATTCGCAGAGATATTATCCACAAGGGAATATTTACTCTAATCTTGTTGGTTTTGTTAATGATGAGAATATAGCTTCAGCAGGTTTAGAGCTTCATTTAGATAATCAAATTAAAGTTTTTAATAAAAGTAATTTAATAAAAAGAGGAGGAGATGGAACTCCTTTACCGGATAATTCAGCCCCAGGTGATTTTGTTTCTGATTACAAAAGTTTAGGCCTAACTATAGATTCAAAATTACAGAAAGCTTCATTCAATGCATTATCAAAGCAAGTAAGCAAATGGAAAGCAAAGAAGGGATTTGCCATAGTTATGGATGTGAATAATGGTCGGATTCTCTCCTTGGTTACAGTGCCATCCTACGATCCAAATAAATTTTGGCAGTATGATTCTGGACTTTTTAGGGGTTGGTATTCTCAAGATTTATTTGAGCCTGGTTCAACTTTTAAACCTATTAATCTTGCCTTAGCTTTAGAAGAAAAAGTAATCCAGAAAGATGGAGTAGTTGAAGATATTGGAAAAATTAATGTTGGAGGATGGACACTTTCTAATTGGGATAAAAAAGGTAATGGATACATTGACTATCCAAAAGTTTTGCAGGTTTCGAGTAATGTTGGGATGGTAAAAATAATGCAAAATTTAGACCCTACAATTTATTGGGATTGGCTAAAAAATTTAGGTATAAATAAAAATTTAGAGACTGACTTATTTGAATCAACTGCTGGCCAACTAAAGAGAAAAGATTTATTTGTAAATCAATCAATTGAGCCTGCTGTAACTTCTTTTGGTAAAGGTTTCTCAATCTCGCCACTTAAATTGCTTCAACTTCATGCGGCTTTAGCAAATGGTGGTTATGAAGTAACTCCACATGTAACCTCAACTTTCAAAGAAAGAGTTAATAAAAATCCAAAAAAGCAATTTTTTTCACATGAAGTCTCTAAAACTGTTCTTGAATGGATGGAGAGCGTCGTTGATAAAGGTAGTGGATCTGGAGTAAAAATCGAGGGTTATAGGATAGCGGGGAAAACGGGCACTTCCCAAAAAGCCTTAAATGGTTCTTATACAAGTAAAAAAGTTTGCAGTTTTGTGGCGACCTTACCAGTTAATGATCCGAAATATGCTGTCCTTGTAGTCGTTGATGAGCCATCTAAATCTTATGCTTATGGTTCAACTGTTGCTGTTCCAGTTGCTAAAGAAATTATCGAAAGTTTGATAGTAATTGAAAAAATACCTCCCCAGATTAAAGATCATGGAATGATTGTTAAAAAACCCTAAAATTTTCCAATTTTATAAATATTTAGTTCATTATCTGATGATTTCATCAGAAATAAAAGCTAGTTTATGTATATACATGATTATCTAGATATGAAATCAATTTTAGAACAATTGTCCTCAATGACCGTTGTTGTCGCTGATACTGGAGATTTAGATTCGATAAAAAAATTTCAACCAAGGGACGCCACCACCAATCCATCGCTAATACTTGCGGCTGCTAAGAACCCTGATTACGTGAAATTAATTGATAAAGCTTTAGAAAGTTCAGAAAATGCATTGCCCAAAGGATTCTTGGAAATTGAATTAATCAAAGAAACTGTTGACCAAGTTTCAGTATTTTTTGGAAAAGAAATATTGAAAATTATTTCAGGGCGCGTATCTACAGAAGTTGATGCAAGACTAAGTTTTGACACCGAAGCTACGGTAGAAAAAGCGAGAAAATTGATCAATCTTTACAAAAATTTTGGAATTGAAAAGGAAAGAATTTTGATTAAGATTGCTGCAACTTGGGAGGGAATAAAGGCAGCTGAAATTTTGGAACAAGAGGGTATTAAGTGCAACTTAACTTTACTTTTTAACTTCTGCCAAGCGGTAACTTGTGCCAATGCAAAGATAACTCTAATTTCTCCTTTCGTTGGCCGTATATTAGATTGGCATAAAGCAAAAACTGGTAAAACTAGTTTTGTTGGTGCTGAAGATCCTGGTGTTATTTCTGTTACGCAAATATACAAGTACTTTAAAGAAAAGGGATTCAAGACAGAAGTAATGGGGGCGAGTTTTAGAAATCTTGATGAAATAAAAGAATTAGCAGGTTGCGATCTTTTAACAATCGCACCAAAATTTCTTGAGGAACTGAAAAAAGAAAAAGGAGAGTTAGTTAGAAAATTAGATGTAAGTACCCAAATAAATAATTCTATTGACTACGAATTTGAAGAAAAAGATTTCAGATTAAGTATGTTAGAAGATCAAATGGCAAGTGAAAAGCTTAGTGAAGGTATTACTGGATTCAGTAAGGCTATAGAAGAATTGGAAGAGCTGCTACTAAAGAGATATTCAGAGATTAAAAATCATAGATTGATTTCTGCTAACTAAATTTAAGTTTGAATTGAAAAGAATTAAGTCCCACTATTTGTTAAAAGCCTTCTAATAACTCTTTTTGCAATATCTTCATAACTCATTTCTCCTGATAATATTTGAGCAATACGTTTAGGAGCTGTTTTTCTTTTGACACCTAATTGATATCCAGTTCTTGGAAATCTATAAAATACTTGGGCTATTCTCCTCCCCCAAGCCATTGATTTCCCCCAAATGTTGTTAATTTTTTTTGTATAAAGATTTAAATCATCTACTTTTCCTGATAGGGACTGATCTATGTATTCTGCAGCATAAAAACTGCTAATTAAAGATGGTCTAATTCCTTCAGCTAAAAATGGATCACATAGAGATGCTGCATCTCCAACCGCTAAAACTTTGTCACCATTAATTGAGTGGAAGCCATTCCATATTCTTAGTTTCTTACTATTTGTTTTATGAGGAAAATCATCAAAACCGAAGCTTCTGATTACTTGTTTATTTATAGCCTGATTTTCTAAAAGACCATTATTTATAAAAGTACCTAAACCAATATTTAAGCTTTCTCTAAGGGGAAATGCCCATGCAAAACCATATTTTATAAATCCAAACTCAAATCTAACTGCATCTTTAGGTATTTCACCTAACCCTTTCAATCTTAATGAGAGTGTGTTTGCAAATTTCGGTTTTCTTGGCCCTAAATTGAAATAACCCGCCCATTTCGATTGGGACCCATCAGCAATTACAAGAAATTTTGTAAAGTATTTTATTTTGTTATTGCAGGTAATTTCCCATATATCATTTTTTTTTATGATTTTTTCTATCAGTAATGGCCTCATTATCTGAGCTCCATTACTCAAGGATTCATCAAGTAATAATTGATCTAGTTTTTCTCTTTTAACAATCCAAAATGGGGATTCACCAGTCAGACTAGCAGTTACATTATCTGATGCCTTCCATCTGAATTCAACATTCTCAATTTTTGATTCTATGCAATCTTCAATATTTAAAGGAAGAAATCTTTGCATTGAAGATGCCATCCCCCCTGCACATGGTTTGTAATCTTGGGATTTTTCTTTTTCAATAATTAAAACTGAATATCCTTTCTTTGATAGGTTAAGAGCGGTGGAAGATCCAGATAAACCTCCACCAATTATTACAACGTCAAATCCTATCAAACTTTTAAAATTTCCTTCTCTTTTTCTGACAATTTAGTTTCTATTAAAGCAATATATTTATCAGTAATTTTCTGAATTTCAGATTGATTATCTCTAGATTCGTCAATAGAAATAAGGCCATCTTTTTCGTCTTTTTTTTCTTTATCAACAGCATCTCTTCTGATATTTCTCAAAGCTACTTTTCCTTCCTCTGCATATTTAGAAGCTAATTTACAAAATTCTTTTCTTCTTTCTTCTGTTAAAGGGGGAACATTTATTCTTATTATTTTCCCATCATTATTTGGAGTAATACCTAAATCACTCATAGAAATAGATTTCTCTATCGCTTGTAAACATGAAATATCGAAAGGCTGTATTGAAATTGTTTGCGAATCAACAGTGCTTATTGTGGCAAGCGATTTTATTGGGGTTTCTGCTCCATAGTACTCAACACTTACTCTGTCTAATAAGGAAGCATTAGCTCTGCCTGTCCTAATTGTATTAAAGTTTCTTTGTGTGGCTTCAATACTTTTATTCATATTTTCTTGAATTTCTTTTTCTTTCATAATTAAAAAAATTAAATGATCTTTAACTAATTAAAGAGCCTATTGGCTCACCAGCAACAGCTTTGGAAATATTTCCTTTTTTGAATATATCAAAAACCATAATTGGGATATTATTATCTTTGCAAAGTGCAATCGCAGTACTGTCCATTACTGCAATTTCATCACTAAGAACTTGTTGATAACTGAGAGAGGAATATTTTTTTGCATCTTTAAATTGATTAGGATCACGATCGTATACTCCATCAACTTTAGTAGCTTTCATGACAACTTCAGCGTTTATCTCTGCTGCCCTCAAAGCTGCCGTAGTATCAGTTGTAAAAAATGGATTTCCGCATCCACCTCCGAAAACTACAACTCTACCTTTTTCTAGGTGCCTCATAGCTCTTCTTCTGATGTAGGGTTCGGCAATTTCCTGCATTTCGATTGCTGTTTGCACTCTGGTTGCAACTCCTACTCTCTCAAGACCATCTTGAAGTGAAATTGCGTTCATTACTGTTGCTAGCATCCCTACATAATCAGCAGTCGCGCGATCCATTCCGTCTGCAGATCCTTTAAGCCCCCTAAAAATGTTTCCACCACCAACAACTATTGCAAGTTGTACATTATTTTCGACTACTTTTGAAACATCCTCTGCAATTGACTGAACTATAGCAGGATCAATACCATAAGGTTTTTCACCCATTAGTGCTTCACCACTAAGTTTTAAGAGAACTCTTTTGTAAGTCATTCAATAATTGTACTTTTAAGACCTTAGCAAGTAAATGTGCCAAATTTATTTTTTGTTCTGATATTGCTTGCGTCTTTAAACATTTCTAAACCTGCCGAATTAAAATTCAAGTAAAATATACTTCAACTAAAATTCAACACACTTTTGTGCTTTTATTCCTTGCTCTTTAAAAGGATGTCTTATTAGTTTCATTTCTGTAACTAGATCAGCGTAATTGATGATTAAATCAGAAGCTCCCCTTCCAGTAAAAACAATATGATTTTTTCTATTCTTTAAGCTTTTTAAAAAAGTGATTATTTCTTCGGGCGCAAGATAACCAAGTTTTGTCGCAATATTAATTTCATCAAGAATGATAAGTTTATAAGATTCGTTTTGTATATATTTTTTGGCTAGTTGCCACGCCTCTTGAACTAATTTTTCATCTCTTACTCTATCTTGTGTTTCCCAAGTAAATCCCTCTCCTAATGAATGCCAAGATATTTTTGAAGATAAGTTTTTAAGTGCTTTTTCTTCTCCAGTGGTCCAGCCTCCCTTGATAAATTGAATTATTGCTACTTTATAGCCATGTCCTATCGTCCTTAAAGCCATACCTAAAGATGCAGTTGTCTTGCCCTTGCCATTTCCTGTGAAAACAATCAATAATCCTTTTTTTGTTTTTCTAATTTGTAGTCTTTTGGCTTGAATATCTTTTCTTTGCTGCATTCTTTTTTTATATGAGCTCTCATCGATATCCTGTGATAATTTACCTCCTATTCCAAGTTTATTCGCTTGATTATCGAGGTTAACTATTTTCTCGGAAGATAAAGGTTTTTCTTGCATATGTCCCATATTTTTATTTAATTATTATAAATCTTTAAATATTTTTAATTCTTTTAACTTTTAAAAGTGCATTATTTACTGCCTGTTGTTGATCTCTTTTAGTAATCCAGTGGTGATAAGTTTGAGTATGTAAACTAACCGAATGTCCCATCATTCTGGCAGCTACAGTATCAGGTAAATCATAAAAAATTGTTCTAACTGCCCAAGCATGCCTTAGATCATAAGGTTTTATTTGTAAAGAGTAACGCTTAAACTGATCTGTAATTTTTTTTCCAATATTCTGTAAGGTTGTAATTTTAAGGTCTCTATTAATATTTGGTAGAAGTTCTGGATTCTCACCAAGTTGTGATAATTCGAACTTTTCAACCCATTCAGGATGAAATGGCCAAACTTGATGTTCTCCAGTTTTAGTCGTAGGTAAAACTCTAATAATTTTGTCCCCAAAATTAGTAAGAGAACTTAAATCACAAAAAAATACTTCATGATTTCTTAATCCATATGTAGCCATCAGACCAAAAACAAATTTCCAAGACTTGTTTGGTATCCTCTCCCACAGTTTCTCTATTAATTCATCTTTAGGTAGATCTCTAAATCCTGCTTTGTTCAGACCATATCCTTTAGAATTTAATTTCCAATCTTCTGGTAGTTTAATGTCCAAAAACTTAGCCAAAACACTTAAAGAAGTAGCGCATTGTTTCCTACTTCTGGTACCTTCCTTATAACTTTCAAGTGTTTTTTGAAATATTTTTTCTAAAGCTTCATTCTCATATTCATGGTAAATATCTAAGATTCTTTTCATATATGGTTTGTAAGAACTTCTCCAAGTAGTTTTTCTAGTACTGGTTCGAAAATCACTTTTATTTTCTTTAAAAAAAAATTCCTCAAATTGATTTAATCTTTTTGGAAATTCAAACCCATCTTTCCTCCCCCTTTTATAAGGCTTGTCTATCCAATTATTCCAATCAAATTGATTCAATTCCAGTTGCAAATTGATTAATTGTAATTTTTTTTTGGCTTCCTCTAATCCAGAAATATCAGCCTTTAAACCAAGAGATATTCTTTGAATTTTAAAGTTATTGTTATCTTCTTTGGAGGGTAGTGAACCACGAATATTTAATTTCTCTCCTCTTTTCTCAATTTTAAGCTTGCTGCCTTGAGTAGCAAATTTATCATTGACATTATTAATTTCCTGAATTACGTTCATTTACTTATATAATTGACCATATAATGACGTTTTTAATGTTGATTTTCAATCTTCATAAATTTTAAATGGATAAAATAGGCGTCTTACTAATGAATTTAGGAGGGCCTGAACGTATTAATGATGTAGGCCCATTCTTATACAATCTTTTTTCTGATCCAGAAATCATCAGGACCCCTTTTCCTGTTTTTCAGAAGCCCCTTGCTTGGTTAATTAGCACGCTTAGGAGTACTACTTCACAACAGGCTTACCTTTCTATAGGTGGAGGTTCACCTATCAGAAGGATAACTGAACAACAAGCAAGAGAATTACAATCTAAATTAAGAAACAGGGGAATTAATGCTACTACCTACATCGCTATGAGGTATTGGCATCCTTTTACCGAATCAGCAATAGCTGATATGAAAGCAGATGGCATAGATCAAGTTGTTGTAATACCCTTGTATCCACATTTTTCGATAAGCACTAGTGGTTCGAGCTTTAGAGAATTAAAAAAATTGCGAGACTCTGATGATGAATTTAAGAAGATTCCAATGAGATGTGTAAGGAGTTGGTTCAGTCAATCAGGTTATTTACAGTCTATGGTCGAATTAATTTCTGAACAGATTTCACTTTGTGAATCACCTTCAAAAGCCCATATATTTTTCACTGCTCATGGAGTTCCTAAGAGTTACGTAGAGGAAGCTGGAGACCCTTACAAACAACAAATTGAAGATTGTTCTTTATTGATCATAAATGAGCTGGAAAAATTTTTAGGTCATAGTAACCCTCATACACTTTCTTATCAAAGTAGAGTTGGTCCTGTTGAATGGTTGAAGCCTTATACAGAAGAAGTGTTAGCTGATCTTGGAAAGTCAAATGTTAATGATCTGATTGTGGTTCCTATAAGTTTCGTTGGAGAGCATATCGAAACATTGCAAGAAATTGATATTGAATATAAAGAAATAGCTGAGAAGGCTGGTATTAAAAATTTTCGGAGAGTTAAAGCTTTAAATACTCATCCTACTTTTATTGAAGGTCTTAGTGATCTAGTGATTTCCTGCTTGGAAGGGCCTCTAGTTAATATAGAGGAGGCTTCTCAGTTGCCTGAAAAAGTTAAACTTTATCCTCAGGAGAAGTGGCAATGGGGTTGGAATAATAGTTCAGAGGTGTGGAACGGAAGGGTTGCAATGATTATTTTTCTTGTGCTTTTTATTGAACTTATTTCAGGCTCTGGACCTCTACATAAATTAGGCATCTTATAAAGAACAAATGAAATTTATTCGATAATTTTTAATTTAATGAAAGATTTTTTTGAATATAATTCTGACATTACATTTCTAAATGAGGCAAAAGTATTTAATTGAGTTTAATATTTAAAGTAAATATTGAATTTCTTTAGTGACCCTTACTTCGAGATCCTTTTCAAAGGGTAGTTCAAAACATGGAAATCCAGTTTGGATAACTGGTGCAGATGCACTAATGGATTCTTTAAAAATTCATGGAGTAAAAGTTATATTTGGATACCCTGGGGGAGCCATACTTCCAATATATGACTCTGTTCATAAGGCAGAACAAGATGGTTGGTTAAAGCACTATATGGTTAGGCATGAACAAGGTGGTTCTCATGCGGCTGATGGATATGCAAGATCTACTGGTGAAGTAGGAGTATGTTTTGGAACCTCAGGCCCAGGTGCAACAAATTTGGTAACTGGAATTGCCACTGCTCAAATGGATTCAGTCCCTTTAGTTGTAGTTACAGGTCAAGTCCCAAGACCTGCTATAGGGACAGACGCCTTTCAAGAAACTGATATTTTTGGCATAACTCTTCCAATAGTGAAACATTCATGGGTAATAAGGGATCCTTCAGATATCGCGAAAGTAGTTTCTGAAGCTTTTTTTATAGCCTCATCCGGAAGGCCTGGCCCTGTTTTAATTGATATACCCAAAGATGTAGGTCAGGAGTTCTTTAATTACCAAAGAGTTTTACCTGGTGAGATTATTCCTAAAGGATTTAAAAGGAATGGAGAAATTAATGATTGCGATATCAACAAAGCAATTAAATTAATAGAAGATTCTGAAAGACCTCTTCTATACGTTGGCGGTGGTGCAATATCTTCAGGAGCTCATGATGAAATAAAAACCTTGGCAAAGAATTATCAAATACCAGTTACCACAACCTTAATGGGGAAGGGTGCTTTTGATGAAAAAGACAATTTATCAGTAGGGATGTTAGGAATGCATGGAACTGCTTATGCAAATTTTGCTGTTACAGAATGCGATCTTTTAATTGCTATTGGAGCTAGATTCGATGATAGGGTGACAGGAAAATTAGATACTTTTGCACCTAATGCAAAGGTAATTCATATAGATATCGACCCAGCAGAAGTTAATAAAAATAGACGTGTAGATGTTGCAATTGTTGCTGATGTTTCAAAAGCTGTTCTGAAAATTAATGAACAATGTCTGAAAAATAAGTTTACTTCTCAGACGAAAAACTGGTTAGAAAAAATTGATTTTTGGAAAAATAAACACCCTTTATATGACCCGCCTAAAGAAGGAGAAATTTATCCTCAGGAAGTTCTCTTAAAAGTGAGGGAACTTTCACCAGAAGCTTATATAACTACAGATGTAGGACAACATCAGATGTGGGCTGCTCAATATCTTAGGAATTCTCCAAGAAAATGGATTAGTAGTGCTGGCTTAGGAACAATGGGTTTTGGATTACCAGCCGCAATTGGAGTAAAAGCAGCCTTACCTAATTCAGATGTAATTTGTATTGCAGGAGATGCAAGTGTCTTAATGAATATTCAAGAATTAGGAACCTTATCTCAATATGGTCTAAAGGTGAAATTGATTATTATCAATAATCGCTGGCAAGGGATGGTAAGACAATGGCAGGAAAGTTTCTATGATGAAAGATATTCCTCATCTGATATGAGTTGTGGTGAACCTGATTTTGTAAAACTTGCAGAGTCTTTTGGAGTTAAAGGATACTTAATTTCTGATAGAAAACAATTACAGGATGAATTGAAAAATGCGCTTGATCATGACGGTCCTGCCTTGATTAATATCCTTGTCAGAAGAGGTGAAAATTGTTATCCAATGGTTCCTCCTGGTAAAAGTAATGCTCAAATGGTTGGATATGTTAATTGTGAAGACTAATTTTTTCGTCATTTTGAAAAATTAACTTTAAGATAATTCAAAAAACTTATATATTTCTGAATTGAACAAATTATCAAAAATTTTAATAATAATCTGCTTGATCGTTGTTAATCCTTTAATGGCAAACTCGGCCGAAATTCTTCAAATTAAAAGTTCAAATACTATTTTGGTGGGGGATCAAAATAGAAATTTAACTATTGAATTATTTTGTGTAGATGTAAATGAAAATGATGAGATTGAAGCAACTAATATACTTAAGAGTGAATTTCCAAGGGGGAGCAAAGTAAAAATAAAGCCTTTTGGTTTCAAAGAGAATGTTTTGTTAGCCAAAGTTTTTAATATTAATGGTACTAAGGAGATGACGGAATTATTGGCCGCTAAAAACTTAAGTAGTGAAATTTGTCCAAGTTAATTATCTTTGTGAACAAATAAGATTCCATTGTCTCGAGATTGTTTTGCTCCTTCTCCAGGAATTAAATTCATTATTGAATTTGTATGTGCATAAATTTGAGATGTCAATATTTGTATGAGGGATGTTCTCATTTAAAAGTTGTCTAAAGGCAGATCTTTTTAGATCAAGTTGATTTAAGTTTTGCTCTCTGAAGTGATTTGAATTACTAAAACAAAGATCTTTTTTAGTTTTAGTCAATTTGAAAGTTATGTTTTTGTTCTCGGCCTTTCTATAAAATTCTTTGAGTGTCATTTTATCAACTAGATAATGTTCCTTAGAAATCGCTGGTCCAACTGCAACAAGTAAGTCATCTCTGGATGACCCAAGAGTATCGAAAATTTTTACCAGATTTTTTATTATTTTTTTTTCTAAACCTTTTCTTCCACAATGTAAGGTTGCTACATTTCTTGTCCTTTTATCGGCAAAAAATATTGGCATACAATCAGCTGTGTAAATCCATAAGTTTTGATTGTATTTATTGCCAATAAGACCATCTGCATCAGTCTTAGTTCCTTTTTGTGAATGAGATCCAAACACTATCACATTACTGTGAATTTGATTGGAAACACAATTTATGGAATTTCCATTAAAATGATTCCCTAATAATTGAAGAAATTTCTCAGAGCAAGACTTCGTGAAGTATGCATGTTTGAAATTATTTTTATTAAGAATAGGTGATGAATAATACTCAATTTTTTTTTTTTGAATATAAATTTCATCTTTTGAGAAATATATTTCTTTGTAAGGAATAGTTCCTGCTCCTAAACTGAATTTATGAAATTAATTCAATATCTCTTAAGATCCAGAATCCTGCAAATTTTTCGATATACGGTGTTGACTGTATGGAAATAAATTGATAACCGAAAGAACTTTTTTTATTCTCTAGAAATTTTGTATTCAAAATGCTGGCATCTTTTTCTGGTAAATCAGTTACGAGCCACTTATCATCTTCTGAAGCTTCAAGTATGAGTTGGTTCTTATTTACGACTAATTTAATAGGTTCTAAACAACTAAACCATGCAGAAAGTGCCAAAGATCTATCTTTGCTAAAAAGTCTTAATCCTGGAACTAAGTAATTATCATCTAAATCTTGCTGAATTGGGAAAATATCTCCAAATTCCATAGGCCAATTTTCTGCTGATTTTAATTCACCAATTGATATTTCAGAGATAGTTAAAGCATCGCCTCTTACTGCTTCTGGTAGAGGTGTAGGAGAGTTTTCCATTTTAGAAGTAAAAGTAGGAGCTAATACACCTCTTACATAACCTTTTTCCTTTGGATAAATCTCTTTTTCAAGAAATTCGATTCTATCTAATAAATTGTAAGTTCTCCTACTTACAATAGCCTCAATACTTACGGCCTCCAGAGATTTCTTAATGATCGATTTCATTGAAGACCTCCAGAATCGAACTATAGAAGGTTTCTCCCACCCTTGTTTTTTTGCTTCACTTATTGCTTCATTTAGCGCCTTTGTAAGCCACACTGAATTAACTTCATTAGCAGGGCACTTTTTATTCCAAAGAAAACTATCTTCTGACTTATAACTTCTTGTAGAGCAGATAATTAATTCCCACCTTTTTTTTCCATTTGATTCAATAATTGGTCTTGAGTAAAAGTCTAATTCCCAATCTGAAATTTTTAATTTAAGACTTGACTCCATTTTTTTCTTAATGTTCATTTATCTTGTTCTTTTTTATCGAAGAGTGCTCTAGTTTTAAGTGCTCTCTCTGTGGCTTCTTGCATAACTTTTTGCTTATCAATAATTAATTCTCCCGCAGAGTTTTCTAGGAGTGCTGTATTGAGACCAATACGACCTTTTTCGAGGTCTATTTCAGATATTAAAGCTTTTATCATTTCCCCTTCTCTAAAAACTTCTCTTAAAGAACGAATCGATCCATTTGTTAGTGAGGATTGATGAAGAAGTCCACTAGCTCCACCTAAATCTATAAAGAAGCCATATGGTTTTACTGCTAAAACTTCTCCTTCAATTAATTGACCTAATTCTAAACTTGTAAGTCTAGAGACTAATGATGCTTTCTTTTCAGAGAGAACTAATTTTCTGGATTCTGGATTCACCTCAAGAAACGCTACTTTTAGAGTCTTGCCAACAAAAGATTGATAATCTTGACCATCTTCAAGTTGAGATCTAGGGATGAATCCTCTTAATCCATCTACATCACACGTAAGCCCACCTCTATTAAATCCATTAATTAAAACGTTAATTAATTCTCCATTTTTTGCGGAACTTGATACTTTCTCCCAACTTTGCCTGAGAATTAATGCCCGAGCGCTCACTGTTACCATCCCATCAGCATTTTGTTCTTTGATAACCAAAACTTCCATTTCAAGGCCTATAGAAAACTTTTCTTTAAAGTTTGTGATGACACCCAAACCACATTCTTTTTTAGGCATATAACCAGGAGCTTTTCCTCCAATATCAACATATAGTCCATCACTTTCGATTGCTATAACCTTACCTGAAATTGTTTCTCCTGTAGCCCCAATTGGCTCATTTGCATTTAAAGCCTCCAAAAAAGCATTTTCATCAAAATCGAATTCATCAACTGTTCTTTCTAATTGAAAATCTGTGTTTTGCTCAGAAAAATTAAGGGGTCTATTTAAGTCTTGTTGAGTTAAATCTTGTTGAGGAATATCAAAATCCTTGATATTTTCATTACTGTCATCAATCATTTTTACCGAATCATCTTTAATGATTTGAGGTTTGATTGCAATATTTTCTTTTTTAATATCTTCTTGCGAATTGGTTTGCTCATTATATATTTTTTGAGTATCTTTCTTGCTTATGTGAAGTACCTGAAGAGGTTTTTTATTGCCCTTTGGTTGGATATTATCTTGGGCATTTTTATTATTGACTCCCATCGTAGGTAAAATAAGAATAACTAATTATTAACATACTCTAAATGTTAGTACTCAAAATTAAAATTAATGAACTTTAAACCAATACCTAATAAATTTGAATATTTAAATTGGCAAGAAATTGAGTGTGTTGCAAAAAACAAAAGATCAACAGTGATTTGGCCATTCGGTGCTGTTGAGCAACATGGGCCTCATTTGCCTCTTGCTACAGACAGTATTTTTGTTGATGAAATTATTAGCGAAGTTTTTAAATTAGTCTCTGCCGATATTCCATTAAAAAAACTTCCAACCCAATATATTGGTTTTTCTCCAGAACATAAGGGTTTCGCCGGGACGATTTCACTTTCTTCAAATTTAATAACTTCCATGATAAAGGAAGTCGGAGGTCAATTATCTGAAATGGGTTTTAAGAGATTGATATTAATTAATGGACATGGAGGTCAAATTTCACTATTAAATACAGCTGCAAGAGAGTTAAGAAGTGTCGCACCAGGGATGGCAGTTTTCCCTTGTTTCTTATGGAGTGGTGTGAATGGATTGAGTGAATTGTTAACAAAAACTGAGATCGAGGATGGGCTTCATGCTTCTTTAGCTGAAACAAGTTTGATGCTGGCTTTGAAGCCAGAATTAGTAGGTGATGAACGCCCAGATGAGGGTTATAAATTAGAGATCCCCGAAGGCTGGAGTCTAGAGGGAAATGCGCCAACTGCTTGGCTTACTGACGACTTCAGTAAATCAGGTGTTATTGGAGATAGTAGAGGAGCAAATGAGTCTTTAGGAAAAAATTTAAAGGAATTATTGATTAATCATTGGTTCAAATTGATTATGAATCTGATGCAATCAGATTGGCCAAACAATTCTTAAATAAATTTAAGTAAAAAATGTGACTTAACAATTGAAACTATTTTCATGATATTTAAATAAACTCTCTATAATCGTGTAATATTCATGCATAATGAGCTAAAGATTACTGACATGCAAACTCTAGAATCAAATAAAAAAACTATTGAAGAATCGACTAATTCGATTTCTTTAGATTTGCCCGATTTCACTACCGATTCTTACAAGGATGCATACAGCAGAATAAATGCAATTGTTATAGAGGGAGAGCAAGAGGCTCATGATAATTACATTTCAATAGCAACTTTAATTCCAAATGAGTTAGAGGAGTTAACTAAATTGGCGAGAATGGAAATGAAGCATAAAAAAGGCTTTACTGCATGTGGAAGAAATTTAGGTGTAGTAGCTGATATGGAATTCGCAAAAAAATTCTTTTCTAAATTACATGGTAATTTTCAAGTTGCTCTTGAAAAAGGAAATTTAACAACATGTCTTTTAATACAAGCTATCTTAATTGAAGCATTTGCAATTTCTGCTTATAACGTCTATATAAGAGTTGCAGATCCTTTTGCAAAAAAAATAACAGAGGGAGTCGTTAAAGATGAATATCTTCATTTAAATTATGGTCAAGAGTGGCTCAAAGAGAATTTATCTACTTGTAAAGAAGAATTAATGGAAGCTAATAAGGTTAATCTTCCGTTAATTAAAAAGATGTTAGATGAAGTAGCAGATGACGCATCTGTTTTAGCTATGGACAGAGAAGAATTAATGGAGGAATTTATGATTGCTTATCAAGACACATTGATGGAAATAGGTCTCGATAATAGAGAAATTGCAAGAATGGCTATGGCAGCTATCGTCTAATTACATTTCTAATTAATTAAGAATTTTAATAATTAATCAATCCTATTTAAGTAGTTACCTCTATGCTATTGTTCATATCATCGTATAGAAACCATTTATAAATTTTAAATGTTTGGGTTAATAGGCCACTCAACCAGTTTTGAAGATGCAAAAAGAAAAGCTTCGATGCTAGGCTTTGATCATATCGCTGATGGCGACTTGGATGTTTGGTGTACTGCTCCTCCTCAGCTTGTTGAAAATGTAGAAGTTAAGAGTGCTACTGGAATATCTATTGAAGGTTCTTATATAGATTCGTGCTTTGTTCCTGAAATGCTTTCTAGGTTTAAAACGGCTAGAAGAAAAGTACTAAATGCTATGGAACTAGCTCAGAAAAAAGGGATTAACATTACCGCTTTAGGAGGATTTACTTCTATTATTTTTGAGAATTTTAATCTTCTACAGCATAAACAAATTAGAAATACTTCATTAGAGTGGGAAAGGTTTACTACTGGCAATACTCATACCGCTTGGGTTATTTGTAAGCAACTAGAAATAAATGCGCCTCGCATTGGGATAGACCTTAAAAAAGCAACTGTTGCTGTAATTGGTGCTACAGGTGATATTGGTAGTGCTGTTTGTAGATGGCTTATCAATAAAACTGGGATTTCAGAACTTCTTATGGTAGCAAGACAACAAGAACCACTAGCGCTGTTACAAAAAGAATTAGATGGTGGCACCGTAACAAGCTTAAATGAGGCATTGCCTCAGGCGGATATTGTTGTATGGGTTGCAAGTATGCCTAAAACTATTGAAATTGATAAAGATAACTTAAAAAAACCATGTTTAATGATTGATGGCGGATACCCCAAAAATCTTGATGAGAAATTTCAGGGTGAAAATATTCATGTTTTAAAAGGAGGTATAGTAGAGTTTTTCAATGATATTGGTTGGAATATGATGGAACTTGCGGAAATGCAAAACCCTCAGCGAGAGATGTTTGCTTGCTTTGCAGAAGCTATGATTTTAGAATTTGAAAAGTGCCATACAAACTTTAGTTGGGGAAGAAATAACATTTCCCTTGAAAAGATGGAGTTTATTGGAGCAGCATCTTTAAAGCATGGTTTTTCTGCGATTGGACTTGATAAGCAGCCTAAAGTATTAACTGTTTAAATTATGGCTAAACGTTACCTCCTTGATTTCGAAAAGCCTCTTGTTGAACTTGAGAAGCAGATAGAGCAAATTAAAGAATTAGCTCGAGATTCAGAAGTTGATGTCAGTCAACAGCTTCTGCAGCTTGAAACCTTAGCTGCTAGGAGAAGAGAAGAAATATTTAAATCTCTCACTCCTGCTCAAAAGATTCAGGTAGCTAGACATCCTCAAAGACCAAGTACGTTGGATTTTGTTCAAATGTTTTGTGATGACTGGATAGAATTACATGGAGACAGAAATGGTGGCGATGATATGGCGCTAATTGGTGGGATAGGTTCGATAAATAATAGACCAGTGTTGATGTTAGGGCATCAGAAAGGAAGGGACACAAAAGAAAATGTAGTAAGAAACTTTGGGATGGCAAAACCAGGAGGTTACAGAAAAGCTCTTAGATTAATGCAGCATGCAAATAGATTTTCTTTGCCAATTCTTACATTTATTGATACTCCTGGAGCTTATGCTGGTTTAAAGGCTGAAGAACAAGGTCAAGGTGAAGCGATTGCAAGAAACCTTCGAGAGATGTTTGGATTGAAAGTCCCAATTGTGGCTACTGTCATTGGAGAAGGAGGTTCAGGAGGCGCACTTGGAATAGGTGTTGCAGATAGGTTACTAATGTTCGAACACAGTGTTTACACAGTTGCTAGTCCGGAAGCATGTGCATCAATTTTGTGGAGAGATGCTGCAAAGGCACCAGAAGCTGCATCAGCACTTAAAATTACAGGCAAAGACTTACTTAAATTGGGGATTATAGATGAGGTATTACCAGAACCTTCTGGTGGGAATAATTGGGCGCCTTTAGATGCTGGCAACACACTAAAAGAGGCTATTGAGAAACACCTTAATGCTTTATTGAAAATGTCTGAAGACGAATTAATTGAGGAAAGATACAAAAAGTTTAGGGTTTTAGGTAAATTTATCGAAGCGAATAATATTGAAGAGATTTATAGTGAAATCCCACAAAAAACTGAATAAATTGAAACTAGCTTTTATAACGGGTGCTACGAAAGGTATTGGTAGATCTACTGCAATTACATTTGCTAATGCTGGCTGGGATTTAATCTTACTCTCCAGGAATATGGATCTAATGGAGAAACTAAGGAGTGAATTGTTGACTACTAAATCAAAAATTAACCTAGTAAAATGCGATTTATCTAATCCTCTAGAAATAGAGCTTTGTGTAAAAGAAGCAATTGAGAAGTATGGGTGCCCTTCAGTATTGATAAATAATGCCGGTTGCGCATTTAATGGCCCTCTAGTTGAAACGGAATTAGGTCAATGGGAACAAACTATTCAAATAAACCTCACAAGTGTTTTTCAAATTTGTAGTTCAATAATTCCTCAAATGAGAAAAAATGGTGGTTTAGTTATTAATGTTAGTAGTCATGCCTCTTATAATGCATTCCCCCAATGGGGAGCTTATTGTGTTTCAAAATCGGCACTGGCTATGTTTACTAAATGCTTGAGGGAGGAGGAGAGATCTAATTCAATAAGAGCGTGCACAATAACTCTTGGTTCAGTAAATACTCCTCTTTGGGACTCCGAATCAATCAATTCTGATTTTGATAGAACTTCTATGCTCTCCTCAAAAGAGGTATCAGAAACTATTCTCTACATGGCTCAAAAACCTGAATCACAATTAATCGAAGACTTGACTTTGATGCCTTCTGGCGGAGCATTTTAAACATATTGTTTATCTGATTAATCTTAAAACAGTGATTTTTTTTAGTGCTATTAGAACCCGATTGAACAAGAGAATGTGATATAGTATATGAGCAATAAAGCTTTTGGAAGATACAGTTAATTAAGTTGCATACAATTTTCTGTTTAAAATTTTATGACCTCTACATTACCCAACGATAATATTAGAAACTTTGACGACCAGATTACTAATAAACTAATTTCTGAAATTATAAGAGATAGAATTAAGAATTCTGGTACAAGATTTAGTGCTAACGATAATATTTCTGATTTTATAAATCCAGGTGAATTAGAAATTTTAGAAAAAGAAGTAGCCTCAAGAGTTAAAGACTTACTAAAGTCTCTCGTAATTGATGTTGAGAATGATCATAATACTCAAGAAACTGCTGAAAGAGTCTCAAAAATGTATCTAAATGAAGTTTTTAAAGGTAGATATCATGAACAACCTAAAGTTACAAGTTTTCCTAATGACAAGAATCTTGATGAAATTTATACAGTTGGTCCAATTTCAGTAAGATCTGCATGTTCACATCACTTAGTCCCAATTCTTGGAGAGTGCTGGATAGGTATTAAACCTGGGAAAAAAGTCATAGGACTTTCAAAATTTGCTAGAGTTGCTGATTGGGTTTTTTCAAGACCTCATATTCAGGAAGAAGCTGTAATGATCCTTGCAGATGAAATTGAAAAACTATGTGAGCCTAAAGGTTTAGGCATTATTGTAAAGGCCCAACATTATTGTATGAAGTGGAGGGGAGTTAAAGAACCAAATACAAGCATGATTAATTCTGTTGTGAGAGGTGATTTTAGACACGATTTAAGTTTAAAACAAGAATTTTTTGAACTTGTAAAACAGCAGTCCGCTACTAATAATTACTAAATTCTTTTTAACAACTTAAAAATATTCTCTGTTTTTTTAATATCTTTGTAACCAGGAGATATTTCAATACTACTTGAAATATCTAGTCCATCTGGTTTGAAGTCAGTGAGGATTTCATCAATCCATTCAATTGAGATTCCACCTGCTAACCACCATGGTTTGCTAAATTGCAGATTCTTTAGATAAATAGAATTT
>QCIH01000013.1 GCA_003216795.1 Prochlorococcus sp. AG-402-K16
TACATCTTGTCCATTCGAATCAGTTTTAATTACGCGATTTACGTCTTTAATTTCTGAATGACTTATTATTGAATCACTTGTAGATGATGAATCAATAATGACCATATTGTCATTTGAATTCTTGGCAATTTTTGCTGAGCCTTTTTTAAATTTATCGAGCAAATTATCTTCTTGATTTGATTCAATTTTGAATTTATTAAGTATATTGTCGACGGCAGAATCAACGCTACTAATTTGACTCCAGTTCTTACCAGCAGCTGTACGTGTCCAGGTTTTTGATGTAAGACTTAGATTCCATGAATTCAACTTATCAATTGCTTGTTCCTGAATACTCTGAGCATCACTTTCAGGTTTGATTTTAAATTTAAGAGCGTGTTTAACTGTGCCGTCTTCTGATTTCGCACGAAAACGGAAAACACCCTTCTCTAAGTCAGCTTGAGATTTTCCATCCTTAAATGAAATCCATCCAAAATTATCAGAATTTGAATTATCTACGTACTCAAGGATGGAACGTAATCTCTTGGGAATACGAACGGAATAATTATTAGTATCAAATCCTTCTAGATGTTCAATACTAAAAAAGCGTTTGTCAGTTTGAGATAATGTCTTATCTACTGTCTCGTTTTCATTGTAGAGGACTAATTCATTTTCAAATACATCATTAACCCCCAAAGTAACTGTCTTATCTGTAGTAAGAGTTCCATCACTTGCCCTGACCGTGAATTTTAATTCGTTTCCGTCAACTTCATAGTCAGGAATTGAGGCTAGAGATACATTTCCATTCTCATCTATGGAAAACTTGGAAGAATCATATTCATCTTTTAATGACCAGGTTATTGCTGATTCATCTGTACCAGCGGCACTGTAGATAACAGTTGATGTGGCTGTGTTTTCATCTATTACACTCGCTGTTAATGAGGAGGTTATTGTTGGGGGAGTGTTATAGCCAATTTGTAAATTTATAGATTCTGATTTGATTGATTCTCTGTTATTAATTCCAGTAGAAGTTGTTGTAAGTGTGTAATTCCCATTATTTAATTGACTAGAAGTAATTTCCCAGAAACCCGTGTATGTATCTGCTGTTGTTTGAGCTAATTCTGAATTATCACTCCAAAGTTTTACTGTACTACCTGCCTCTGCAAAACCAGTAAATGTAGGAGTCTGATCGTCAGTAATTAGATCTCCTTTACTTCCAGTGTCACTTGTATCTTTTAAAGAGAAATCGGTTGGTTTATATGTCTTATTTTCTCCAGATATGTCTATTTCAGCTATGCCGTAATAAATATTTGCGTTATAGATATATGTGTAAGGATCTGTATCATCCCAGTGATCACCATTTCCACTCCAAGCACTTGTCCAGTAATAACCATAATCTTGGTTATTCCAGTTAGCCGGAGAGCCTGGCTGCCATTTTTGAAAGGTTAATTCAGATCCATCAGACCATTTAAATAGATTTCCATCTGTATTAGCTTCCTTCCCAGCATCGTTTAAACCTATCCAAATTCCATTCCCTTCATTTCTTAATGGTTGTACGAAATTATTAAAGACAAAATCATGTTCTTCCTGACTGTTAATTGAAACTAAATGACCACCAAGTTCTTGAGCGGCAGCCTCGGCTTCTCTCCATTTTCCACTGACTATTTGATATCTAGAATCATTCCATTCAAAGACATCATCAAATACATCATTTATCCCCAAAGTAACCGTCTTATCAGTAGTAAAAGTTCCATCACTTGCACTGACTGTGAATTTTAATTCGTTGCCGTCAACTTCATAGTCAGGACTCATGGCTAGAGATACATTTCCATTTTCATCTATGGAAAACTTGGAAGAATCATATTCATCTTTTAATGACCAGGTTATTGCCGATTCATCTGTGCCAGCTGCACTGTAAATAACAGTTGATATGGCTGTGTTTTCATCTATAGCATTTGCTGTTGATGATGAGGTGAATACTGGGGCTTGGTTTAAGGTATTTCCTGGATCATTAATATTATTTAACTTGATTTCAGCAATACCAAAATAATTATCCTTAATTTCTACTATTCCTTGGCTCTTATGCCTTAATTGGTGATGATCGTTCCAATGGCCATTGTTTTTCCAAAAATGTGCCCATTCCTCCCCTCCAGAACCACCAACATCATTAGGTTCGCCACCACTACCTCCGTTATATCCATAAGTATGAGTAGATATATTTGTATGAGTTCGATCAGGTTTACCATTCCAATTCGTATAGGTAACAGGAGATCCATCAGACCAAAGCCACTGTGAATAAGATTGATCATTTGTTGAATCACCCGTGCTTACATCTGTAAATCCAATCCAATAATCGCCATGCCTAAATTGTGTCTCTAAATAATCTTGCTCTTCTTTTGTATTAATTGCTGCAAGATTTCCACCTAACTGTTCAGCTTGAGCTTGAGCAGCATCCCATGTAGTATTTCCTGAGGTTAGTTGATAACTTGAACCTGCATAATCTTTACCAGCATTACTAATAACTGGTGAGTTGTAATATCCCGATGTTCCATCATTCCATAACCATGCTTTTTTGTCTGGGTTATCTGCGTTATAAGCATGTCCAATCCAAGTATTATTTATATTTTTTCTATCAGTTAGATTAATTTCTCCCTGAATTAGATTTGTAAATATAAATTCTTGCTCTGCTTGACTATCTATCTGTACTAATTCTCCACCAAGCTTTTCTGCATTGATTTGCGCCTCATTCCACGAAAGCCCTGGAACAAGAACATATGCCGAATCTCCAAAAATAGAAGTGTCTATTTCCGCAAGACCTTGCAAATTTCCGTAATTCTCTCGCGTATCATGCCACAGCCCAGCTCTGCTAGGATGGGGACCACCGGGAGCATTGATATTTACCCAATCTTGTCCACCCGATCCCCAATCGTTCGGTTGGCCAGACAGCCAATTTGTGTATTCTAATGAAGTTCCATCAAGCCATTTAAAGGTTCCTTCCTGTTCTGTATCTGTTAAACCAATCCATATATCTCTAGTAGCATTAGCAACAAAATTTTCTTCAATGAATTCTTGTTCCTCTGCAGTATTAATTGAAATGAGTTGTCCCCCGATTTCCGAGGCATTAAAATTAGCCCATGTATAACCTGGACCCTCAACAAAAGTATAAAGTGAGCCGTCGTAGTAGGAGAGAGGGCTCATTTACTTTTACCGCCTCTTAAATCTGCTAATTTTTTTATCAGTCCAGTATCATTAAAATTTGAGAATAGACGAGATAGGCAAACAAAATTAATAGTGGGAAGTATTGCTTTTACATCGTTACCTGATAAAAATATTGACATCTATCTTTTTTATAAAAATATTCACAATACTAGTAATAATACTGATAAATTTTGAATTTTGATAGTTTTTTTTTTCATCTTATAACAAAATGTATTCAATAGGGTTCACAGCTCAGAGGTCGACTTTTCCGTTTACGCTAGAGAGATTATTAAATACATTGCGATAAATACCTTTCAAAGTTTTCTTTATCTTCTATTTCTAAGTGCAACAGGCCTTGAAAAATAATTTTCAATAACATTAATTTCCCATAAAATTATTGATCTAGGATTTCTTCTAGTTACTAAGGAGTGATATCTAAATTTATATTTTGCGACATTTAAGGTAGGACTTCAAAAAAGGATTGATTTTTAACGCTCATAAATTTTAATTACTCCTTCGAATATTTAAACCATCAAGTTCTGAGATCCCAAATAGTTCTTTTTTTTCTTTTACTAAATTACTTACAAATGTCGTTTTGGAGACATCGCAAACAATAAATAAATCCTATTAAAGAAATATCAAAAATTTTATTTATTTATTTTTGTGAATTATTCATGGGAAAATTACTATTCAAAACACGATGAGTGGGATCCTAATCGATTTTTATACATAAAATTTACCGAAGATAAGGAAAGTTTTTTAAAACAACTTGGATACGTGAATGAATCTATATTTTCTAATGGTGAATTTTTTTATTACTCTAAAAAAGAAGACAAATTATTGATAAAACACAATCTCCCAGCGTTTTTTACTAATTATGATTTATTCAAGAATGAGGCTCTAGAAAATTTACAAATAAAAAAAGAAAACGTTTTTGATGTAGACATACTTTGTAAAAAAGAATGCTGTGTTAGCTTTGAATTTTGTTCTCGATCAACTTTTGCTTGGGAAAATAGTTTTGATATTTAAGATAATATAAATTTATCATTTTTTCATTAGGAATAACATTGGATCATGTCCAGCTAGCGGGGAGAATCTGTACCAAAGTATTTAGTATCATCTTCAAATAGTAAATATCTCTAAATAAAACCATGTAATAAAGTAATACTAATTACTTTTTCATAATTGATAGATACATTTTCTTTAAGCAGCCGAAAAATTAGGCTACAAATCCACCAAAACCTTCTTTTATCGAGTTTAGTATTGTTTATTTCTCTTCTTTTTTTAAATTTCCCTTTGAGATAATTATTCAACAACTACCTTTTGCAAAGAAAGTAAGGTACCACGAAAGAGAAATGAAATTAATATTTGACAAATGGAATCTAGAAAAAATAAAAAATAATTAACTAATTTATTGATATGTCTGGAGTAAAGATATATAAATTCCTAATAATACAAATATTGCCACTCCTATTCCAATAACTGTAGTGGGTTGATTATTCCAAAAATTAGTTAAAAATGCCATTGATTGGGAAGTTTAATTTTTTTTTGCTCTATTAGCTCTATTAATTAGTTTCTCAAAATTTTATTTTTGATTGATAAATCAGAAATACAATAAAGAGTTAAAAACAAAACTACTTTTGCAAAAAATGAGATTTGCATAATAAAAATAACTCTACAGTTATTAAAAGCAATTTCATTAAAACCGCCAATTTTTCAGAAGACCTAATAGGAGGTATTTTTAATAGTTGAATACGAAAGACTGAAGAAAAAACAAATGCAACAAGATCAACAGTCTTAGCGTTCGGAGAAGCTCCTGTTAGATATAAGATAGAGTTAATAAAAAGAGACTTATGAAGGAATTAGAAGAAAATACTATCGAACAAATAAGAACTCTTCTTAATTATTTAGAGCAAACAGATCTATTAAAAAATAAGGATATTCTTAGGTGCTTAGATGTAATAGCAAGAGAGTATGGCGGACAAGTAGTTGATAAAAATTAAATGGCAAATCCAGATCAAAAAACAATACTGCTAGAACAAGCTTATGACGAACTAAAGGCAATTTGCACCAAGTTTCAAGAAGAATCTGGAGCCTCAGATATGGAAGTAAAAACTTTACTTAGAGAACTTGCGAGGGTTTATGAAAAAGATATTGATGACAACTATGACATAGATTGGGAAGTTTAAATAAGTTTATTTGATATTCTTTTGATATAAATTAATTGAGGCCAAACCTCGTCAGCACACTCTAAGTTTGCTGCAAGACATAAATTGATTCTATATAGTTACGAGTCGATTTAATAACCCTTTCAGTAGTTGGAATTTCTGGAAGGGTTTCTTGTTACTGATATTTATTTAGTAATCGGTTATAAATTACCATTAATACTATTACCCCAACTATTCCATAAATGGCATGGTAGGGGTTTTGATGATTCTGCCAAAGCTCCTTTAAAAATCCCTTCAATACTTCATAGCTATTGCCCAATGAGAATAACATCCATAAAATTTTTCTCTAATTAATTTGCATGATTTCTTACAACTGGTAATTTTAATAGGATTCAATAAATTCAAATGCAAGATCAAAAAATTGAAAAGATAGCAGCTGTTGCAGTAAACATAACTAAGGTGCTGGTAATAATTTATCTAGGCTTCGTAGAAATATTTAAAATTGGCAAATTACTTAGAGAGAAGTTAAATGCTGAATTTGATATTTCTCGAAAATGGGCTTCACAAAATTATTCAACTCTAAAAAAACGACTAGCGGAACGAAAAGTAGCAGGTGTTCTAGAAAATTAGTAAGCGTTTTATTTACGCAACAAGTTTGATCGAATATACGGTATCCTTGCAATTATTTTTTTTATCCCATTCCTTTGCGAAAGGAGATTCCATCTCTGCACCTAATTTTTCTAAGTCGGTACAATTCATTAATAAATGAGATTTGTGTTCATTCACTTTTACAAACTCATAATCAGTTACAAACTCCTTGCACATTTCTTCAAGAAATAATGTCGTTACATCATTTTTAAATTCTTCAAATGTACAGCTAAAAGTAGAGATAATGAGAGTGTTCATAAAAAAGGAGCTAATTGCCCCTCATTTTAGATCGACTGTCAATCTTGTTCTATGAGTAGACTTTGGCAACTATTGGACCAGCCTCTTCATCAGTAAATACAGGTGTGGTTTCCCAATTGAGAAATTCACCCCATTCAGCGGCATGTTGATATATTGCTTTTGGATCATCAGTCTTTAAAACTATCCAGCCCTCTAAAGAACCGGGTGCGTGATATCTTCCAATCATCTTAACTCCAGGATAATCTCCCCCACCACCAAGAAATTTTTCTGCACCTTTTTGATGATATCCGGCCTTAAATGACCAATGCTGAACATAAAGCATTTTATTTTTTAATTTTTATTGGCTTTCTATTACTAGCAAAAAAAATAATTACTGAAAATAAATAGTTTTAATTGCCGATTTTTGAAGATCCATTAGCGATAACATTCATTGAGAGTGCAGGTCATCATATTAACGATTAAACTGTTATTTCAAGCTACTTTTAATTGAAATTCAAACTAAAATAAAACGAATTAGTCCCTTTTTTATGCTTTTTCTAATTTCTTATAAGTTCACTAATGCAAACGCCCAAGATAAGGGATCCAAAATGTTAAAAGAATGGTACGACAAAGGAGGGCCACAAAATAGACCAGAGGGTTATGACGTTAAATCTTGGATTTTCTTACCTCAACATGGCAATGGTTACTCTGTTGTAGATGCTGATTCTCTAGAAACTATTTGGAAACAGTGGAGTCCTTGGAGAGAATTATTGGAATTTACTATTGAACCTTGTGCAGATTTAGATCAAACAGTAGCTTTATATTGTTAATAAAATGCTGCGCTCCTAAAAAGTGGTCAAAACTTGGTCAAATCTTGCTTAAATCATCAGTACAAATCATGCAGAATTAATCAAAAAATTAGCAATATTTTGAAAACCTAGTGCTGCACTTGCGCTATTTAGAGCTTTGGGAGCAATTGGTAGATTTTTCCCTATCCATTGGCCTAGAAAAGATAATAAAATTTTGGGTGATGATTGCCTTTTTAACCTAATTAGCCTTTTTATTTTTTAGTATATGTAAATTAATTTTCTAATAATAATGAGTAAGTTTAAAGATAACTTTTCAAGCGAAAGTTTTTATCCAGATAGTAATTATTATCTTGACCAGGACAATTCTCCTAAAGAGAACCCAATTTCAAAAGATCAAAAATCCAATATGGGGGAAGATTTTGAATGGCCAAATACCTACTGGTTTATTGCTGAAAGAACAAATGGAAGGCTTGCAATGATAGGTTTCATGGCTGTCATTATTAACTATGCCTTGTTTGGATGGATAGCTTATCCAATCCTTTAAATGAGTAAGTCTAATTTTGATAAAAATGGTTTAGATAAATCCGGAACAGATTGACTTCAATAATGCTGCGTTTGTTGTAACTGTATTTGCTATTTATTTTGGCAAATCAACTCTAACTTCCCATTCTCTTTTATGGCCTTTTGATTATTCATATGTTTTTGAGGAGTTTTCGAGTAATCTAATTAATTCCAAGAGTTCTTCTTTACTAAGTTCTCTATATTTTCCTGTCGGCACGTCTAACTTAATATTCATAATTCTTACACGCTTTAATGATCGCACTCTATATCCCAAGGCCTCACACATTCTTCTAATCTGGCGATTAAGTCCCTGTGTGAGTATTATTTTAAAATTTCTTGAACCCAATTGTTTTACAAAACAATTTTTAGTTATTGTGTCTAATATTGCTACTCCGTTACTCATGCTTTTAATAAAGTCGCTATTAATCGGACGATTAACTTTTACAATATATTCTTTTTCATGATTATTTCTTGCTCTGAGTATTTTATTTACGATATCTCCATCATTAGTTAAAAAAATCAATCCCTCACTGAGCTTATCTAATCTTCCGATGGGGAAAATTCTTTTAGGATATTTAATGAAATCTATAACATTATTGGGTTCTACTTTTCTATCTGTTGTACAAACAATCCCTACGGGTTTATTAAAGGCTAAGTATATGTTTTTTAGTCTCTTTGATTTTTCTATTCTTTGACCTTTAACTTCTACTTGATCACTATCTTCTACTTTGGTTCCAATTTCTGAAATTTTGCCATTAATGGTTACTTTTCCTTCTAAGATTAATTTATCTGCTTCTCTTCTAGAACAATAACCGACTTCACTTAAATATTTATTTATTCTGGTAGCCATTTTTGATGTTTGATTTTTATCTGCACTAAATAAAGTAATTTTCTAATCTCCTCATATTCTAGATAGGCTGTCAATCTTAGTTAGTATTCTCACTATTAAATTTCAGATTATTTTCATCAGTAATCTATACCGCACAGATCTAACTTTCTTTTTAATTCCAATTTTTCTCAATTTTCCGCCATCCCTTAGAAAGTAATCTTTCATAAATTTCTCTAGCTAAATCTATTTCAACTGAAACTGTATTTGTCATTATTAGCGTTTTGTTTCCTAATCCCCCCACTATTTTTCCAGTATCTATAAACATATATTCAAAAACTCCATCAATACTCTTATCGTTTTTCATAAATCTTTTAACTTCTGACCTATTTGAATTAATCAACCAATAAGATTTAGCCATTAATCTAACCTTGGAATTAGTAAGCGTTCCATTTAAAACAAACTCATTTGATCAGTTTCTTTTTTCTTTACATCTTCTACTAGCCAACCATCAGGGGACCAACTCATCATGATTGCAAATAATCCTCTTAATTCATCTGCATCTTTTGTTTGCTCTGTCCATTGCTCCTCATATCCATTAGGAACGATCACAGGCATGCGGTGATGTAAAGGTTTTATTAAATCATTTGGTTCAGTTGTTAAAACGCAGCAACTCTCAAGTTCTGCTCCATCTGGAGAAGTCCATTTACTCCAAATTCCTCCCAACCAAAAAGTCTCATAATTCGATTTTCGAACACGATATTTTTTTTCAAAAAAACCGCTCGCAGGTATTAGGCACCTTTTATGTTTCCAACTTCCACTAAATAATTTTTTTTCTTCTACGGTTTCTGATCTTGCATTAAATGGTCTTGGTCTCTCTTTATCAAATGGGTCTCTGGCCCAAGGAGAAATAAAGCCCCATGTCATAAAAGTAGTTCTAATTATTCCTTCGTTTTTAATTACAAGAACAGGATCATTAGGTCTTATTAGACTTTGAGTTTCATATTTAGAATCAAGTCCACTTGGATAGTCTTGTTTCAAAATCTTTGGCAACTTCTCAAATTTAGTTTTCAGCTCAAATCTTCCGCACATTGATTTAAAAATATTTTTAAAACTGACTAAAAAAAACAGTAAATTTACCTTATTTTAGATCTACTTTCATTTTTCTCAAATAAAAAACAATTTTTTGATCATTGAAAGTTTTTTATCCAAATAATTAAAAGAAAATATAGATATTGAAAAGCTTCCTCAAATTTAATTTGAATGATTCAAAATTAAATTATGACGGATCCCATTCTTTATTTATCTATGTTTTTGGGACTTGGAGGAGTTTATGTACTAATCTCTTCCTTCCATGATGATGACGATGGCGATGATGATGGAGAAAAATTTATTTATAATATCGAACAAACTTATTTAGCAAGATAGTTGACTTGTTTATAAAGACACATTATCTTCAAGAAGTTTCTCGCAAAAACAAGCTACTACTGAAAATAGTTATATAGGAGCAACGAAAATATTTTCTTTCTTTGCAAAATTTACTTGGTTATTATATTAATTTTTTAATTAGGTTGTTGGTCCTCTATCCGTATATGTTTGTGCCTTAAACCGTACATTTTTATTAGTCGATTAATAATCATCCCTAGTTAGAACTTAGTGGTAACGGAGATAAATTAAATGCCTTCAACGCCAATAAAATCTTGTAATAAATATGTGTTGAGTTACAAAGATTCAACAAATAAGACACAAGAAGTTGGCTTCTACGCGCGAGATGCATACGATTGCCTAATGCTTGCGAAAGAATTCAACACTTACTTACATGACAATCCAGGATCTGTAATCAGAATCCAACAAAAATTTTGAGGAAATTAATTATGAATTTAAAAAGATCACCATTCGCAATTCAAGATAAAAATGTAAAAGATCTTGATAATGCAAAAGATTATCCAACAATTACAGATTTAATGAAAGAACAGAAAGTTCCACAAGATTACGCAAATACAGTTCACCATCGTAGAGATTTAGACTCTCTCGGTTAGTTTACGAGAATGGCTATTTACTAATTTTTAAAAATTAAAGATCTTGATTAATGCGATCTACGATTCATTCATAAAATAATATTTTCTTCCTCAAGTTTCTTTTTAAGCTCTATGGGCATATATGCAATATCTTTTTTAATTGCATTAATGGCATCTCTATATTTTTCGGGTTCAGCTAAAAGCATTTTTATTAAATTGTATTGACTTTCAATTTCTTCAGAAGAAAATTTTCCCATAAAAATATGTACTACCCTTCTATATTAAAACAAAAGTCAAACACTAAAAAGATTATTTATTAGTTAGAGGCTGCTGCAATTTCATTATGGACGGAGAGAAATTCTTTATCCGTTAGAACTGGTGTAACTTCAATTTCTACGCCAAAATTATCGACCCAGATACTACTCCATTTCCAAATATTCTGATGGTTTGAAGATTCAACTATTGCCCAACCATTAGCTCCTTCAGGATTTACTACTCGATTAAGAACTTTAAACCCATCAAATTCATCACCTTCGCATCCTCCTTCCACAAAACCCGCAAAAGCTTCAGCCCCTTGCATATGACTTTCTTGATCTGGAAATTGCCAGTGTACGATGTAAGTTTGCATGAATAAAATTATTTTTTTAATTATTAATTATCAAATTTAAAAATTAAATAAAAAATCTTTAAACACTAATTAAAAACTTATTAACCTAAGGGCAAGAAAACAAAAAAAGACTCTTACGAGCCTAGGTGATGGGGACTCCTATAATGACAAATTAAACAGAAACAAACAACCCCATCAATAGGTAATTTTAAATACTTACAAACACCATATGTAGTGCTAAGATTTTAAAAAGGCTGGGTGATGGGGATTATCCCGCTTTTTGATTGGGGCGAAGCTAACGCCCTTTTTTATGGAAAAATTTACTTTAATCAACAAAGCCAGATCGTGGATTAAAGTATTTGAACCTTTTGAAGATAGTTCTAAGAACTTTGCTATGATTAATGCAATTTTAATCTCTATGGTTGCGTTTTTAAGCGATCAAGTAAGCCAGTTATGAAAGGCTCTAGGGTTGAATCTATCGAAGAAGCGAGAAACGAATATAAAAAACTTTTAGAGGAAGGGTAGGGAAAAAACTTATAGATTCAATAGTTTTTTTTTAAAAAACGGTGAATAGGTACTTTACCTAAAATTTGACATTATTAAAAATTAATTGCTAAATAAGCTTCAGAATTGAAGATTGGACATGAAAAATGACATTTATTCAAATATTAAAGATTCAGATGCTTTGGAAAGTTTTTTTGACTGTATAACTTCATGTAGCATCAATAGTGAGGGAGTAGATTGCACAACAGCATGTTATGTAAAACATTTAGAACCAAACAATATCGATTATCCTTTAAAATTTTCATAAGCAAAGCTTATTGATAGTTGTTATATTTCATTAATGTTATTCCCTCCTCCTCAAGTTATTTTTGGCCTATTGCTTTTATCTATAGCAGTAGTTCTCATCTGGGATATTAGATACAATCCTTTTGGAGAAGACGAAGACGGAATTTAATCTTCAACTAGGAAGCTGATTTGTAGGTGGTGCGTGAAATTTTCGTTTCTTTCTTTTGAGTCTTTTGTAAGCAACTAAAGAGCCTAATAATAACAATGTAATAGCTATTGAGTTAACCATACCGAATAGTTTTATACATATAAAAACAAATATGTTCTAAATATCAATAACTAAAATTAGTTTTTCAAAAAGTTATTAATTATGTACTAATTTTTAATATTTAGCTTTTTCATTAGGTACCTAAAATAACCAAGAGAAAATACTTATCTGACCAAAAGTAATTGCTCTTCAATAAGAATCATTTTTTCTTATTCCTCATTTGATATTGCAGAACAGCTTTTAGATGTTGTACTTCTTTTTCTAAAGTCTCAATTCTTTTTTCTAGTTCTTCATTAGTAGCCATATTTTTAAAAGATAAATTCCTTAATATTTATACTATTAAAAAAGCGACTTGTTACTCATGGTAAATATCTAATAAGTAATAGAACCTATTGATGTGCATAATCTCTCTAGATAAATTATGCAGAGTATAAATTTAGGGGTAATTTATGAGTGGAGATTATGAGACACTAGAAATAAATCAACCTAAAATTAAATATTTTCAGAAAAGATCCGAAAATAATACAGAATGGTTAGATGAATTAATCAACCAAATTGAAGATATGAAAAACAATATATCCAAATCTGCTTAATGACAGAAAAAGAGTTGAAGTAATTAGAGAAATTTGCAAAAGAAAATGGATACAATGACGAGCTAAAAGATATATATTTAAGGGAAGTTATTGACAGAAATAAAGAATACGAATGAGATCAAATTTTCAACCAAATATTCGATTAGCTACAAACATTTTTTTAGTTATTGGTACTTTTGCTATTGCTTTAAAAATTGCTCCAATAGCAATGTTATATCAGGAAAAAAATTTATGTATTAAATATTTAAAACATCAAATAGATAGAGACAAACTTATCAAAAAACTAAAAATAGTTAAACAAGCAAATCCATCTAGTATTTGTGACTCTATCCTTAAAAGTTAAAAATGCGTATTATTCTTAGAAATTTTAAATTTTTTATTTTTTTATTTCTCTTATCTCTAAATTTCAATAATTATTCTCTTTCACATATGAGAGGTACATTTCTTTCTGAGGAGGAAGCTGAAAAAAGGGCTTTAGAACTTGGTTGCGAAGGAATACATAAGAACCAGGATAAATGGATGCCATGCAAAAACGAGAAAGAATTACATATTTATTTGAGGAAATAGATGGAAAGATTAAAAACCAATAAAAGAAAAATTCACAGAAAAATAACCGCAATTTCAGCAATCCCCTTACTAATTACTATTGTATCTGGGACTATTTATAGTATTCTTCAACCATTAGGAGTAGATGCTTTTTGGTTAATAAAATGGCATACGGGTAATTTTGGCATTATTAATTTACAACCTTTTTACTCTATATTTCTTGGTATAGCTTCAATAATCTCAATAATATCTGGCGTTAAACTATTACAAAAAGAATCTTAGATATATTCTAACCCAAGCCAAAATCTAACTAATTAATACTATTTGCGCCACCACTTACTAAGAAAATTATCGCTCCTAATGCCATTGTTGCTACACCCATATAAGGATATTTCTTAATTCTTGATTTAGTAATTGGAAGCCATGAAAGGTATCTATCAGATTTATTTAATTCATTTTTTTGTCTAGGTGGCAATCCTAATTCTTCTCTTCTTTTAGCTTCGCCCATAATCTTAAATTTGTTTATGTATCAATATTAAAAATTATGTTCCACACCTGCGAGTTAACTTTATTAAAAACAGAGGTCATTTATAAATAAACAAATTATTTAAAATTTATTTAGCCTTCTTTAAATATAGATTCTTTGTATTTGCCTGATCTGATGTAAATAACAAAATTAAGATAGTTCCAACTAGAAATGAAAAAATCATTGTCAAACCAACAACTTCAACCATTTCACTAGGCAGATAATTTAGAAACATTAATGAATAGATCTCTTATCTTAAACTTAGCAATTGTATTTTTTATGTAAAGTAAGTATTACTCATCAAATTTTAAAAAGAACTTTCTGAGACTTTTTAATCTTTATTTATTTTTATTTGCGGGATAAATCTACTTCTGGCCGATCACAATTTTCTTACTTAGCTATTCCTACTTTCTTAAGCAATTTCAGGTAAGGCAAGGCCCAATTACCAAAGGTAAAAGAGATTGTCGTATTTTTTGTTGTTGGTAATAATGTTTTAGAACGTGTAGAGGCTAATTTAGAAAATATCTTAATAGTCTCTGCTTCTAGATTATCCATATACAATTTTTTTTGAACACCTCGATCTTTCTTTTGGGGCAAATAATTTTCTATAAACCATAAAACTTGATCTAAATTTGATTTATTGGGTGAGGTTTTAATTTGTTTATTTTTCTTTTTAAACATATTTATTTACTTCTTAATTACTGAATTAAATTTGCCATTTACATAATTTAAATCAATAGTAAAAGCATCAAAATTATGATCTTTTTAACAATAGATAATCGAAAAAATAAATTAATAATTACGTTGTTTTTATAAAAATAAAAAAAGAGGGATAAAATCCCCCTTTATAGATCAGTTTCAAAAAAGAATTTAATTTTTTGAGTCTTTCATTTTCATTTCTTTTTGTGTTTTCCTGATTCTTTCTTCAAAGACGGATCTTCTGTATGGAGTAACTTCTCCACTTTTAGTTGCCAAAAGTTGGGCTTCATATAGCCTATTGGCTCTTTTGATTTTTTCTCTTATTTGTAAGAGGTTATTCATGGTCTTTTGCAGTTAATGAGAATCCCGTTCCCTACTCCCATATCATGCGTCCAGAGATATAAACTTGGATGAACGTTAATGAACGATAACATCTTCAAAAAAATTCCGCGAGAGTAATTTTTACTAATTTTTCTCAAAAAAATAAACATTGCATAAATAGAATAAATAAGCTTTTAAGAATAAGTAAATTAAGATAAAAAAATTGTTTGTGACCCATCATTATTATCCTGAATCATTATTTTTTTATTTGGGAAAATATCTGATAATATTCTTTTCAAATTTGAATTATCTGAAGAAATTATATTACTCATATTTTTTGAATTAATTTTCCAATTTTCATCTACAAAAAGTTCTTTATCATCACCTTTTTTATTCTCCAGTGATGTCTTATTTAGAATCTTAAGTAACAGTTCTGAATCATAATCTTTAAATTCTTCAGAGCTCTCTTTTAAATTTTCAATCATTATTTAGATATCTAATGTTTCTAAATCTTGCATGAGAAATTTGAAGAATACAAGGTATTAATTACCTAAAAATTTCTCTCAAGATAAAAAATCCGGGTTCTATTATAATAATTTTCTTTAGAAAATTTAATTCCAAATTAACCAACGAATGATATTTAAAAAGATTAATTAATCATTTACACCATTTTTTTACTTGTTAAGTTGCAATTAAGGGATTCAGAAAAGATGCCAAGAGTAATTAACAAAAAAATTAGACTTTTAAGATGGTTAAACTCAGGCATGATCCTACCATTTATTATTATGGCTGCATCCTCATCAATCATTCTTTATGGTGTTTTATTTATACTAATAAAATAGTTTTCTAACTTAAGCAGCTAAGTTTTCCTCAGATTTAGACATTATTATTGCAGCTTTTTTTAATAAACTAACTACTTCTTTTCTGCCAACTGCATTATCAGCTTGACGCATTATTTCAGCATATTTTTTATTTATTTTTTTCATAAATAGTTTTAATTTAATCTAAAATTACAGCACCTAAAGATGGTGTCAATCGTAAATAATTATCATCTATTATTTTTTCATCATTCATTACACATTTATTTTTAATAATTTAATATCTTTAAAAGTTTTTTAAACAATGGTTACAAAGATTCATCAATATCAAAATTCACAATCCTCATAATTAAGCAATATTAAAGGATTTGAAAACATAAAATAAACCTCCTATTAGGATAACTATGGCAGCTCCATAAAAAAGAAAAGGGATAATTGGATATTTATATAGTGTAGACCTAACTTTTTGCTGTATGGCTTTTTTATCTAGTTGGGGCAACTTTATGTCTTCATTTTTTTCTCTAGGCGGAATACCTAAATTTTTTCTTCTCTTTGCCTCGCCCATTATTAATACTGAGGTATGCCCATACATTTTAAATAATTGTTATCAGCTAAATCTAAAATTTGATTCCATTCTTCATGAGATGTTTCCAAATGATTTTTAAAATCTTTTTCAAATTTAAGAATACATCTTTTTTCTATATTTTCTGGAGAATTATAATTTCTTAAAAAAGTAATACTCAAATAAGATAATGATGAAAAAACTATAATTACTTTAGCAATTCTAAAACGATTCATATCCAAGATGATTCTTCCATACTTGAGAAATCAACTTTGTGACTTTTTATCCATTCACTATTTGCTTGAACAAACTTTTGAATATTTCCCTCTGGAGCCTGATGAATACAAATTACTTTTTTAGGATCATCTTTACTGAATCCTCTAAATAGTGGTTTAATATCAAATTCAGAATGTCTTAGATCTGCTTCTTTACTATCAAAAATTTTTACCCATTCTTCAAATGTACTTTCAATTTTAAAAGAAATTACAGTTGTTATTTTCCTAGACATTAAAGAATAAGGTATTTTTTTTATATTAAAAGGTATGTCAAACATTTTTCAATTATTTAAACTATCTAATTTTGAAAACAAAATAAATCTAATATAAGAAATTTTATCTTAATCTTCTAAGTAATTTTCAATAGAACTTTAAAAGAAAAATAATATAATTTTAGTTATCCTAAAAATTAAAGATTTGATCTTAGAAATACTTAATTAAAAGGTGTTGTGTTATTAGTAGGGGCTATTAATAGGATTTCAAAAACTATCCCAGTTATGGCAATTGGTAAAACCCAAATACCAATAAATCTATGATCAAAAAATCTCAAATGATCTTCACCCTTAAAAACATTCCTCAAAGCAGTAAAAAGTGTTTCTGGTTGTTTATATGATGGACCATTTTCAGAGGGAGAATATGGTTTAACAAAAGCGGATGAAGAAGAAAACTTTGCAAACTTTCTAATGAAATAAATTGGCAAAACCCAAATAGCAACAAATCT
Source organism: Prochlorococcus sp. AG-402-K16 (assembly GCA_003216795.1). Lineage (GTDB taxonomy): Bacteria > Cyanobacteriota > Cyanobacteriia > PCC-6307 > Cyanobiaceae > Prochlorococcus_A. The sequence continues at coordinate 17,167 of QCIH01000013.1, forward strand.
TCCTCCTAACCATTGCCTAGCATTCGGAAGGGCATACTCTTTTATAGATTTATTCTCTGGCATCCCAGATTCTAAATCACTATAAATATTTTCTAAAGTATCTTTTTTATTTAATTCATTAATCATTAAATTCACCTATAGATGAGATAAATTCTCTAAAATTTCAATATTTAATAAAAATATTCCTAACTACTAAAATAACTAAAACGTAGTTAAGAATATTTTTGTTGGCTAGGTTCATAAAGACGGATTGTAAACCGTTGCAGATGCGCCAAATATCTACATATTCTTTATAGATAAAAAACTATTTTTTTAAAAGTAAATAATATACAAAGGCATAGATATTTTTTAATTGAAAGAGTTTATTTTTGATACTGAACTTTAACCTTATATTATTTTCTTTTCTAAAAATATTTAAACCTCATTTTCTAAGATTGCGAAAAAGAAAATGAGGTTAAAGGGAGGTTCTCATTACAAACCGTACTTATCAAAGCTAGCGGCTAGTAGATTGCCCTAATATCTACTTCTATATTTATATAATGATTTACTAAATTTAGAAAGATTAATTTTATACAAATAAGTGTTTAATATTTTATTTAATTATCAATTAGGAAAAGCTTATTAATGCAGTTACTAATGTTATTGAAAGATGGAAAAAAGCGTAAAGAGAAACTGCAAAAAATAAATACTGTTCTATTGGAATCATGATGATTTTATAAATAAAAAAAGATAAATTTAAATTAATTTTTTGTTAAAAAAATATTTTCTAAAATATAATTTTGATCTATTGATTCATTTTTTTGAGTCATTTTTTTTGACATATTATTTGTTGAACTAAAAACTCCCCATTTTCTCAACCAATATAAGGTATAGAAAAAAGCAATAATGAAAGGTGCACCTACAACTAAGTATCTTATATCCATCAAAATACCTAATTAATAAGATTTAAATTGCATTGCCAAAATAGCACCTAAAAAGAAAACAGTAGGAATGCCTAAAGCATTTACAGCTGCAGTTCTAACAGTAAAAACAGGATAGCCTTCTGGAGGTCTGCCAGTAGCAGGAACTATTGCAGTATCATCCCATACTTGATAGTTTTTGAAAGGTGCAACTCCCTTCTTGGGTAGTCCAAGTGGTGTCAATCTAAATACATCCCATCTACCCAACCAAAAAACTGTAAATATCCATGAAAATACTATTGGTGTAATAACAAGTAAAACTCTAAAATCCATTTCTATAAAGTAATAATTAATTTGGTATTTATTTTGACCTTTTAAAATTATTAATTGATTAAATCATTAACTTATATTTATACAAAAACACTTAATAACATTATTTTTAATCATTAATCACAACTAATTATGATTAATTGATTTTCGTTAAGTATATTTTTTAAATAAAAATATTTGAATATTTAGTTTGGTGTAGATTTAATTTAATAAAAATTAAAAAATATGGAAAATTTTAGATTTTTACTTTTTGGAATCGCAGGTGTAAGCGTTATTTTTTGGGTTGCAGTAATAGCATTGTGGCATACTTATATGTTCCCAAAATTCTTTAATGAAGATAAAGGTCTAAATTCAGTTATCAATCAAGAAGTAAATATCTCTACTGAACCCATTTTAGGAAGCTTAGTTAATAGTGAAAATTTTAAAAGTAGAGATAAATATTCAATGAAAAATTTAGTTCTGGCCGATTTTTCAACAAGTAATAATTTCACTCTAAATAAACTTTATACAACAGTAATGATTGGGATAACTTTTGCAAGTTTTATATTTATCACATATGGGTTAAGTAGCTCTATTACAACAAATAGTTAAATGGAATCTATATATGCAATTGTTTTCTTAATTTGCTTCTTCTATTTAATTTTCGACTCTTTTAAAAATACAGGTATCAAATAAATTGCTAATGCTTTTCGCCTTTCAATAAAATTTTTCTCCTTATATAAAAGAAAACTAATGTAGTTATTATCATCACCGGTGGATGAAATGAGATTGAATTAAGATATTCATAATAACTAAAGTTTTCCAATTACTTAAAAACAAACTCTAAAAACTATATCCTTTTTTCGAATCTCAAATTGATATAAATAAACCATTCTCATGTATAAAATGTTTATATAATTTCTATATTTATTTGAAGTTTTTAGTAAATAAAGATTTTCAAATAGGATGATCATATAATTCTTCACTAAAAAATAATCAAAGTAAGTAAAAAACAATTAGTAAATAACTCTCTATCGAGGTTTATAATTTTCAAATCTATTGTTTACAAGAAAGAATGATTAGTTCTGTTAATTTAAAAGATTTGCCTATTCAGGATTTGGTTATCTCAGGGTTAATAATATTTATTATGTCGACAATTATTGCCAATATTTATGACCCATTATTAGGAATAACTTATGCATTTGGTAATATACTCACTCTTACTTTTTTGAGTTGGCTATACAAAGAGACCTGGAGTGATCCAAGGAAATAAATCTAATTAAGACAAAAGATAAATAAAAAACTACTTCTGTATTTTTAATTTTGCAGAATACTTTAAATTAACAATGTAAGTTGCAAGAAGAGAAAGTATCAAAAAAAATAATAAGCTTTCCAAGGTAGATTGGGGCATAACCATGAGTAGTACCAAAAATGATATATCTTTAAAGAAACGAATTCTGAAAAAAAATCAACCCTTTCATTATTTTTTATTCTCAAAATTATAAATTTAATTTGTCTTATAGTATATCAGTGAATAAGTTTAATTTAAATTAAAAAATATTTTTCTGCCCTCCTAAAGGCTTTTATTGCGCCTTTATAATCAAGATTTTTTAATTTTTCCTTACTTTTTTGTTCCAGCATTTTTACTATTTCATTTCTCTTTATTTCATCAATTTTCAGCTTATGATCAAATATAAGATCAAATTTTGAGGAATACAATCTAGACAATTCTTCTCTATATTTTTCAATAATTTTTTCATCACAAGATTTGGATTTCAATATTGCATTAGCCTTCATTTTGTCATCTATTGCCCCTTTAAAGTTTCCAAGTTTAAATTTCTTTTCACTTGATCTAGTTAGCTTAATAATATTTCCTAATATCAATTCATTAGAATCTTTCATTTATTAATCTTACCCTAGGTTAATGCTATCAGAATAAAGAAAAAACAACTTATTTTTTTAATACTCAAATAATTAAATAATTAACCATTAACAAGTCCTTTTTCAAGAAGTAAATCGAAAACCTCCACACTTTTCGTTTTCCCAAATTTGGGGGGCTTATGTAAATCTAATATTTCAGCAAGGCACATAATCCAATAAGTATCTTTTTTTAAATTTAGACCTTCGCAAATATGAGTGGGAGCCGATTTAAAACAGCCAAAATCTGTTGATATATTAATGTTCATGATTTGAGTTTCAAGTTCCAGACTTAAAAGTTCTATTTCTTGCTCAGAAAGGGATGTCCCAAAAGAATATGATTCAATTAAAAGTTGATAATTCATAAAAGATTTATTTTTCAAGAAATCCATCGAGTTATTTTTGTACCCGCATAAATATGCCCTGAAGCTTCAACAATAGGTTTTGTTTCAGGATTCATAAAAATATCGTATAGAACATTTTCTGGTCCTTGAAAAATTACAGTTGCCCTTTGAGGATCATCTAATGATTTACCAATATAAAATGTTTTAACTCCCATTTCTTTAAACATCAACTGCTGTTCCTCAGCATTCATATAAGATTCATATTGCTCGAACGTATTACTAAGTTGAAAATCTAGAATAGTCGTTTCAATGGTCATAGCAGTAATAAGATGTTTTTTAGATTTTAAATCTTTTTACAAAAAAAAATAATTCAATAAAGATTAGTTTTTATTAAGCAATGTATTAACTAATTTTTATTTATGGGTTATAAATCAACTATAAAAAACAGATTTTAATTTTGGACTCAAAAATTTCTCCAAGAGAACAATGGACTAGTAAGTTGGGATTCATTCTTGCAGCTGCTGGTAGCGCAGTAGGTCTTGGTAACCTTTGGGGTTTCGCCTACAGGGCCTCTCAAGGTGGAGGTGCTGCTTTTGTACTTTTATACATACTAATCGTTTTAATTGTATGCCTTCCAGTATTTGTTGCTGAAATGGCTTTAGGAAGAAACGCTACTGCCAGCACATTGCTTGCACCAGTAAAGTTAGCTGGAAAAAATTGGTATCCATTAGGAATTCTTTTCTTTATAGCTCCCTTGGGAATAGCATCATATTATTCAGTCATAATGGGGTGGACCGCAGATACCTTGTTCCATTCATTATTTTTTGGGTTACCAAAAAATTTAAGTGAAGCAGAAGCTTTCTTTGGCTCAATTAGTAGTGGAAGCAGTGTTTTATTGGGGCACCTATTAAGTCTTGTTCTTACAGCCATAATAGTTTCATCAGGGATAAAAAAAGGAATCGAGAAGGTGACACGATTCTTTATGCCTATACTTTTTATAATTCTTCTATCGTTAGCAATATGGGCCATTTCACTTTCAGGAGCATGGGAAGGATACAAAACATTTTTGTTTAAGTTTGACTTTGATGAATTGAGGAACCCTCAAACAATAAGAAATGCTTTTACACAAGCTTTCTTTTCTTTAAGTTTAGGAATTGGAGTTATGGTGACTTATGCTTCCTATTTGAATAAAAAGAGTAATCTTCCAAAACTAAGCCTTGGAGTTGCATCATTGGATACTTTGGTGGGTCTTATGGCAGGACTTATTACCTTTCCTATTGTTTTAACATTTGGTTTAAGTGATGTTATTTCTGAATCAACAGTTGGTGCATTATTTATATCAATACCTACGGGCCTTGGTTCATATGGAGCGGTTGGAAGAATTGTAGCTGTTGCATTTTTTGCACTAGCTTATATTGCAGCAATAACTTCCTCTGTTTCATTATTGGAAGTTCCAGTTTCCTCATTAATGGATAAATTTGGTTTTAAAAGAGAAAAATCTGTTTGGCTTATAACTCTTTTCCTATTCTTAGCAGGTATTCCTTCTGCATTGAATTTAAACATTCTAGGAACCATTGACTCGATTTTTGGAGGGGTATTACTTATCTTTGGTGGATTCTTGGTTACTTTCTTTATGGGATGGGTAGTACCTGGAAAGTTTAATGAAGAACTTAGTGATTCAAAAGTAGGAATCAAAACGACACGTTATTTGAAATTCATGACAAGATGGGTTGCACCCCCAATTATTGGTTTTGGACTATTTATTAGTGTGTTTGATTTGCTCAAAGGCTGGGTAAGTTAGAAAAATTTTACAAGTAATATAGTGCGGAAATAAGGGTGTGGTATAAGTGGATCAACAAATTAAATCGTGAAACTTTTTGCGCATTATTTGAAAGCAAGCTTAAAAAAACTTGTCAATATATTAGTATTTGCAGTCGTTCTTGTTTAAAAAGTTGATGTGTTGGAGAAGTTCTTTTTTATTTTTTAAAAGCCAAAAAAATATCTTACCGCGGATCCTTTTTTTTAATTAAGTATTAACTTTTAACTTATATTTAATCTCAAACGTATCGCCAAAAACCATCTTTAATAGAATCTATATAAGATACATTTAGGTGTTTAATTTAAAGAAATTAGAGCGCCTAAAAGAATAGATAACAAATTTGATGTCAACAAAATCTGATTCATTAAAAGGAAAGCTCACAAAAAATTTTTCTGAATTTTCTCAACTATCTGACTATTCTTTTATGAATTCTCTTAAAGCAGATCCTCAATCAACAAAAGATGGAAATGATCACAAGCCGCGTTCAATATATTCAGGTCATTATGTACCAGTTGTGCCAACTGCTATTCCAGAACCAGAATATATTTCCCATAGCAACAAACTTTTTAAAGAACTAAGTCTAAGCTCAGATCTTACTAAAGACGAGAATTTTTGTCGTTTTTTCTCAGGTGATATTTCTGTTGCTAATTATCCAATGAGTCCTGTTGGTTGGGCAACAGGTTATGCATTATCAATTTACGGAACTGAATATACCCAACAATGTCCCTTTGGCACCGGCAATGGTTATGGCGATGGCAGAGCAATTTCTGTTTTTGAAGGTTTATTCAATGGGAAAAGAATGGAAATGCAACTTAAAGGAGGAGGTCCGACTCCCTACTGCCGTGGAGCAGATGGCAGAGCTGTCTTAAGGTCTAGCGTACGAGAATTTCTCGCACAGGAATTAATGGATGCATTGGGAATCCCTACCTCAAGATCTTTAACACTTTATGTCTCACGTTCAGAAATAGTTAGAAGACCGTGGTATTCCAAAGGGTCCAGATATTTTGAACCTGATATCATGATTGATAATCAAGCGGCAATTACTACGAGAGTCGCTCCATCTTTTTTACGTGTAGGCCAGATTGAACTTTTTACAAGACGAGTTCGTAATAATGCACATGATGAGGCGCTTAATGAACTAAAGATGATAGTTCAACATCTAATTGATAGAAATTATAAAGATGAAATTGAATATGAGATTTCAATTGAAAGTAAAGTAATAAAACTGGCTTCTTTATACAGATCAAGACTTATATCACTTATAGCCAACTGGATGAGAGTTGGTTATTGCCAGGGTAATTTCAATAGTGATAATTGTGCTGCTGGTGGTTATACCTTGGATTATGGCCCCTTTGGATTCTGTGAATTATTTGATCCAAGATTTCAACCATGGACAGGTGGAGGTGAACATTTCTCATTTTTTAACCAGCCTTCTGCAGCGGCAATCAACTTTAAAACATTCTGTTCATCTCTTAGTCCGTTACTTTCACGAAGCAAACAAGATCAAGAAAAGTTAGATCAAATCGAAAAGGATTTTTCTGAATTAATGAATAAGGAATTGATGAAAATGTGGGCAAACAAGCTTGGTTTAGAACATTACAACGAAGCTCTAATAAATGATTTTTTTAATCTCATGGTCATTTCAAAAGCAGACTATACAATTTTGTTCCGCAAACTCTCTGAAATCCCTGATAACTTAGATTCTTTAAAAGACTGTTTCTATCTACCAATTAATGACGAGCTCAATAATAGGTGGGAAGTATGGCTTCAAAACTGGCAATCAATCTTGAAGAAAGAGGGAAATATTAAAGCGAAATCAGCATCAATGAAATCCCTAAATCCAGTCTATACTTGGCGCGAATGGATGGTCGTTCCCGCATACGAAGAAGCTGAAAAAGGAAATTACAAAAAAATAAAAGAGTTACAGGATGTCTTTAGCAATCCATATATAGAACAATCCTCAGAAATAGATCAAAAATATAATCGACTAAAGCCAAGCCAGTATTTTAACTATGGAGGAGTATCTCACTACAGCTGTTCTTCATAAAAGTTTAATCCTCATACTGATAGAACAACTTTGAGAAAAATCTTATTTATTTATGGCCGTAGGCATTCCAACTACTGATACAACTCCCACGTGAAGTATGGCCGGCTTCTTCCCAACACTTTTCACATAGTGGGGGCCCCCATTATTGCTCTCTATAAATGCATCACCTGCTTTAAAGAAATTAATTTCTTCACCCCTAACATGCTTTAATCTTCCTCTGGTGACATGAATCAACATTGGGGAAGGATGAGTATGAATTGGAGTTTTCAAGCCAACTGGAATTTTTACTTTTAAGAGTCTTAATTCAGGCTTACCCTCGAGATAATTAAAATTTTTACCACTTAGTCCTTTTGAACTTTGAATAATAGGTATAACCTCAATCTTTTCTTCTGCAAGAGAAGGTTTTGGGAAAGCTAAAGTCCCAATAAAAAGGAAGCAAACTGGAATAAATTTTTTTAATTTCATTAGATATTTGAGTTTCACTAATAATAGGTAGTTTGCAAAAATAATAAACTAATTTATTTTTTATATAACTTTTCTAATTGCTTAATTTCCTCTCTTAAATCCTTACCTTTATTATTTAATTTATTATTCTTAATAACTATTGGGATAATCCACCAGGCTTGAAGACCTAAAAAGATAAATACTAGGATCAATAATTCAAAAGTACCAGGCTGCATTTGATAAATAACCCTTCTTTGTTAATAACATTATTCTAAAAGTTATTAAACATTCATGAGATATTAAATATTTCTAGGCTGCCTCTAATTCAATGTTAAGTTCAATTCCCTTTGAAATGATTGCTTCTTTAAATTCAATAAGTTTGGAAATTATTCTTTGCTTCTCAGTTTCAGTTTTATGGATATCATCTACAACTTCGTGCATTGCAAGTGTTACTTTTTGTAGTTTAATTTCTAGATCTTCCCTGTAATTCATAAACTTAAAGAAATTATCTTATTAATTAAAAAACAAAATAATTATTAGTAAATAAGTACTTAACCTTAAAAGGATTGACAGCAAAACAAGGAGGATATAATTTATAGTACAAACGTATCAATAATTAACCGGCCGATTAAAGGTAAAGTATGGATCCTAAGTACTCATTTGGTTGTAGCACTAGCAAACCTAACGGATGCCTACTTAATCCCGAAGGCAGCAGAATTATCTTTTTCGAAGAGTGCAAAAATACTCCTAAACCTAATTTAAAAATTCATACTCATCTTTTCTACACAAATCACCTTGGAGAACCTGGAGGGTACAAATCCTCTGAAAAACTCAACATAGATTCAGCCTGGGAAAAGTGGCACGAACTGCACCAAAAAGGGTGGACAGAAATATCTCATAATTACGGATAAATGATCCGGCCAAGAAAAAGCCTTTATGTTTTTATGAGCTAAAGAGTTTCCTAAAATATGGAATTAGGTGTTAAAAATAAATAATCAATATTTATTGACATTTGTATATGAGGAAACATTAAATTGTCTAAAATTTCATAAGAATAAAAGAATAAAAATTAATATGCAATATTATTTAAATGATAAAAAATTAAATAAGATTGAAAAGCAAAAGGCGGAGAAAGATGGTCTGAAAATTTTTGAAGAGTTAGATGATTACGCTCTTAAAGGGTGGGAAGAGATGGATGAAGTAGATTTGCAAATGCGCTTAAAGTGGTATGGCCTTTTTTGGAGACCAAAAACTCCTGGAAGATTTATGATGAGGCTAAGAGTTCCCAATGGAATTCTGAACTCTAATCAGTTGAAAGTAATCGCGTCAATAGTCGCTAGATATGGAGAAGACGGTTCTGCAGATATAACAACTAGGCAAAATATTCAATTAAGGGGGGTTTTGATAAATGATCTACCAGATATTATTAAAAGACTTAAAGAGGTTGATATTACATCCGTTCAGTCTGGAATGGATAATCCAAGGAATGTTACTGGTAATCCACTAGCGGGAATTGATCCTGAAGAAATTATAGATACAAGAAAATATACTTCTGAATTAGAAAATTACTTAACAAATTCTGGTAATGGCAACCCCGAATTCTCGAATTTACCAAGGAAGTGGAATACTGCAGTTGCAGGAGCAAAAGATAATTTTCTTCTACATAATGATCTTATCTTTCATCCTGTTTTTAAAAATGAAATATTAGGCTTTGGTGTCTGGGTAGGAGGAATTTTATCAGCAACTTTGAATGCTTATGCTATACCTCTAGATGTCTGGGTAGAAGAAAAAGATATATGCAAAATAACTGGAATTATTTGTTCCCTTTGGCGAGATAATGGAGATAGATTTCTAAGAAATAAAGGAAGATTTAGATATTATTTGAACTCTATAGGTATCGAAAAATTTAGAGAACTTGTAGAAGAAAAATTTGGAACTTTATCCAACGATCCAGGCTCAATTTTCAACGAAAGACAAAGAAGTTTATTTGGGATTAATAAACAAAAACAGAATAATCTTTACTTTGCTGGATTACACATTCCGGTAGGAAGATTATGTGTAGAAGACATACAAGAAATTGCAAGATTAATTGAAAAATATGGACAGAGTGAAGTAAGACTAACCGAAGATCAAAATCTAATTATTGTTGGCCTGAAAGATAATATTTTAGAAGAATTTGGTAATGAAGAAATTATTAATAAATTCAAATTAAATCCATCCCATTTTTCAGCGAGTACTGTTTCATGTACAGGGAGTAGTTATTGTAGCTTTGCTCTTGCAAATACCAAAGATATAGCAAGGAATATTTCTGAAAAATTAGATCGAGAACTTGAATTATCAGAGGAGGTTAAAATCCACTGGACAGGATGTCCAAATAATTGTGGACAAGCTCATATGGGTGGTATTGGCATGACTGGTACAAAGGTAAAAAAAGAGGGGGGAGGAACTGAGGATGGATATAATGTCAGTATTGGAGGAAGACAAGATCACCTGCAAACTTTAGGTGAAACCGAATTTAAAAAAGTTAGTAAACATGAAATTTATAAATTAATCAAAGAAATTTTAATCAACAAGTTTAATGCAAAGTTAAAAACCTAAATATATTAATGAGCAAAAGTGAATCTGAAATATTAGAAGTTTTAAATGGATTAGGTTCAAAAAAATTAGATCTTGATATTCTTTTTTCCTACTATTCATTGAAATTATCTTTTGAGATTCGCAAAGTTATTGCGGAAAAGATAGGTATGCAAGAAAGGAAAGGCTATTTTTTACTTGAAAAGATGATAAAAAAATTTGGCCTTAAAGATGAATTTATTGAGGCCCTTAAATTAACAAATGAAAAAGATGCAAAAGATCTTTTACTAAAAAATCTCTATCAAAATAATAAGTTAAATATTCATATAATTAATGCTTTAGAGCCCTGGGGAGGAGAAATCGAACTTTCATTAATTAGAGAAATATTCGATATTTGCGAAATAGATTTTTGGATTGCAGGCCTTAATATTCTCCATTTTAAAGCTCATCAATTAACTGATGAAATATTATTATCTTTTATTGATCAAATAAAAATTTACGATGATTTCAAAATCAACTACAAGATAATCTCTATTTTAAAAAGAAGAGAAAGCGAAATAGTTTGTAAATTACTCTATAAATATTCTTTAAATAAAGAATTAGAAATCGCTAAATATGCAATTTTTTCTTTAGGGAGCATTTGGAATGATAATAGTTTTGAACAATTATCAAAATTAGAAAATGAGATAAAAGATCCTTCTCTACTTAAATGCATAAAAAATCAAAAATTGATCTCAAATCAATTTCTAACAAATAAATAAACTAGAGAATTATTTTTTTAACTTATCAATGAGATTTATTAAATTACAAGGTTTTGTATTTTGATTAAGTTGATAAGAAATTATATCTTGCCAACCTGTCATAACAGCATCCTTAGATCCTGGCAAAACGAATAAAAACTTACCATTTGCAGACCCCGCAATACACCTACTTTGTAAAGTACTAGTTCCTATCTTTTTAAATGATAAAAATCTAAAAGTCTCCCCAAAACCATCAATCTCTTTATCTAATAAAGGTCTAATAGCTTCAGGAGTAACGTCCCGAGCTGTAATTCCTGTCCCACCTGTAGTAATAATCACATCAATATTTGGATCTGAGATCCAATCGCTCGTATATTTTCTAATTAAATAAATATCATCTTTGCAAATTATCTTATCAACGACATTGTGTCCTGATCTCTCAGCCTCGTGAAGGAGATAATTTCCACTCTCATCATTTTTTGTGTTACGAGTATCAGAAACAGTAAGCAAAGCTATAGAAACCACTTAAAATTAAACCATTAGTTACTAGATCACTATAGATGGAAACTAAAAAATCTAACAAAATTAAGGTGGTTTTATTATCTAGTATCGCTGAAGATCTAGGATGGAATGAAAAATTTCTTACAATTGAAGGGTCTCAAATGAAGGTTTTTTCTGTATGGAATTTAATTAATTCTAATTTACCGCAAGATAATATTATCGTTTCTATTAATCAAGAAATTACAGATATGGATGCGATGATTAATCCGGATGATGAGGTGGCATTTATGCCAATGTTTACCGGTGGATAATTTAAGAATAAAATTTAAAATCCTAGAAGAGACTTTTAATCCTTATAAAGAATTCGAACTTTGGGAAAAGGTAAATAAAAATTCAGCAAACTCATTTTTTATTGGGAGAGTAAGGCCCTCTGATCAATTTGGAAATGATTTAAAGAAACTAGAAATTGTTCATTATAAAGGAATGACCGAAAATTATATTAAAAGATATTTAATGAAAATTTCTGAAAAACAGGATGATTTATGTATTTTTCTCTTGCACAGGATAGGTTTCATTTACCCTAACGAGCCTATTATTTTAATAGCAGTAAGTGCTAATCATAGAGGCATTGCAAATAAATATCTCCAAGAAATACTTGAATTTACAAAATACAAAGTTCCTTTTTGGAAAAAAGAATGGACTTTCAAAGGATCCTCATGGGTAAAAAAGAATACTGACTTAGGGTTTAAATTATAAAAAATTATTTTTTAAAAGTTGTGCCCATAATAAATTTCCTTTTTGACAAAAATCAATTTCAGAAGGTATTTCTATTAATAAATCTGAATTAGATATTGAACTAATCTTTGATGAGGATTGTTCTTCAGAAATATCTGCAATTAATTCACCTTCTTCATTAACGATAAGTTTTCCTCTAAGCAATTCGGGTCTCCCTTTTCTTCTTTTCAAATCAGAATTCAGCTTAACCTTAATCCTAAGAGGAAATTCAATATTAGTAATTCCTTCAAGTTTCTGAAGTGCGGGCCAAACAAGTTGGATAAAAGTAATAGCTGCTGAAACGGGATTCCCAGGTAATCCAAAATAGGGAATTTTTTTGTTTATCAATCCAAAAGCAAAGGGTTTTCCTGGCTTTAAAAATAGTTTCCAAAATTTAATCTCTCCTAACTCGTTAATAATATCTTTTAAAAAATCTTTTTTACCCACTGATATCCCACCAACTGAAATAACCACATCATTAAATTCAGAAATATTTCTAAGAGAATTTTTAATATTTTGATAATTATCTTTTTCTATATGAATTTCATTAATTTCAAATCCAAGATTTTTTGCAATTGATTTTATCAAAATACTATTACTTTCCCATATTTCTCCTTTCTTTCTTGCAGTCCCTGATTTGATAAGTTCATCTCCAGTAATTAGTAAACCTAATTTAGAAATTTTACTAACTTTTATGGTTTTTATCCCACAACTTGCTAATTTACTTAAAATCCCAGGTGTAATCTTTACCCCCTTCTTAATTAATATTTCACCTTTAAATACTTGATCATTTTTTTCTCTAATCCAAGAGTTATTAGATGATGTTTCTTTTTTAACAATATACTCATTTCCGTTTAAAAATTCTAAAGAAACTTGTTCTTGAGGTATCACAGAAAAACAATTATCTGGAACAAATGAACCTGTGCTAATAGTTACAGCTTCACCTTTTTTAAGAAGATCATTAAATGGCTTTCCGGGAAAAGACTCTCCTACAATTTTCCATTTATTACCTTTAGTTGATTCTCCTAACGCATATCCATCCATAACTGATGATCTATAACCTGGCATATCTTCCTCAGATAAGATTTCCTCCATAGAAACTTTTCCAAGTGCTTCGTCTAAATTGATCTCTTCCTTATGTAAAATTTCATTATTCACTATTAAAGTATCCATCTCTTCCAAGATTTTTTTAATAGCATCGTTTAAATAAAGACCCTGATTATTGATATCAATTCCCATTATTGTGAGTACTTAACTTCTTTTTAATATTCCATTTTTACCACCTTTTTTTTCTAAAAGGCGAATATTATCAATAGTCATAAAAGGATCTAAAGCTTTGAGCATGTCATATAGAGTGAGAAGACCAATTGAAACTGATGTAAGAGCCTCCATCTCAACGCCTGTTTTAGAATGAGATTTGCAAAAAGCAATAATTTTAATTGCTTTCATTGATTCACAAATTTCAAAATCAATTGTGATTTTATTCAATGATAAATTATGACAGAGAGGGATAAGTTCTGAGGTTTTTTTTGCACCATTTATTGCAGAAAATCTAGCCGCTGCAAAAATATCACCTTTTTTAATTTTTTCATTTTTTATTTTTTCTAATATTTCTTTGTTTAAATTAATATATCCTTCTGCTAAAGCCTCTCTTTTAGTTTCTACTTTATCTGAAATATCAACTATGTTCATTTCTCCCCTTTCATTAATATGAGTTAAAGATTTATCCATTTCCATTTAGCAATTTATTCAATAATACAAAAAATAAAATTTTTAATAAAGCTAATATCAATTTTTTATACTTAGCATTAATTTATTAATAAAATATCAATTTAGTTTTGGTTAACAATCAATCAAATCATTATTTTAATTTCGAGGATGATTTTATTAAAGACTTAAGATGCATTCCTTTATGTGTAAGAAGGAAACTTGATTTGATTGGAATAAAATTAAAACTTACTCATTGGCAAGATTTTAATTTAATTGAAAAAAATAAGATAGTAGATTGGCCAGATTCAAAAAAAGATCTCATTGATTTAAAAACTTTTTTAAAAGAAATTACATCTAATTCAAAATATGGAGAAGCAAAAGAAATAGAAATTTCAATTAATCAACCTTGGCAAAATAAAAATAAAGTTCCTGACCAAGTTTTAAAATCTGCACTAGCAAGGAGAATTAATATTTCAGTTGAAAAATGGAGAAATTTAAGCGAATTAGATAGATTTGCTTTTTGCAAATTAGTTAGACCAAGTCATGAACACAACAATTTGGATAGAGCATTTGATGAGATTCTGAAATAAGATTATTGCCTAGTTTGGAACAATTATTACTGAGCATGCTTTTAATTCCGGTTGTTTTGATATCGGGCATGACTTTTCATGCATCAAAGAGTTTACTTCACACATATTTTTTTGACTAAAACCCCAATGCATTGGTAAAAAAACTGTACCTACTTTAATTTTGTCAGTAATCTGAACTTTTGCTTGAACTTCCCCTCTTTTGGATTTAATTTTTACTATTTCATCATTTTTGATTTTTAAAGATAAAGCATCTTTAGAATTAATTTCCAATAACGGTTCTGGATTCTTTTTTGTAAGTTTTTGAACTTTAGAAGTTCTTGTCATTGTATGCCATTGACTTAGATATCTTCCAATTGTCAAAATTAGTGGGTACTCATCTGAAGGGGGTTCAGCCAACCCAATAGGATCATCAATACAAAAATTTGCTTTGCCAGTCTTAGTTGGGAAATAACCATCTTCGTATAATCTTTTTGAAGATGTACTAGGTACGCTGCCTTTAGGATAAGGCCATTGTTGAGGACCATGATTTTTTAATAATTGATATGATAATCCGCTCATATCGCATAATCTTTTTGTAGTAGTTTTTAAAAATTCATCATAAACTTCCGATGAAGATTCATATTCAAATTGTTTGAAATAGCCTATCTTCTGTCCTAATTCAGCAAATATTTGCCAATCTGGTTTTGAATTTTTATTCGATTCTCTGAAAGATGGGCAAAGGGTTACTCTTCTTTCTGAATTTGTCATAACTCCATCTTTTTCGCTCCATTGAGCTGCGGGCAATACTAGATGAGCATATTTAATTGATTCACTTTGTTCATAAGATTCGTTGAGAATAATTAAAGGACATTTTAAAAGTGCTTTTTTTACAAAGTTTAAATTAGGCATGCTCACCAAAGGGTTTGTAGCTGCAATCCACCAAATTTTCACAGATCCTTTTTTTATAGCTTCTATTTGTTCAAATGCAGATAGACCCTGTTTTGCAGATATCTTTCCCTCAGGGAACCCCCATATTTTTTCAATTTCATTCCTATCTATTTTATTTTTTACAAACCTATATCCTGGAAGAAGGTGCGATAGTCCTCCTGCTTCTCTCCCACCCATAGCGTTTGGTTGGCCAGTTAAGGAAAAAGGACCAGAACCTTCTTTGCCTATTTGGCCGGTCATTAAATGAAGATTTATTAGCCCATTTACTGCTGCTGTTCCCTCTTGCCTTTGATTCAAACCCATCGACCAAAGACTTAGAACATTTTTGCTTTCTCCCCATAATTTTGCAATATCAATAATTGTTTTCTCGGATATATTGCAAATTTCACTTATTTTTTTTAAATCCCATTTTTGTATATGTTTTACAAAATCAAAATAGCTTTCGGTCGACTTAGCAATGAAATTTTGATCAGTTAATTGATTCTTATAAAGATAATTCGCAATCCCAATTAATAAAAATAGATCTGTTCCAGAAGAAATTTGTAAGTAAAAATCTGCTATGGATGAAGTTTCAGTTTCTCTTGGATCAATTACTATTACTTTTAAATTATCATTTACGTTTCTTTTACGTTTTTTAATTCGATCAAAAAGAACGGGATGACATTCTGCAGTATTTGTCCCTATTAATAAAATTAAAGAGCAATGATCAATATCTTCATAACAACAAGGTGGGCCATCAGAGCCAAAACTTCTGTTATATCCAGCTACTGCTGAGCTCATACATAGTCTTGAATTAGCATCAAAATTATTTGTGCCTATTGCTCCCTTGAGAAGCTTTTGGGCTACGTAATAATCTTCAGTATGAAATTGACCTGAGCCATACATAGCTATTGAATCAGGTCCATAATTTTTTATAGAACTCAAAATATTCTCTTTCAGAATTTCGTATGATTCGTCCCAGGAAATTTCTTTAAATTCTTCATTTAAATTTTCCCTATAAAGTGGTTCTTTTAATCTCCCGTCTTTTAAAGTCTCACATACTGTTGCTCCTTTTACGCATAATTTACCTTGAGTTGAAGGACTATCCCTATCTCCACTGACTAACCATTTATCATCAGAAACCGAACTTTTAGGCTTCATTTTTAAACCACAGCCAACACCGCAATATGGGCATTGACTTTTAGTAAAATTCATAAAATTTCTTTTATAAATATCTAAATAGTTTTTGGTTAAACGTAATTTTCAGCTTTTTCCCCTTCATAAGCATCAGCGAATGATCCTTGAGGTTCCTTTAAAAAGAAATAACAGAAAAATCCAACTATTAATCCTGCTATACCTAAAACTTGGAAGAAGGCACTATTTGAAGCAGCAATTATTTCTGGAGAAGGATCTTTACCTCCACCCATCCATAAAGGTAAAAGGCTATAAATATTTAAATAAGTTACCGCACCAACATTTCCATAAGCCCCAACCAAGCCAGCTATTTGTCCTGTAACTCTTTTTTTAACTAAGGGTACTAAAGCAAAAGTTGAACCTTCTCCAGACTGTACAAAAAATGAACAAAGCATCGTTAAAAATACAGCCATAAGAATTCCTGCTGATCCTGTAAAAGTTCCAGGTTTTATTAAAGACATCAATAGATATCCAAACCCTAATCCCATAGTTAGGAATCCCATTGTATTTTTTCTATTGCCTGTTCTGTCAGATATCAATCCTCCGGCAGGTCTAGCTATTAAATTCACAAATGCATAACATGATGCAAGAATTCCGGCTACAGCTTTAGGTAAATCAAATGTAAATTCAAAGAAACTAGGAAGCATTGAAACTACTGCCAATTCTGATCCAAAATTTACGATGTAAGTTAATTCCAAGATCGCTACTTGTTTGAATTCATATCTATCTTCTTTAGGGTAAATTTTAGTTCCATTTAATAATTCAATATTCGTTCTTATAATTCCCCAAGTTTGGAAAATAAACCAAGCTAAAACTGCGATTAAGGCTATTGGATAAGTAGATGAAGTAAGGAAACCTACTTTTTGAAGTCTCCAACATAGGACTGAAAGAATTGCTGCGAATGGGACATTCATTCCAATTAAACCCCAGAAATCTCTTATACTCGTTACTTCTAAACCAGCTGTTTTTGCAGGCCTTTGATAAGGTTTTCCTGGAGGTGTATCAGTC
The DNA here is from genome assembly GCA_003216795.1 of Prochlorococcus sp. AG-402-K16. Taxonomy (GTDB): domain Bacteria; phylum Cyanobacteriota; class Cyanobacteriia; order PCC-6307; family Cyanobiaceae; genus Prochlorococcus_A. The sequence goes on from QCIH01000013.1 coordinate 34,943, forward strand.
ACACTAAAGAAATAAATAATTCCATAAACGAAAGAAATAATTCCTGTAAGAGCGATAGCTCCCCTCCAATTAAGTACAGCTCCAGTAGGTAACTCAAACCCTCCTGAAAAAGACAAGAATCCAGCTACGGCAACAAGAGAAAGAGCAGAAAAAGCAGATCCAAAATTTCCCCATCCTCCATATATTCCCTCAGCCAAACCAATTTCTTTCGGAGGGAACCACTCAGAGACCATTCTTATTCCTATAACAAAACCTGCTCCTACTATTGATAAAAGCAATCTCGCAATAACAAGTTGATTGAAGTCTTGAGCACTAGCAAATAATAAACATGGCACGACAGAAAATATCAAAATTGTTGAGTAAGTTTTTCTTGGGCCAAATTTATCCAATAACATTCCAATCAAAACTCTTGCAGGGATAGTCAAAGCGACATTACATATTGCTACTGTTCTAATTTGAGCAACAGATAAACCCAAATCGGCTTTAACAGTAGTTGCAAGAGGTGCGAGGTTAAACCAAACAACAAAAGTAAGGAAAAAGGCAAACCAGGTGAGGTGAAGAGTTCTATATCTGCCATTTAGAGACCAAACGTCACTTAACATGAAAATTTTCGAGACTTATTTTTAAGCAATTTATATTTCGATCAATGCATTCATTTGTATTATTTAATACGAAATCTAGTTTTTAAGAAATGCAACTTTTTTAAAAGGCTAGAATCAATAGTCAGCACTAATAAAATTAAAATTGGGGAATATTAGTAATCTGATTATTGGTATTATCCGATACATAAAGTACTCGTGGAAAAATATTGCCTAAGTTATGGAAATAAAACTTAAAAAATTTAAAGCATTCATTTTGGCTGGTGGCAAGAGTTCAAGGATGGGATCTGATAAAGCACTAATTAAACATAATGAAGGAGGAAATTGGCTGACTCACAAAATAAAAATATTAAATAACCTTAATTTAGAGACTTTTGTAATAACAAATTATACTTCTCATTTAAAGGAAGTTGATAAAAGCAATAATGTTGAGTTTATTTCAGATGCCCAACCCTTTGATGGACCATTAACTTGTATAGAACAAATTTTTTCATCTTTTAAAAAAAATACACAAAATATCCTAATTGTCCCAGTCGATATGCCTAATTTGAATACAAAATTAATTTATTCACTTTTTAAATCATGGGAAGAAAATCAAAATTTTGCGTTAATATCCCATGATGGAATTTCTGCACAACCATTATTCGGAATTTATCCCATCAATGAAGAAAATCATTTTAAATTAAAAAAAAAGTTATCCTCTGGGAAGAAAAATTTTCTCGGATGGGTTGATCAAATTCCCCATAAATATTTCTATGCAAAAAATGGAGATTTAATTAATATAAATTCCAAGAGAGAATTCTTAAATATGAATAATGGGATTTAAGCAATTGGAGGATAATAGAAAAAGAAAGTTAAAAGTTTTAAGGTTATCTCTTAAACAAAATTGCAATTTTTCGTGTATTTACTGTAAGCCTGAGAACTATAGTTTGGATGTTTTAAATATTGAACAATTTAAAAAGTTAATTTTAGTCAGTTGTCGATTAGGGGTAAATTCTTTAAGAATCACTGGAGGAGAACCTTTATTGAGTTCTCAATTAGATGAACTTCTTTATGAAATTAAATCGCAAAGATTAGAAGAATCAAATCCATTAGCTAATTTACAGGATATTTCTCTAACCACAAATGGATATTTGCTCTCTAAGAAAAAAGCTAATGAGCTTTTTAAAAATGGTTTAGACCGCATAACAGTAAGTTTAGATGCGATTAATCCTGATATTTTTTCAAAAATGATTGGAGAGGAAAATAAAATTATTGGCAAAGAAAAATTATTTACTGTCCTTGAAGGAATAGATCATGCAATTAATGCTGGATTTAATCCAAAGGCGGGGAAATTAAAAATAAATGCAGTTATAAAAAAAGAGATTAATGATAATCAAATTTTTGAATTAGTTGATTTTGCAAAAAAAAGGTCTATAGAAATTCGTTTCATTGAGTATATGGACGTAGGGATATCTAATAATTGGCAGCCATCAGATGTTTTTTTCTCTGAAAGAATTATTAGGCTATTAAAGAAGAAACATCGATTAAAAGACTACGGAAGAAAGGAGGGACAAACTGCTAATAGATGGTACATGAGTGATTCAAATAGTTTTGTAAGTACAATCTCTTCAATAAGTAATCCTTTTTGTTCAGACTGTAATAGATTGAGGATAACTAGCGATGGTTATGCTTATACATGTCTTTTTTCTAATGAAGGTATAAATCTAAACCCATGGTTGTCTCTACCAATTAATCTCCATGAATTGGAAAATAAAATCAAGAGCATTTGGGAAGCTAGAGAAGATAACTATAGTGAAGATCGATTTAAAGTATTAGAGAAAACAACTGACAAAAATCAAAAAATTCATCCATCAATGTCATATCTTGGGGGATAAAAAAATTATTTAGTATAAATAACAACATCATATATTCTTAATTCGAGGGAAATTAACTTCAAATTTATATTCATGGATGCGTTTAGCGATCTTACTTGGTTTTATTTTTGGGGTAACTCACGGAACTGTTGTTTCCGAAAGTTATTCTGCAAACAATTATGAAAATAATCAATTATTTTTTACTCAAAAAAATTCAAATATATTTTCTTCACTTTAAAATTTAATTTCTTATTTTTTAATAAGTTTTTGTATTGCCATTAACATCTTGTAAATTAAATTGTACCTATAGTTAAAATGTAGCGTAGACTACATAAACGTTCATCTCGTTTTACGGGCCGCATTAAGATTGAAGCCAAGGAACGGGGACTTCAGTCAAAAATGAAATTTAGTCACATAACTATTATGTCTAATAACGTATCTACCGCAGTAAGCAGTAACAATATTACTGCTGTATTTGCAGGTTTTCTTGGAGCATTTATTGTTGGTTCTCTTGGAGTCCAACTTGTAAGAACCCAAAAGCCTTCTTTTCAATCTCAACCATTAAAAGTTCAACCAGTTATCGCTCATCAATCAACATTATGGGCAGCTTTAGGAGAGCAAGATACTCCTATTGTTAAAAATAAAGTTTCTAATGCAAAAACTACAGGAGTTGTCCCTGTTATAGGTTCTGAAGCAACTCTTTGGGCTCCTCTAGGTTTAGGTAATTAGTAAATTAGGTCTTTTAATAAACCGAAGGGGGTTTTTAACCCCCTTTTTTTTATTAATTGAATTAAAAGGATAATTGAAAATTTTCAATCCAATTCATGGATAACTATAAATTAAATCAGGGTTTGAAAACAATGTAATCGTAGATACCAACAGCTTTTTTATTAATTGATTATAAATTAAAGACACGAGTTAACCCGTTCCAATTTGTTGACTCTGAGGTTTTAACCGTTGACTCCTTATCTACTTCTAGTTGTGACTCGCTAGTTGCAAGATTCAAAAACGGTATTTTTTATAGCTTAAATTATGAAAAAAAAAATCGCAAAGAAATACGCCGATCTAATAGTCCAGGCTAATCATTCAACTGGCAGAAAAGAAGCTTTGTCATTGATTAAACAAGCAACAAAATTAAAAGCCAAACTTGATCAATACGAAATGATGTAGTCTCTTAATATCTATAGGAGATTTAAGATGAGGTAGAAACTAGCTCCTTTTTTTTTATCTTGCTATATAAATACTAAGAGATGATTTAACTTCTCTGCTTTAATAAAATATCGTGGAATTAACTGAGTTAATTAAAGATTACGTTGCTACAGAATTATTATCAAGTATTGAAATTGACTTTCTTGAAGGAGAATTATGGGAAACTACACAGCATATCGCAGAAATAAATACAGTTATTAAAGCTCCAAAAAATATATGCAAGAAATTAGGACTAGATGAAAAGTCTTGTTGGCAATTATGTTGTGCAGCCGTTCTTGACTCCTCAAGACCATTAAAGAATGGACAAAATAGAGCAGATGATTTTAAAAAATTAATTAATCGATATAAAATTAGCTACATATAAAAAAAAGACTCAATGATACGTTTACTTATTGCATCAATTCTTTTTTTTATTCCACTAGGAGGTTTTGCTGATGAAAGGCAAAGAGAAATTGAGAATGAAGCTATAAATCTTGTAATTAAAAAATATGGAAAAGGCTTAGAAAATAGATTAAAAGGAACGGGAGTAAGTCCCAGTTATCGGAGTTGGTATGAAAATGATTGTTTTGTAAGTATTGCAGCAGGTACATACCAAGAAGATACTTGGTTGGCAATGAAGTGGTTTAGCGTTAATCTCTGTTCTGAATCAGCTGAAATAATGGAAAGTGAATGAAGGAAATAAGACGCCTATTAGTTTTTCAGCATTTAGAAATAGAGGGGCCAGGTCTTTTTGAACAATTTGCTAAAGAAAGAGATTTAAAAATCGAAATTATTCGATTAGATAAAAAAAATGCTCTGCCGCAAACAAAAAAAGGTGACTTAATTTTAATTATGGGTGGACCAATGGGAGTTAAAGATATTGGAAGCGACAGATATCCATGGCTTAAGTTAGAAAGAGATTTTATAAAAAAAGAATTAGAAGATGAGAGACCTATAATCGGTGTTTGTTTAGGTGCTCAGTTGCTTGCGAATGCTGCTGGAGGAGATGTAGAAATTCTTAAAGGTGGATCACCTCCAAAAGAATTACCAGAAATTGGATGGTCTCAAATTTTTATAGACAAATCGAATAAAGACTTCAAAGAACTGTTTGAAGACTCTTTTCATGTACTGCATTGGCATGGAGATAGGATTTTATTGCCCAATAAGGCAGTACTCATTGCTAGTAGTGCATATTGTAAAGAACAGTTTTTTAGGATTGGTAATTTTGCTTACGGATTACAATTCCATATAGAGACAACGGGGGGGATGATAAATAAGTGGATTAAAGAAGATAAAGAATTTATCCTTAAGGGATTGGGCTCAAATGGTAAGGAAATTTTAAATGAAGAGAATAAAAAATATATTGATAAAACTTTTTTTAAAAGAATGCTTTTAATAAGTAAATTATTTGAATTATTAGATAATTAAAAAGAGAATAATCATCCAGTAAAAAAGGGCTTGATAAAGCCCTGAAAAAATTTAAAAAAGGATTTTTTCTAGAAAATTCCTGGAAGAATTTGACCAGTAAAATAATAAGCTCCTACAAGCGCAAACATTCCAAGCATTGCGGCTTTACCATTAAGCTTTTCAGCTTTTTCAGTCATGATTTTTTTTGCGAATTCCATAATAAAGTGAAATATATTATATCTAAAAATTAATTATTCAAATTTCAGAATGATGTAGTTGTTTCTACCAATTGATATCTTTCTAAAGATTTAAAAATAAATACTCAAACAACAAATTGAAGTCTTAATAGCTTTCTAGCCAATCTGTAAAACGTAGCAAGACTAAAAACAACTATTTAAGAGGATATGTCACGGGTATGTTACATTTATGTAGTAGTTATCTTGAAAATAACTTAATTTCAGCTTAATACTTTACATTTGTTAATAGTAGTGTTACATTAGTTAACAATTACATAACTTCAATGGCTAATTCAAACATTACTACTGAATCAGGCGGCAGACAGAACATGTTTCCTACTGAAACACGTCCTTACATAGATGAGTCTGTTTCATACGACAGTTACCCTCGAAATGCAGAAAAAGTTAATGGACGTTGGGCAATGATCGGCCTTGTGGCACTAGTAGGTGCTTACGTTTCAACTGGACAGATTATTCCTGGCATTTTTTAATGAGTCCACTTTCAGGTTTTTTAGCCGTAATTGTATTTTTTACAGCCATTCTCGTTGCTTATTTAACAAAGCAATTTCAAAACGAAAATTTAAACTATTCATCTTCTAATCAAATGAAAAACACAAACACAAAAGTCAAAACAATCGAAAAAGAAAAAGTTGTTGCTGAAACTCTTAACGGCAGATTCGCAATGCTTGGATTAATTGCTGCTGTTGGAGCATACCTAACAACAGGTCAAATAATTCCTGGTTTCGTTTAAAAACCTACTATTTAACAATTCTACAAATTAGAAAAAATGGAAAACTCAAAAACAACTTATTGGCAAAACGCCGAGAGAACTAATGGAAGAATGGCAATGATGGGCTTATTTGCATTAGTTGTAAATTATGGCTTATTCGGCTGGATAATCCCAGGAATTTTTTAAAATGAACTTAGGCTTACTTTTTCTTAAAGTAAATACTTTGGGAGTTATAACTCTTTCTGAACTTGATTGGATAACAAACCATCAATCTGAGTTTTCAAGGCTAGATATGGCTTTAGTTATTAAAATTGGCCGTCTTATGGATTCTGGCGCGGTGGAAATTGATAATAGATTGCCTGTTTAATTTTCTTAAAAAATTGATCGTCATGAGTGTTTGTCATTAGGGATACTGACAAACACTTTTTTTATGTGAAAAAATAATTGTAAAAAAAAGAGATTGTTTCTTAGCTAAAAACAATCTCTCAATCACCTAATTCTTAAATGAAAATTTCAAGTAAGCTCGCAGATTTTAACTGATTTGTTTTTATAGTAAATACGTAAAAATGCTTTTTTTTATTTATCTTTTTAAACCACCTCTTTTTATCCATAGGAACCATGTAACCCAAACAGGAGGGAGGAATCTAATTAAAAAAGAAATTTTATATATATAAAATGGGGCATTTTCACTTTGAAATAAATTTACAAAAAAGGAAGATATAGTTACCCAGAGTGAAATTATTAATATATTTGCTCCCAACAAAGCTAACTTATTTTGTTTGAATATTTTTGGCATAAGGTAAATTTCTTATCTTCTTAATTTTAAATAATCTCCGCATATAAATTATAAATCTTCAAAAAAACTTTAAATTTAAAATCCATATCCAAATAAAAAAAATGCTAAATTTCAATCCCTCTCCAAATAATATTCCAAAAGCAATAGGGGGAGAAAATATTAAAAAAAGAATAGAGAATAAACTAAATAAAGCAAATGATCCTCTTAAAAAAAAATTCTTTCTTTTTGTTCTTCTTAGATTTTTTAAGGTATTCCACTCCCATTCAATAAACCTGTAGAACTTTTCTGATAATAAAAATAAATACTTCATTAATATTATTAATTTCTATCGGGTTTTCCTATTTATAAAATTAATTTCTCCTGTTAGCAATAAACTCTTATTCCATTCTCATTTAGGTAATATATCGTCCCTTTTTCATTAGTGAAGAAAGTTAACCCTTTATATTGAGATCTGCCAAATTTTTGGAGTCTAGTTTTATGTAAATCCCAATCTAAAGTATTAATATCTGGATTTAATTTTTCTGTCTTAATTTCTGAATTATATTGAGGAAATTGAAATAATATTTTTTTAAAAGAAGATTTTGATCGGTAAAAAATAAATACCAATATTAAAATCATTAAAATTAAAAAACCACAAATTATTTGAAACACTAAATCACCAATTAATTATTTTTAATCCCAATTTAAATTAGATTACTAAGAATCGAAATGTATTTTTAAACATAAACAATATTTATTTGCAAATAATTAATGATCCAACTATCCAAAATATTTGAATATTTAACGCATAGAT
>QCIH01000014.1 GCA_003216795.1 Prochlorococcus sp. AG-402-K16
ATTTAAATGGCGATTGAGATTTTGATCACGATAATGAATATCTTTTAGCACTTAATAGTAAGGTGCGTTTTCAAAATGATCTAGAAAATGATAATCTCACTGCCAAACATTCCGGAGATTATAAAGGAGATGGAATTCATGAAGTTTACTGGAAGACAAATGAAGACACTGCATAACTAAAGATCATTGATGCATGCTGATGAAAATATCAGGTATGCAAATTATTAAAGTAAAAAAGCAAATGAATGAATATTTAACCAACCAATTATATAGAGAAATTATTAGCGATATTCTTTAATCTTTTTATTCAGATCTTTTACTTTTTATCCATTGATCTATTTGATATTTCATAAAAACTTTTCTTCCAGGAGATAATTTAATTTTTGATGGAAAGTCTCCTCTTTTGATTAAACGATTAATTGTTGATATTGAAATTCCAAGAAGTTCTGATACTTCTTTTATGTTTAAAAAAGGACGATTTTCTGAGATCATGTGGTGGGGAAATGGTGGGGAAATATATCAAAATCACAAATTTCTCATGTCATATTCATTCATACACTTTCAGGAAACATCACCCTGACTTCCGCCCGGGGAGTTACATCTATTACTAATACTTTCAGGAGACTTCAATAGAGGTCTTTTTTTATTGATATGAAAGTTTGTGGTGGGGAAATGGTGGGGAAATGGTGGGGAAGATTTGTATTAGTTAAAAATGTAATTATATATATTTGATTATTTAAGGTTCTTGGTATAAATTCTAACAATTCATAAAATCAGAAATTATCAAAAATCAAAAAAGTAAAAAGTCTCAAGTAAAATTATACGAAATTTATTGAAAATAAATTTTAAGTCTAGATTTTGAGTCCTAATGTCTTCTAATAGTTTTACTGAATGGACAAGACTTTTGGGGACTTCTTCTCCCGATTTTGGATATGCAATAACAACTGGAAGTGATGGATCAATTTATATTGCTGGTAGAACACAAGAAGATCTTGATGGGCAAACTAATAATAGTAGTATTGTAGATGCCTTTATAAGTAAATATAATCCTGATGGAACAAAGGAATGGACAAGACTTTTAGGGACTTCTTATTATGCAGAAGGAAGAGCATTAACAACTGGTAGTGATGGATCAATTTATATTGCTGGTCATACACTTGGTGTTTTAGATGGTCAAGAGACAAGTGGTGATTATGATGCCTTTATAAGTAAATATAATCCTGATGGAACAAAGGAGTGGACAAAACTTTTAGGGACAAATTCAGGTGATTATGGATCTGCATTAACGACTGGTAGTGATGGATCAATTTATATTGCTGGTTGGTCAAGTGGTGACTATTTTGATGGTGATACAACTCGTTATTTAGATGGGCAAACTATTAGTGGTGAATTGGATGCCTTTATAAGTAAATATAGTCCTGACGGAACAAAGGAATGGACAAGACTTCTCGGTAGTTCCGCATCTGAATATGGATCTGCATTAACGACTGGTAGTGATGGATCAATTTATATTGCTGGATATACAACGGGTAATTTAGATGGTCAAAATAATAATGGTACTAATGATGCCTTTATAAGTAAATATAGTCCTGATGGAACAAATGAATGGACAAGACTTCTCGGTAGTTCCGCATCTGAACATGGAGAAGCATTAACGACTGGTAGTGATGGATCAATTTATATTGCTGGTTGGACAAGTGGTGACTATTTTGCTGGATATACAACTGATGATTTAGATGGTCAAACTATTAATGGTGAATTGGATGCTTTTATAAGTAAATATAATCCTGATGGAACGAAGGATTGGACCAAACTTTTAGGGACTTCTTCTTCTGAAGATGCCAGAGGATTAACAACAGGAAGTGATGGATCAATTTATATTGCTGGTTATACACGTGGTGATTTAGATGGACAATCCCATAATGGCGGATTCTATGACGATGCCTTTATAAGTAAATATGGTCCTGATGGAACAAAGGAATGGACAAGACTTATCGGTAGTTACGAAATTGATTATGCAAGAGGATTAACAACAGGAAGTGATGGATCAATTTATATTGCTGGTGATACAAAGGGTGATTTAGATGGACAATCTCATAATGGCGGATTCTATGACGTTTTTATAAGTAAAATATCTAATTTATTTGCTCCAACAGATATCAGTTTATCTGCTTCAAGTTTTGATGAAAATATTAATCTTGGATCTGTCATCGCAAATTTATCAACAACAGATGAAGACGCATCAGATACTCATACATATGAACTAGTAAGTGGAACCGGTGATACCGATAATGGTTTATTTACTATTGAAGGAAGTGAATTAAAGATAAATTCATCACCGGATTACGAAACCAAAGACTCTTATAACATCAGATTAAAAACAACAGATCTTGGCGAATTGTCTTATGAAGAAGCATTTACTTTTAATGTTAATAATCTAATTAATGAAACGCCAAAAAAAATCACTCTTGATATTCTTAAAGGGATAGAGATAGACCTAGTAGACTTATCTTTAGATGAGACTATTGCTTGGAGTTACAGATATAGTAGTTATTTTCCGGAATATTCAGAACTACTTATTGATTTTAAAGATTCTTTGGATGTCTCATATGAAATTTCTGATGCAGAAGAAAACTTTAATTCTTTAATTGTTTACGGTTCAGACGAAAGTGATGATTTTGGTTTTTACCATTCAAATTCGTACACTGATGCAAATTATCGCTCTGATCATCTCAAATTATTCTTTTTTGGTGGAGAAGGTGATGATAAAATTTTTATTCATGGAATTTCTCCCTTAGGAGAGTATGGAGATTACATAATTAGTGGGGGCGATGGGATTGATAGATTATGGGTTGATACTGTAGAAGAAAAAGGATTCCCAAACTTCATCCCTGTTGGTTCCAATCAACTATCGTTTACCGTTTACCCATACGATGATGAAAATAAAGTTCAAGTTAATAACGATGTAGAAATAATTACATTACGAACTTTTGATGATTCCTATGACAGTACTTATGAGTATTTTCTAGTAGAAGATTTAATTGATGAGGTTATTAATTCATTTTCTTCTTTTTCAGACGCAAAGAATGAATATATAAAAAGGTATTCTCCGTCAGATATAAATCTTTCGGTAACAAGTTTTAATGAGAATATAAGTTCTGGGTCAGTAGTAGCAACTTTATCAACTACAGATGAGGACGCCTCTGATACTCATACTTATGAATTTGTAAGTGGTTCAGGTTATCTTGATAATGCTGCTTTTACAATTGAAGGAAGTGAATTAAAGATAAATTCTTCTCCGGATTATGAAAATCAGTCTACTTATAACATCAGATTAAAAACTACTGATAATACTGGATTGTCTTACGAGGAGGTGTTCACTCTCAATGTGAATACTCCAAGCACAGATAATCAAGTCGATCCTATTACTGGAGTTGTCATTCAAGAATTAGAGCAAGGAATAGATCAATCAGAGGAAATTAATATGAATCAATTACAAACATGGTCTGGTGGTACTTCTAATACTCAACCAACTGAGACATCAACCAATCTACCGATCTATGCCCAACCAAAAAACGGTGCTGACTATGTTCATTTTGATTCGGGGTCAATCTCCAAGGTGCCAATTATTGAATGGACCAGACTTTTAGGGACTTCTGAACAAGAGGGTGCAAACTCCATAACCAAAGGAAGTGATGGATCGATTTATATCGCTGGTCAAACTAAAGGTGACCTGGATGGGCAAAGTAATAATGGTGAATATGATGCCTTTATTAGTCAATTCAATTCAGATGGAACCACGGGTTGGACCAAACTTTTAGGAACTTCATCTGATGAATCCGTACAAGACTTAGCGACTGGATCGGATGGATCAATTTATATCACCGGAAATACTTTAGGGGAATTAGATGGGCAAACGAACAGTGGTTCTACAGATGCATTTCTTAGTAAGTTCAATAGTGATGGAACGAAGGATTGGACCAAACTTTTAGGAACATCTTCAACTGATATGGGATATGCTTTAACGACTGGATCGGATGGATCAATTTATGTCGCTGGAAGTACAGATGGAGATTTAGATGGGCAAACGAACAGTGGTTCTACAGATGCATTTCTTAGTAAGTTCAATAGTGATGGAACGAAGAATTGGACCAGACTTTTAGGATCATCGACTAGTGATTACCCACTTGCCTTAACCACAGGAAGTGATGGATCGGTTTATATCACTGGTGTTACTCATGATGATCTAGATGGTCAATCCAATAGTGGTTCTGCAGATGCATTTCTTAGTAAGTTCAACAGTGATGGAACAAAGGATTGGACCAGACTTTTAGGGACTTCTAACAAGAGGTATGATATGACTTAACAAGTGGATCGGATGGATCAATTTATATTACTGGATCTACGTATGGTGATCTAGATGGAGAAACCAATAATGGAGATTTAGATGCATTTCTCAGTAAGTTCAATAGTGATGGAACAAAGGATTGGACCAGACTTTTAGGAACTTCTAATTTCGATAGATCTTCTGAATTAAAGACTGGATCAGATGGATCAATTTATATTACTGGATCTACGTATGGTGATCTAGATGGAGAAACCAATAATGGAGATTCAGATGCCTTTATTAGTCAATTCAATTCAGATGGAACCAAGGGTTGGACCCAACTTTTAGGATCATCTCCAACTGATATGGGATATGGTTTAACCACTGGATCCGATGGATCGCTTTATATAACTGGTTTTACAGACGGTAATTTGGATGGAGAAACGAATAGTGGGGATTATGATGCTTTTCTTAGTAAATTAGTAATCCCAACAGACAGGGAAGAACGGTCCGTTTTGTTAAGCAATGATCTTGATTTGAGTTCCATCAGTAGTACTTATATTTCCGACGATTTAAAAATGGGTAGCACCTCCGATGGTGTTTATGGATATGGTGCCAAATCAACTTATACCTTTGAAAACGGAAAAATCTCTGACCTCAAGTTCAGTGTGCAAGGTAAAAATTCTTTTCATGATGTCATTGTTGATGTCATGGAAGAAGGAGACCCCACTCGTCTACCAACACTCGATATTTATTTAACAGATTCAAATAACGGCGATGCTTACTTTTTACAAGATACTTATAACGATTATTTTGGATCATTAGAAACGCAAACCGATGCCTTTGGTCGGTCCTATACTCCTCGCTATCAAAATATCAATGCTCTTTATGCCGGCAAGGGAGATGATCTCATTGATATGACCAGTACAGAATCACGAACACTTTATGATTCTTCTTCTCGAGCAGGTGGTGGGATTGCCATTGTTTATGCCGGTGAGGGAAATGATTCTATTCTTGGATCTGATGGCACGGTCTATGGCGGTGACGGTGATGACACTCTCATTGCTCACCACAATTCATCTTTTTGGGGTGGAGAAGGAGCAGATGTGTTTGGGTTTCTTGCCAATCCTGTTGATTCAATCACTGGCAGTGCATTATCTCCAGAGCATCAAATCAATGACTTTGAATCTGGTATCGACAAAATTATTTTCTATCACAAGAGTTCTCATGCAAGTCAGTTAGAAGTCACTCGTACAGAAGATGACAATATTCAATGGCAATATTGGAATCAAGGAGCAAGTTCTAGTTCTGTAGGATTGCTCACCTTAAATATGAATGGTGCAACATGGACAGAAAGCGATATCGAATTTGCTTTGGTTGATCCGGTGTTTTTATAAACATAATTCTTAGACCTTGTGTTCTTTTTTCGATTTTGATCACGATAATAAATTTCGTTTAGCACTTAATAGTCAGGTGCTTTTTCAAAATGATCTAGAAAATGATAATCTCACTGCCAAACATTTCGGAGATTATGAAGGGGATGGAATTCAGGAAGTTTATTGGAAGACAAATGAAGAAACTGCATAACTAAGATCATTGATGCATGCTGATGGAAATATCAGGTATTCAAATTATTAAAGTAAAAAAGTAAATGAATGAATATTTAACCAACCAAGGATATACAGAAATTATTAGCGATATTCTTTAATCTTTTTATTCAGATCTTTTACTTTTTATCCATTGATCTATTTGATATTTCATAAAAACTTTTCTTCCAGGAGATAATTTAATTTTTGATGGAAAGTCTCCTCTTTTGATTAAGCGATTAATTGTTGATATTGAAATTCCAAGAAGTTCTGATACTTCTTTAATGTTTAAAAAAGGACGATTTTCCTGATTAGTCATGGTGGGGAAATGGTGGGGAAATATATCAAAATCGCAAAATTCTAATGTCATATGCTGTCATACACCTTCAGGAAACATCACCACGACTTCCGCCCGGGGAGTTTATACATTCCAAAAAGTTATCCAAATCATCCTGTTAGGGTGACTTTTTTATTTCTTTGACCTTTTTTTGTCAAATAGTGTTTAGCCGAAGATGTAAATAAGTATATTTGATAAACTTTTTAGAACAGTATATAGAACATTCAAAATAATTAGATTATATTTATTAAATTAAATTTTTAAAATTTAAAAAATGTTTTTTAATAACAGTAATTAGAACGTATATAAAATTCTATACAAAGTGAAAAATAAGCTCCTTGATTTATTTTCATTTTTTAAAATTTAGACATATTTTCTTTTATATACTATGAATTACTACACCATTCAGGAAATTTTAGTCATCCCACATATCCTTTTTCTCTCGATCTAAATTATTCCTTTCAAGTAATTCTATTCTTTGCTTCTGAGAATCTATTTCTGTTTCAATTACGTTTTTATCGTCAATATATTTTGTTTGTATTTCTAAAATATTTATTTCAAATTGTTCGCCAAAAAAATCTGACATTTCTCTCCATGCTTCCATTTCCTCATCTTTGCCAATAGTATCGTTTATCTGATGTGAAATAATTTCTAATACATATTGTTTAAGTTCTTGATGACTCATCGATTCAACTTTTTTTTGAATGTAAAGCTCTTTCAGAGTTTCTAGTTGTTTTTTTGATAAATCAGAATAGATAATAGACTTCTTTTTCATAGATACTTAAATTTTTTTTAATATAGACAAAATTATGCGTTTAAACATTTTGGAGAAATGAAAAATTTTAAACTTAATTTCTATTTGATTACTGAAAAAATTCAATTTTCTAAACTTATAATGGCAATCTGAATACAATATTCTTCCAATTTGAACCATTATTTGTTTCTATTTATCCTTTGATTGTTAAGAAAAAGTGAATAGAATCGAAAGAAATTCTAAAATTTCAAATTTATTAAAATTTGCAATTTCCATCTAATCTGTTGTTATCACTAAGTTATCTGATAATTCTAATTGATAAAATTGTTTACAGTAATTCAGCAATCTTTATAAATTCTTGAGAGAATCGTATTACTAAAATTTAATCTTAATTTAATAGTTTATAAATATGAAAATTTCAATCCTCTTAATTGAAGACGATCGTGATATGCGTGATTTGGTGGCTAGACATTTAGAACATTCTGGTTTCGATGTCCAAAAAGCCGAAGATGGAATTAAAGGACAAGCATTAGCTCTTCAATATTCACCAGATTTAATACTTTTGGATTTAATGCTACCAAGTGTTGATGGTTTAACTTTATGCCAGCGTTTAAGAAGAGACGAAAGAACATCAAATATACCAATTTTGATGATAACTGCGTTAGGCGGCCTTAAAGATAAAGTTACTGGGTTTAATTCTGGAGCAGATGATTACATTACTAAACCATTCGATTTAGAAGAATTATATGTACGTATAAAAGCTTTATTAAGGAGAACCAACAGAGCGCAATTAAATTCTACTAACCAGCAAGAAATATTAAATTATGGCCCTTTAACTCTTGTTCCGGAAAGATTTGAAGCTATATGGTTTGAATCTCCCGTAAGGTTAACGCATCTTGAATTTGAACTTCTTCATTGTCTTTTGCAGAGACATGGTCAAACTGTATCGCCAGCATTAATTCTTAAGGAAGTATGGGGATATGAACCTGATGATGATATTGAGACAATAAGAGTTCATATTAGACATTTACGCACTAAACTTGAACCCGATCCACGCAAACCTGTTTATATAAAAACTGTATATGGTGCTGGATATTGTCTTGAGTTACCTATTGGTTCTCAAGTGGAAACTGCTAGGCAAGAGTTTATTCAAGCAAGAAATCCTGACTTGATAAATTCTGCGGTAGATTAATCTCATATATCTTCCATTGAAATTTTTAAAAAAGCTATTTCCCATGCCAACCTTGGTTGAATGTTTTTTCTTAAGAGGTATTTTAAATTTTCAAGTTTTTTAACTAAACCTATATTTTTTGTTTTTCTCCACCAAATTGTTTGAATTAAATTTACTAGACTAATCTGTTGCAAAATTTCTAATTTTTCAGATATTGATTTAGATATTTCTAATATTTCTAGACTATTTTTAATTGGAGAATCCAATTTACTTATAATTTCATCTGAAAAATCATTCCAAATTTCAATATTTTTTAATAATTGATTTGGAGATCCATTGGCTGAATTAATTAAATCTTCAAATTTTAAATTTGCATTTATTTTTGATTTAGAAGTATCTAAATATTCTTTTAAAATTGACTTTATTTGTTTACTAGAAAAAGATCGAAATCTGACGATTTGACATCTTGAGATAATCGTATCTAAGAGAAGATTTAATTTAGATGTTAGTAAAATAAAAATGCCGTTACTAGGTTCTTCTAAGGTTTTTAAAAGGCAATTCGAGGCTGCTTCGTTTAAGAGGTGTGCATCAATAATCAAAACAATTTTTTTTTCTGAGTTTATTGATTTTTGACCAAGAAAAGTTTTGATATTACGTATTTGAGCAATTTTAATAATCTCAGATCCACTTTTTACTGTTTTTTCAAGATCGGAACTTCCTGAACTTTTTGTTGATAAAAGAGAATTAGGTTCAATAATTAAGAAATCAGGATGGTTATTGTTTGTAATTCTCTCTTCAACATTTTCGCTTTGTGAAGACTGTTTGAAAATCTCTTTTATAAATTCAAGAGCAGTTTGTTTTTTGCCTAATCCTTCAGCACCATAAAATATATAACCATTAGCTAATGATTTGTTTTTAATTATGTTCTTAAGAAAGGTATTGACTTCTTCATTCAAGAAAAAATTGTTTTTTTTAACCTCAATCATTTGTTATTAGAAAAATTGTTTAGTAACGTCTCTTTAATTTGATTAGAAATAGTTTTAATATTTTGTGAAGCAGATATTACTTTCCAGTTTTTTTGTTTGGCAATTAGTTTGAAGCCTTCATTTACTTTTTCTAAAAATTTAATACCTTCTGATTCTATTCTGTCTGGAATTTCATTTTTTCTTCTAAATATGCTTTCTTCTGGAGAAATTTCTAAGAAGAAAGTGAGATCTGGAGATACTCCTTGACACACAATAGATTCAATATTTTTAATTATTTCTAAATTTATATTTCTTCCATAACCTTGATAAGCAAGTGTTGAATCGGAAAATCTATCACTTATTACCCAATCATTGTTATTTAAAGCAGGTGAAATAATTTTGGAAACGTGTTCAGCTCTATCCGCTGAATAAAGTAATAATTCTGCAAGAGATGAAGGCTTATTATTTTCATTATTTTCAAGAATCAGTCCTCTAAGTTTTTTTCCTAAAAGACTGCCCCCAGGCTCTCTAGTCGTGATTAATTTTGACCCTTTCTTTATTAGACCACTATTAGGAATCCATTTAGATAGTTCATCTATTTGGGTAGTTTTACCACATCCATCAATACCCTCAATAACGATAAATTTTCCTTTCATTTAATCCAAAGATAAAGCATTAATTACAACTGTAATAGAGCTAATCGCCATCAATAATGCTGCTATTGAGGGAGTAAGAAGAATACCGTATTTAGGGAATAAAATGCCGGCGGCTAAAGGTATAGCTAGTAAGTTGTAACCAAAAGCCCATGTTAGATTTTGCTTGATTTTTCTTATAGTTTTTTTTGCAAGATTTAAGGCGTAGGGTAATCCGTTTAGTTGATCTCCCATTAATACTACATCTGCATTTGCCTTGGCTATTTGAGTGCCAGATCCTACCGCAATTCCTAAGTCTGAGGATGCTAAGGCTGGGACATCATTAATACCATCACCAATCATTGCCACTTTATTATTAATTTTTAAATTTTCTATAGTCTTGAGCTTCATTTCAGGAAGAAGATCCCATTTTACTTCTGTTTCTTTACAACCAATTTTTTTTGCTAAAGCTAAAACCGTTTGTTTCCTATCGCCACTTAAAATATTAATTTTAAATTTGTTTTCTCTCAAATTTTGAACTGTTTTAATTGAATCATCTCTGAGTAAATCTCCTAGCAAAATAAAGCCTAATAACTTATCTTTGATACTTACTCCAATGATAGTGTTCGTTTTTGTTTCTTCATTTTCAATGACTTTTTTTGCCTCACTATCAATAATTATTCCTTTGCTTAGTAGCCATTCAATATTTCCAATATTAATAATTCCATTAATTGATTCAAGTTCTCCAGAAATACCTCGCCCTGAATGAGTAAAAATTTTCTTTATTGGAAATAAACTTAAATTTTGCTTTTTTGCCTCTTGAATTAAGGCATCTGCGATTGGATGTCTGCTTTCCTTTTCTAAACTGGCAGCTATTTTTAATAAAAATGAATGATCATCATAATTTTTATAATCAACAATGAAAGGCTTACCTTTTGTTAAAGTGCCTGTCTTATCAAAAATAATTTGATTAATTTTTGAAGCCATCTCTATTTTGTCACCGCCTTTAAATAAAACGCCCTTTTTTGCTGCTTTACCTGATGCGACAGTTATTACAGTTGGGGTGGCTAAACCTAATGCACAAGGACAAGCTATTACTAAAACAGCAATTGACAATTGTATTGCTAAACTAAGAAAATTCTCAGCATTACTACCAAGCGAACTATGAAGTGTATGGCTTGAGTGAGTGATGAATTGATTATTATGACTTAATAAATCTGGCCAAATGTTTCTTGCCCCTTTCCACCAAAAGAAGAAGGTTAAAGTAGCAAAAATAAGCACAAAGTAAGTAAATTTGCCTGCAATTTCATCAGCAATTCTTTGAATGCGAGGTTTTCTAGAGTTTACAGACTCAATAAGATTTACTAGTTTTGCAAGAGAAGAATCCCCTCCGACATTTTGTACTTTAAGTCTAAGAGTTGAATTAAGATTTAAAGACCCACTAGATAGATTTTCGCCTTCTTTGACCTCGATAGGTTTGGATTCTCCAGTGATATGCGAAACATCAATATATGAATTACCTTGAGTAACAATGCAGTCAGCAGGTACTCTGTCTCCAGCTAAAACTTGAATCTCTTGATTTGGTTTTAAAGTGTTTACTCTTATTGATTTTATTTGATTATCTTCTGTGTAGATATTGGCCATTTCAGGTTGAAGATCTAATAACTCTCCAATGGATGAACCAGTTTGGTATCTTGCTCTTTCCTCTAAGAAACGCCCAATCAATATAAAACCTAACAGCATGACTGGTTCATTAAAAAAACAAGGAAAACCAGTAGCAGGAAATATTAAGGATAGAAGACTTGTTATATATGCGCTAGTTACTCCAAGAGCTACTAGAGAATCCATATCAGGACGGTTCTTAATAAATGATTTAAACCCATTAATAATTATTCCTCTGCCAGGAAATAAAAGAGCTAATGTCGCTAATGAAGCGTGAAAAAATATATTACCTAATATCGGAAAATTTATATATCTTCCTTCTGCTAGATGACCTAAACCTGAAAATAATAAAAGTAATAAAGCAAAAGTTAATTTTTTCCATTGATTATTCCACTTCTTTTTTTTTTCTAATTCTGCCTTGTTTATTTTTTTTGAAAAATCATTTATGTAAATTTTTGATGGGAAACCATTCTCTTTTAGATTTTCAAGAACTGATTCTATTTCTATATGTTTCTGGGTGATTTCAAAATAAGCACTTTCAGTAAGCAAGTTAACAGAAACATTTTCAATACCATCAGAATTATTCAATATTTTTTCAACAGTACTAACACAACCTCCGCACTTCATTCCTGTAACACTTAATTGAATGCTCTCCATATTTTTCACAGTAGAAGCAAATTAATGCTTGACTTTATATTTAACTATAATAATAAATGTTATAGACTTTTTAAATAGTTATTTTTTAAATTACTATATTAATTTTATTAAATTTTGAGCAGTGCCTAGTAATCAAAACAGAGACAATTTTATTGATAAAGCTTTTACTGTAATTGCTGAATCTATTGTAAAAATAATGCCTATCGCAGAGAAAGAAAAAAAGGCATATATTTATTATAGAGATGGCTTAGCTGCACAAAATAATGGCGATTATTCGGAAGCATTAGAGTATTACAAAGAGAGCTTACTGCTTGAAGAAAATAAAATTGATAGGGGTGAGACTTTAAAAAATATGGCAATTATATATATGAGTAACGGTGAAGAGGATTTGTCTATTGAAACTTATGAAAAAGCATTACTAGAAAATCCCAAACAGCCATCATGCTTGAAAAATATAGGTTTAATTTATGAAAAAAGGGGAAGATATGCTGAGCAAAATGGTGATTTAGATAAAAGAGATATTTGGTTTGATAAAGCTGCTGAAGTCTGGTCTAAAGCAGTAAGACTGTATCCGGGTGGGTATCTAGATATTGAAAATTGGTTGAAAAACTCAGGCAGAAGCTCAATTGATATGTACCTTTGATTTTTTTATTTTGATAAAGAATAATCAACTGCTTCTTTAATATTGGATATCTCTTTGATATTGATTAAATTTTGAAAATTATTATTTAGTTCCTCCTCTAGTTTTGGCACTACGATATTTTTGATCCCTATTCTTATAGCTTCTTCTATCTTTGTCCGAAGGTTATTCGATTTTCTAACCTGACCGCTCAAACCCAATTCCCCGATAAATGAACTACTTGCCAAAGGAGGAATATTTTTCAAACTTGATAAAATTGATATTGCTACACCTAAGTCAGATGATGGATCATTAATCTCAAAACCCCCACCAGTAGCTATATAACAATCAAATTCAGATAATTTTATCCCTACGTGTTTTTCAATAACAGCTAGAATTTGATGCAATCTATTTATGCTTATTCCAGTTGTAGTACGTCTTGGGTTACTGTAGAAAGTTTTATTTACCAGTGCTTGGATATCAACTGCTAATGGTCGTGTGCCTTCATTTGTAATCGTAGTTGTTACACCTGAAATGTTTTCTTTATTTGTAAAAATTGAACTTGGGTTTTTTATCTCTCGTAAACCCTCTTCAAGCATTTCAAAAATCCCAATCTCGAAGGTTGATCCAAATCGATTTTTTATACTTCTTAGTAATCTTTGTGAGGAAATCTTATCTCCTTCAAAATTTATTACTGTATCAACTAAATGCTCTAGAGTTTTAGGGCCAGCTAAAGCACCATCTTTGGTTACATGACCAATTATTAGAAGAGCAATATTATTGTCTTTGGCAAGATTTTGCAATTCAGATGAACATTCTCTAACTTGAGAAACTGATCCTGGAGAACTTTGCATTTCATGATTATGGATGGCTTGAATACTATCAATAATTGCGAAACTTGGATTTACACGTTTGATCTCTTCAATAATTAGAGATAAATTGGTTTCTGCAAAAATTTGTAAATCAATACTGTTTTGATTTAATCTTTCCCATCTAATTTTGACTTGTTCTAAAGATTCTTCTGCAGTTATATATAAAACTTTCTCATTAAGAGATATTTTTCCTGCTGATTGAAGAACTATTGTGCTTTTACCTATGCCTGGTTCTCCTCCTAATAAAACAACAGATCCAGGTACTATTCCACCTCCAAGAACTCGATCAAATTCTCTAAAACCACTTGTAAATCTTGATATTTTTTTTGATGAAATCTCGTTAAAAGGGATAGATTTTTTATTATTTTTTATATTTTTTATGTCTTGATATTTAGATCTCTTACTTTTTATTTCTTCAACAATGGAATTCCATGAGTTGCAATTTAGGCATCTACCAAAGTATTGAGAAGTTTCAGATCCGCAATTCTGACAAATAAAAGTAGATAATTTGCTAGACATTTAGTCTCTAAATGAAGTAATGGAACTAGAATGTTTGGGATATTGCCCCTCTACAAGTTAGATTAGGTTAATAATAAATTCTCTTACTGATTAGCTAATAGAAACAAATGGCTCTATCTAGTCAAACTAAAGAAACTATACTTGTCGCAGATGACGAGGCAAGTATTAGAAGGATTCTGGAGACACGTCTCTCCATGATTGGCTACAAAGTTGTAACTGCAAGTGATGGCAAAGAAGCACTAAAGTTATTTAAAGATTATGAACCTGATTTAGTAGTACTTGACGTCATGATGCCAAAACTAGATGGTTATGGAGTTTGTCAAGAGTTAAGGAAAGATTCTGATGTTCCAATTGTCATGTTAACTGCATTAGGAGATGTTGCAGATAGGATAACAGGTTTAGAATTAGGGGCTGATGATTACGTAGTAAAACCATTTAGCCCAAAGGAGTTAGAAGCTAGAATTAGGTGCGTTCTTAGAAGAATCGACAAAGAGCAAATTCCTGGAATGCCTAATTCAGGATTAATTTTGGTTACGGATATAAAAATTGATACAAATCGAAGACAAGTTTTTAAAAGTGATGAGAGAATTAGATTAACTGGTATGGAATTTAGTCTCCTAGAGCTTTTGGTGAGTAGGTCAGGAGAGCCATTTAGTAGAGGAGAGATTTTGAAAGAAGTTTGGGGATATACTCCCGAGAGACATGTAGATACAAGAGTTGTCGATGTTCATATATCAAGATTAAGATCCAAACTGGAGGCTGATCCAGCAAATCCAGAATTGATATTGACAGCAAGAGGTACAGGATATCTTTTTCAACGGATTGTCGATATTGCTCCTTTTGATGGTAAATAAATGGGGAAAGAAACAGCGCAAAAAATTACCAAGCCCAGAGCTATTAGAAGATTAGTAATTTGGTATAAAAGAAATTCGGCTGTGACTTCTATAGTTGATACTGCTGCTAGTTCTGCAGCAACGGCTAGTAGTGTTGCGGGTAATATGGTTTCTGGTGCTGGATCAGTTGTAACCACAGCAAGTAATGTTGCAGGTAATGTTGCAGGTAATGTTGCAGGTAATGTAGTTTCAAGTGCCGAATCTGTTGTTAATACTGCTAGTAGTGTAGTTTCAAATGCTAGTTCAATAGCTAAAAATACATTACAGCCATTAGTTTTTGACCCATTAAAAAGATTACAAAATAATGATAATATTTTAGATAGGGTGGAGGAATCTCAATCTAAAAGAATTTGGATCGCAGTTGATGGAATGGGTGGAGATTATGCTCCTGGACCAATTCTTGAGGGTTGCCTAGAAGCAATAAGTAGATTTCCAATAAATATAAAGTTTGTCGGAAAAATTGAAAAAGTTAAAAATGCAGCAGAAAAAACTGGTTTAGCAGAATTATTAGAAAATGAAATAGATAATAATCGTCTTGAATTAATTGATAGTGGAGAGCCTATTGGGATGAATGAAGAAGCTACCGCAGTTAGAAAAAGGAAAAATGCAAGTATAAACGTTGCAATGGATTTAGTGAGAAATAATAAAGCTGAAGCTGTCTACTCAGCGGGTAATTCAGGCGCGATGATGGCTTCTGCCATATTTAGAATTGGGAGATTGAAAGGGATTGAGAGACCAGCTATAGGAGCATTGTTTCCAACAAGGGATCAAACTCGCCCGGTATTAGTTTTAGATGTCGGTGCAAATACTGATTGTAAACCATCTTATCTGCATCAATTTGCTCTTCTAGGTAATATTTATGCAAAAGATGTCCTACAAGTACAAAAACCAAGAATTGGACTTTTAAACATTGGAGAAGAAGAATGTAAAGGTAATGATTTATCCCTAAAAACATTTGAATTATTATCTTCTGAAAAACGTTTTGATTTTGGAGGTAATTGTGAAGGGCGAGATGTATTATCAGGTAGTTTCGACGTAGTAGTCTGTGATGGATTTACTGGAAATATATTATTGAAATTTCTTGAATCTGTGGGAGGAGTTTTATTAGATATTTTGAGATCTGAGCTGCCACGTGGAAGGCGGGGGAAAGTTGGTTCAGCTTTTTTAAAAAGTAATTTACTCAGAATTAAAAAAAGGTTAGATCATGCCGAACATGGAGGAGCTTTATTGCTTGGGGTGAATGGTATTTGCGTTATTGGTCATGGAAGTAGCAAATCTTTATCAGTAGTTAGTGCTCTTCGCTTGGCTCACTCTGCAGTGAGTCATGGTGTTATGGACAATTTAAATAAACTGTAAAAGCTTCAAGTTTTAAATTCATAAAACATATTGAGTCAAATTTATGTTTGACTAATATAAGTAACTAAAAAACTCTTTTGGAAGGAATAAACTTTAATCAGTATGGAGTGACATTCAAGGGAAGCGGAAGTTATGTACCTGGTCAAATCCTAACCAATCAAAAAATTAGTCAAAAGGTTGATACAAGCAATGAATGGATACAATCTAGAACTGGCATTTCTGAAAGAAGAATCTCTAGCGTAGAAGATAATGTTACTGAAATGGGTTATAAGGCTGCTCTAACTGCTATAGAAATGACTAATTGGGATATTAAAACGATTGATTTGATTGTTTTAGCTACTTCTACTCCGCATGATTTATTTGGATCAGCTCCATCCATTCAAGCTAAATTAGGTGCAACTAATGCTGTAGCTTTCGATTTAACTGCAGCTTGTAGTGGTTTTTTATTTGCCTTAATAACAGCCTCACAATTTTTAAAAGGGGGTAGTTTTAAAAGGGCTATTGTTATTGGAGCAGATCAATTATCAAGTTTTGTTGATTGGAACGATAGAAGAAGTTGTATTCTCTTTGGAGATGGTGCCGGTGCATTAGCAATTGAAGCCACTAATGAATTTGATAATTTTATAGGTTTTGATATGAGAACTGATGGGGGAAGGGGTTCTTTTCTTAATCTTCCATCAAAAAAGAATAAGGGTTCAATAGTTGATGAAATTGACTTTTTAAATGGAGGTTTTTCTCCAATTCAGATGAATGGCCAGGAAGTTTATAAATTCGCAGTTAAAGAAGTCCCCCTAATTCTTGAAAAGTTGTTGAAAAAAATGAAATATAATTCTGATCAAGTTGATTGGCTCTTGCTACATCAAGCTAATCAAAGAATATTGGATTCTGTAGGAGAAAGGTTAAAAATTCCCAGAGAAAAGATTCTTAGTAATTTAGAAAAATATGGCAATACTTCAGCAGCAACAATCCCACTAATGATGGATGAGGCTGTAAGAGATTGTAGAATTAAACAAAATGATATTATTGCTACGAGTGGTTTCGGTGCTGGGTTAAGTTGGGGTGCAGCCCTAATTAAATGGGGTTAAAAACAAAATAGGAACATTATGACAGTAGCATGGGTATTCCCTGGACAGGGTTCGCAAAAAATTGGAATGGCAAAACAAATTGAAAATTTGCCGAGCACAAAAGTGAGGTTTAGTTATGCTTCTGAGATATTTGAGAGAAATTTATTTGAAATTTGCGAGTTACATTCTGATCCAACAAATCCTCTTAGTGATTTGAATAATACAAGAAATACACAAATCTGTCTTTTTTTGGTTGAATCAATTTTATTAGATGCCTTAAAAGAAAATGGTTTTAAACCAACTTATGTTGCTGGGCATAGTCTCGGAGAAATAACTGCATTATATTGTGCGGATGTTTTTTCATTCGAAGACTGCGTTTCACTAATAAAAGTAAGATCTCAATTAATGGTAAATGCTGGGCAAGGATCTATGGCAGCAGTAATTGGTTTTGATAGAAACGAACTTGATTTATTAGTCAAAAAAAGTGAAGATGTCGTAATTGCTAATGATAATAGCTCTTCCCAAGTTGTCTTATCAGGATCTAATGAAGGGTTAGAAAATTTATCGAAAGAAATTTCTTGTAAAAGATTCCTAAAATTAAATGTTTCTGGTGCATTCCATTCACCATTCATGAATGAGCCTGCAGTTAAATTTTCTGAGTATTTAAAACAGATTAAGTTTAAAAATCCTTCTTTCCCAGTAATAAGTAATTATGAACCTTCATTATGTGACGATCCTGATGAACTTAAAAATAGATTGGAAAATCAAATGTGTAATGGTGTAAGGTGGCGAGAAACTATGGATTTAATGGCCGCAGATAATGATCTTCATTTTGTTGAAGTTGGCCCATCAAATGTGCTTAGCGGTTTAGCAAAAAGACATATAAAAGATATAAAAATTTCTCAAGTTTCATCTTCTAATCAAATAACTTATTAATTAAGTATGAAAAATGATGTTTTTCAAAAATTAATCTATCAATTAGTTAGCAAACTTTTTGTATTACCAATTTATAAATTTGTATTTAGAGGTCATTTAATAGGTAGAGAAAATATTCCGCAAAAAAATTCTTTTATAATGGTTTCTAATCATGGTTCTTTGCTCGACCCTCCTTTGTTAGGTCATGCTCTTGGACGTAATATATCTTTCATGGCAAAGGCAGAGCTATTTAAAATACCTCTACTTGGGTTTATCATCAAGGCTTGTGGAGCTTATCCTGTAAAAAGGGGAATTGTTGATAAAAATACCATTAAAACAGCATGTAAAAAATTATCAAATGATAATTGTATTGGAATATTTATTGATGGTACGCGTCAAAAAAATGGTCTTGTGAATAAGCCTAAACAAGGTGCAGCATTATTAGCCTTTAAAAATCAAAAATTATTATTGCCCGTTGCAATAGTTAATTCTCACAGACTAATAAGATTTAAATTCTATATACCTTTGTTTTCAAAAATAATTATTAAAGTGGGAAAACCTGTTCAACCTCCAAAGAGTTCATCAAGAGATGATTTGAATTCTGCAACAATATACCTTCAAGATAAAATTAATAATTTGATTGGTTGAATATTTAGTTAATTGGAGAAATAGGGTAAAGAGGTAAAACTTTTTTCCAGGAATCTAAATTTGAATATAATAAATTTTTATTTGCTAAGTTTAATAGTTCTTTTAAATCTTCTTTATCATCATAATTAGCCTCAAAAGTAAGTTCTTTACTCTCAAGCTCTTTGACAACTTTTGGTAAAACTGTTTCTCGAATAACTAGATCCGAGGAGTTTTTTTCTTGATGACAAATTTCATATTTACCTGCAATTAAACCCTTTCGTTTTAATTTTTTGTAAATCCAGAATGATTTTCTGTTTCTGAAGATGTTATTTTTTGATGCAATTCTTTTTGCCATTATTTCAAATGAACTAAAACTGTCTAGAGGACAATTTATTTGTTGTGAGATAGTTCTTGCTAAAACTACAATAAGTCTTGAGGCATTAAAATTTGCTGGCCCTATGCTGACAGATAATTTATTTATTTTTTGTAAATTTTCTTTGGAAATGAATTTGTTAAGATCATGAATTAAGTTGTTGCAAAGGTCATTATCAAATTTTTTGATAAATAATTCATCAGATTCAAGGGAATTGTTTTTTCTATACCCAAAGCCAAAAGAATTGTCTGTGCTATAAATCACTAATGTAGGGTAATTTTTTCTTTGTTTGAGTTTATTTGTCATCTATTACCTTTAAACAGGTAATTCCATCCCTGGATTACACTTAGACCATTTACCAAATTCTTTTTCAAAACTTTCACAAGATTGAACATCCCAATCAGTTTTATAATCACCATTATTGTCTTTAACTATATTGACATGAATGAATGGTTTTCTTGCTTTAAAATCAGGTAGATCACAAATATGATCAACACCATGATTATTTTCAACATCATGATATGTGATACATCTATCAACCCATTTACAGTTGATGCAAATGCACATAATTAATAAATAAAATGAAAAGTTGCATTCACACAAATCATACACTAATAATTGATGAATTAGAAACAAGTATAAAATTTCATAATTTGGGTTTCTTATTAAGTTTTTTTCCTAAAGGATCATATTTGGTTGGTGGTTACATAAGAGATATTATTTTGGGAAGAGAAACTGAAAAGGTAGATTTTGATTTTGTGGTACCTTTAAATGCAATTGAAATTGGGAAAAAGATTGCAGATAATATTGGATCAAAATTTATAATTTTAGATGAAAAAAGAGAAGTAGTAAGAATTATTCATAATCATATTTATATTGATATTGCTAATCAGGTTTCATCTACGATAGAAGGAGATTTATGTTCTAGAGACTTTTCGATTAATTCAATTGCTTTTTTATTTGATAAGAGGTGTTTGGTTGATCCATTAAATGGTCTTAAAGATCTAGAGATTTCTTTGCTTAGAACTCATTCTGAAAACAATTTACTAAATGATCCTTTACGAATATTGAGATGTTTTCGATTTGTTTCAGAATTGAATTTTAAAGTTGATCTTAATTTAATTACTTTTATTAAAAAAAATAAAGGGAAATTATCTCTCGTTGCTAAAGAGCGGATTAATAATGAAATACAGAAAATAGTTCATGGAGCCAATGCTCTTGATGCAGTATTGTTGATAAAAAAATTAAATATATTTGCTAATGATAATTTATCTGAAGATTCTTTTTTTTTGGACTTAGAGAAAATTAATTATGTAGAACTTAATCAGGATGAAAAAGAAAAATTTTTACCATCATTTTTTATTGCTCAAATTTTAGATGTTATATCTTTAGAGAAACTTAAATTTAGTAAAGCTGAAATTGCAAAAACTAAGTTATTAAGAAAATGGCACTTTTTGTTGGAGAAAAAAAATATCGCTCAATTAACTGAATCAGATAGATTTGCATTACATAAAGAATTAGAGATGTTTCTTCCAATTTTTATTTTTCATTTACCTCAAAACTTACGATTAAATTGGCTTCGTAGATGGCGTGACAGTGATGATAAATTATTTCATCCTTCCAACTTACTTAATGGTGACGTAATCAAAAAAAAATTAAAAATAAAGGATGGGCCTATCTTAGGAGAGTTGTTAAGGTATCTTTCTCAGGAACTTGCATATAAGAGATTAAATAATTTTGATGAAGCTATTTATGAAGCAAAGCGATGGATTCAACAAAATGCACCAAAATGTGATTAAATACACATAGCTTAGTTTTGTCTAGAAGTTCAGACTTCAAAATCATTTTTAAAAATTTATGAGCATTCGCATTTACATTGGCAACTTACCACAAGGATTTAATCCAAAAGAATTTGATACACTTTTAAAGTCAGTTTCTGATTCGATTAGATTTAAAGCAGTATTAGATAAGGAAACTAAGGAATCCAGGGGGTTTGGTTTCGCGACAGCTAATAATGAAGATAATGCTAATTTATTAATTCAAAAGTTAAACGGTTTTGAATTTAATGGTTCTAAATTAAGAGTAGAGCTATCAGAAAAAAAAGATTCTTCTTCAAACAAAAGAAATGGTGGAAAATTAAACAAAAACAAGAAAAGAAAAGATTTTAAGAAAATTGTTCATAGTGATGCTCCTAACCTCGAAGCTCCTGACCCAAGATGGGCTGGAGAATTATCTAAATTGAAAGATTTGTTGGCTAATCAGAAGACGCCTGCCTAGTTACTTATTACTTAATTCGAGAAATTAAAAAAGATATAGGGATCTCGAGAGCTTTGACTGAATTTTTTACAAATGCTCTATTGTTAAAAACATCATAATCTAGTCTTTCAATAGAATCTAATATTCCTCTGTAAAGACGTAAAGAGGTCCATACTGGCCATCTTGCGTCAGAGGATAGCCACTTGATACCATCCTCAGACTTTTGGAACCATTCGCGAGCCCTTGTTAATTGAAAGTTCATTAGTGATTTCCACTGCTTGTTTATTTTTCCTTGTAAAAGTTCTTCTTCAGAATAATTAAATTTTTCAATATCCACTTGTGGAAGATAAATTCGTCCTCTCTGTCTATCTTCTCCTACATCCCTCAAGATATTTGTTAATTGATTTGCAATTCCAAGAGCTATTGCTGCTTCAGAGGGGTCAGGCATGGCACTCCATGGGGCTGATGTATAAGCGCTATCAATTCCCATCACATTTTGAGTCATTAAACCAACAGTTCCTGCAACTCTATAACAATAGAGTTTTAATTCATCAAAATCTTTGTATCTAAATTTATTCAGATCCATTCTCTGGCCATCTATCATGTCAAGATAAGGTTGAATACTTTGTGGATATTTCTCGATCGTATCTAATAGAACTGAGTCTAATTCAGATTTAATATTCCCTTTAAATACGTTTTTAGTATTTTCTTCCCATTCATCAAGATTATCTGAAAGCTCATCTTGCGATTTAGTTGAGGCTTCTACACTATCCATTATTTCATCCGTTCTTCTACACCATACATAGATAGCCCAAATAGCTTTTCTCTTTTCTTGAGGTAATAGCAGAGTTCCCAAGTAAAAGGTTTTAGCCCATTTTTGAGTTTCTTTTCGGCATATCTCGTATGCTTGATCTAGTTGAGAAATTGAATTTTTCAAAAAGTTTTAGCTAGATTTAAGGGTTTGTAAACGTTATGAAGAGGCATTTTGAGGGGTTTTGGCATACTCCTTATTTATTGATTCTGCGCATAATTTACCACTTAAAACAGCACCTTCCATAGATGCTAAATATTTTTGCATTGTATAATCACCAGCTAAGAAAAAGTTTTTTATAGGTGATTTCTGACTAGGTCTGAACTCTTGACATCCTGGAACTGCCTTATATACGGATCTTGGAGTTTTAACTACTTTATATTTTCTTAATTTTGTCTTATTTTCACCTATGAAATGTGTTGGGAATAATTTCTTCAACTCTTCCATAGTTGCATCAACGATGTCTTGATCGCTTCTATTTATCCAATCTTTTGCTGGTGCGAAAACTAATTCAAGCATTGATCTATTTGGATCTTCATATTCTTTACATGTAATACTCATATCTGCATAAACACTGAGAAGTGGTGATCTACTAAAAAGTAGATGATCGATATCTGTTAATTTTTTGTCAAACCATAAATGGATATTAATGACTGGCACACCATTTAATCCATTTAATTTAGAAAAAGCATCTAAACCTTTCCATTGTTTAGGGATCATTAATTTAAATAGATCTACAGGCATTGCACTTACATAAGCATCGGCAGTTAATTCTTTCTTTTCGTTTTCATCTAAAGAGGCAACAGTAAAGCTTTTAACAGAGCTATCATCGTTAAGCTTGATTTCCCTTAATGGACTATTCATGTGTACTTCTCCACCGCGAGCAGTAATATAATCAACCATTGGCTGGCAAAGTCGTTCTGGAGGAGCTCCGTCAAGGAATGCCATTTTAGAACCATTTTTTTCTTGTAAAAATCTATTTAATGCTGTTAATAAAACTGTAGATGATATTTCATCTGGACCTATAAAATTTAGGGCTTTACTCATGGCTATAAAAACTTCATCATTAACCCTTTCTGGGATATTGTGCTCTTTTAGCCAATCTGTCCATGATTTCGTATCACATTTATCTAAATACTTTTGACCTCTCAACATTGCAGGCACTAAACCTAATCCAAATAGAATTTTTTCATTCCAAGAAAGCATATCATTATTGCTTAATATTGCTGAAACTCCATTTACGGGTGCAGGAATATCGGGAAAGTCAAATCTACTGTAAGTTCCCGGTTCTGATGGCTGATTAAAAATCATTGAATGACTTTTCCATTGGAGTCTATCTTCAATATCTAATTCCTTGAAAAGTTGCAACATATTTGGGTAGGCTCCAAAAAATATATGTAAACCAGTTTCATACCAATCGCCATCTTCATCTTTCCATGCAGCAACTTTCCCTCCTAGAACATCTCTGGCTTCAATTACAATTGGAATGTGACCATTATCAACTAAATATTTAGCACAAGATAAACCCGCTAAACCTGCACCAGCAATTACAACACGCATTATAAAATCAAGAAATAAATTAACACTTACTAATAAGCTACATTAAAGTTAGAACATAATAGTTTTTTTCGTTGATTATTTTGTGAAATTATGGAAAAAATGCTTTTAAAATCGACTACTAGACATGTAAGAATTTTTACTGCCGAGGTAGTTGATAAGGAATTACGGTTTCATCCCAACAAACTGACTCTTGATTTAGATCCCGATAACGAATTTATTTGGAACGAAAATTCTCTTAACAAAATTAATGAAAAATTCAATGATTTAATAAAAGAGAGAGCAGGAAGAGATTTAGATGATTATGAACTTCGAAAAATAGGGTCAGAAATCGAAGGTTTAATCAAATTTTTGCTGCAAAATGGTCAGCTAAGTTATAACCCTGATTGTAGAGTAATGAATTATTCAATGGGTTTACCAAAAACGAATGAAGTGCTGTGAATAGATCATCCTCAAATAGAAGGCCAAGAAGAGGCTCAAATAGAAATTATTACCCTCCAAATCCAAGAGATATGGATTCTTATGGACAAAGAAGCAGTAGATTGCCTGCTTCTTCTGAACAAAAGATCAACTTCAGTACAGGAACCATTGCTGTACTTGCGGGAGTACTAATTCTAGGAGTTGGTATTGGGAGTGCTATTACCAGTACAACAGATGGAGGACAGGGAAACATAGCTAGTCAACAGCAATTAGATATGGCTGTTCCAGACCCTGAATTTTGTAGACAATGGGGAGCTAGTGCTTTTGTAATTGATGTTGAAATGTATACAACTTTGAATCCATCTACGAGTTTTGTAACGCAACCAGCCCTTCAGCCAGGTTGTGTGATTAGAAGAGAGAATTGGACAGTTTTACAAAAACAGGGTGCAATTAGTAATGAAGATGTAAGAGAATGTAAGCAAAGGATGAATACTTTTGCTTATATTGGATCAATAAGAGATAAGCCAATAGTTAAGTGCGTTTATCAGACCGATGTAAACGAAAACAAATTTATAATAAAAGGCGATGGACAAGCCGAAGACGGAGGAGTTGGTATTAATAAAGAAGCAATTCAGTTTTAATAAAATTATATATGCCTTAAAGGGCTTTCTAAGCTAGCAAATTGTGGAAGAATGTTTTTCTTAAATTCTTCTGATGCTCTTGATGTATATCTCGAAGGATTAGTAATTAATTTAAGTTCTCTTTTAACCTCTAAATCAGCAACGAATGCTTTATGGATTGTTCCAGCCGATAATTCCCTTTCAATAGAAACAACAGGCAAAAAGGAAGCTCCTAAACCTGATTGAACTGCATTCTTAATTGCTTCAAGAGAGTTAAGTTCCATCTCAATTTTTAATCTTTGAATATCAAGCCCAGAATCTTGGAGAAGTTTGTCAACAACTTTTCTTGTTGTAGATTGTGAGTCTAATGTTACAAAATTTAATTTGTATAAGTCTTCTTTTAGAAGCTCTTTTTTGGTCGAGAGTGGATGTTTAGATGGTAAAACTAATGCCAACTCATCAGTGGCATATGGAATAACTTGTAGCAAATTTTCCAAATCTCCAGGTAATTGTCCGCCAATAATGGCTAAGTCAATTTGTCCATTGGCGACACTCCAACCAGTTCTTCTAGTACTATGAACTTGAAGTTGAACGGATACATCAGGATATTTTTGTCTGAATAGTCCTATCATCCTTGGCATTAAATAGGTACCCGTTGTTTGGCTAGCTCCAATGATAAGAGTTCCTCCTTTTAAGCTATTTAAATCTTCAATAGCTTTGCAAGCTTCTTCACATTGATTCAAAATTCGTTCACAATATTCAAGTAATAGTCTTCCTTCTTCAGTCAATAGAGCCTTCCTACCACCCCTGTCGAAAATTGTGATTTCAAGTTGTTTTTCTAAATTTTGTATTTGTAAACTCACGGCAGGCTGGGTAACATACAAGAGATCTGCAGCTTTTTTAAAACTTCCTTGAGCTGCTATAGCTTTTAATATTCTTAATTGGTCGAGTGTAAATGGTAATTCTGGCATCTATTATGCCTACAATTTCTTATAATTCTAATGCTTAAAAGCATTCTTGTTAAGAACAAAAATTATTTGAACACTTAAATGTATGGAGACTCATAAAACTTCCCTAATTATCTTACTTTTGATTTTGATTTTTGCGGTAATTCATAGTGGGGGAGCTGCTTTAAGAATCAAAGCAGAATCTATTATGGGGCCGAGATTATGGCGGTTATGTTTTGTTTTTTTTAGTTTGCCATCTGCAATCATCTTGATTAGTTATTTTTTGGCTCATAGATATGACGGAATCAGATTATGGAATTTACAGGGCAATAATTTTGTTTTTATGGTCGTTTGGTTCTTAACTGCAATAAGTTTTTTATTTTTATATCCCGCTACTTACAATTTGCTAGAAATTCCTTCGGTTTTAAAACCTAAAGTACGAATCTATGGAACTGGGATAATGCGAATAACAAGACATCCACAAGCATTTGGTCAGATAATTTGGTGTTTTGCTCATACTTTATGGATTGGTACATCATTTACATTAATAACTTCTATTGGCTTAGTTTTGCATCATCTTTTTGCAATCTGGCATGGCGACAAAAGATTAGCAAATAGATTTGGAGAAGAATTTGAAAATTTTAAAAAAAATACTTCCATAATCCCCTTCATGGCAATACTTGAGGGGAGGCAAGAATTTAAGATTAAAGAATTTTTTAGGTTATCTCAATTTGGTATATTAATTGCAATTGGCGTACTTTGGTGGTCTCATCAATATATAAATATTGCTGTTAAAACATTTAATTCATCATTTTTGTCTGAATTTTTCAATTGACAGTTTAAAATCAAACAAAAGCCCTTTAAAACATGCCACAAGCTTCAGAAATTGCCTGGTTAATTCCAGTTTTCCCACTTATTGGGGCAGTGCTTTCTGGCTTAGGACTAATAAGCATCAACAAAAAAATTAACAATTCAAGAGAAATTGTTTCTGTGGCTCTGATTTCTTTTGTTGGTATTTCTGCGGTAATTAGTTATAAAGCTTTAATTGAACAAGTTAATGGTTATCAATCAGTAGAAAAATTATTTGTATGGGCCAATGCTGGGGATTTCACAATTCCAATGGGATTTGTTCTTGATCCTTTAGGGAGTGTAATGCTTGCTTTAGTAACTACAATAACTTTGCTGGTAATGATTTACTCTCATGGTTATATGGCACATGACAAAGGATATGTCAGATTTTTTACATATTTAGCATTATTTAGTAGTTCAATGATGGGATTAATAGTAAGTCCAAATTTATTAGAAATTTATGTTTTTTGGGAATTAGTTGGGATGTGTTCTTACTTATTGGTTGGTTTTTGGTATGACAGGGATGGCGCTGCACACGCTGCACAAAAAGCATTTGTTGTTAATAGAGTGGGGGATTTTGGGTTATTACTAGGAATTCTTGGCCTATTTTGGGCAACAAATAGTTTTGATTTTAATGAAATAGCTACTGGAATTGCTCAATCAATATCTGACAATTCGATACCTTTTTGGGCTGCTTTATTACTTTGTTTTTTAGTGTTTTTAGGGCCAATGGCTAAATCTGCCCAGTTTCCACTTCATGTGTGGTTACCTGATGCGATGGAAGGCCCGACACCTATTTCTGCACTTATCCATGCAGCAACAATGGTTGCAGCGGGAATATTTCTTGTAGCAAGACTTCAACCTTTGTATTCAATATTCCCCTCTATTCAGTTCATTATTGCTTTAGTTGGCACCATTACATGTTTTTTAGGAGCCTCGATAGCTTTGACCCAGATGGATCTAAAAAAAGGTTTAGCGTACAGCACAGTTTCTCAGCTTGGGTATATGATGCTCGCAATGGGTTGTGGAGCACCAGTAGCAGGAATTTTTCATTTAGTGACTCATGCTTGCTTTAAAGCAATGCTATTTTTGGGATCTGGTTCAGTAATACATGCTATGGAAGAAGTAGTTGGCCATCAGCCTGTATTAGCTCAAGATATGAGATTGATGGGCGGTTTAAGAAAAAAAATGCCATATACATCAACAACATTTTTAATTGGTTGTGTAGCAATTAGTGGAATTCCCCCATTGGCAGGTTTTTGGAGTAAAGACGAGATACTCGGAAATGCTTTTATATCATTTCCAGCTTTTTGGTTCGTAGGACTTCTAACAGCTGGTATGACTGCTTTTTATATGTTTAGGCTTTATTTCTTGACATTTGAAGGAGATTTCAGAGGGGATAATAAAGAATTGCAAAAAGAGCTCCTTATAGCCTCTAAAACAAACCTAGATGAAGAAAATGAAGAAGAGCATGAAGAACATGGCTCTATTCATGAGTCACCCTGGTCAATGACATTTCCCTTGGTATTTCTAGCTGTACCGTCTTTAATTATCGGTTTTATGGGACTGCCATGGGATAGCAAAATTGCAAATTTACTAGATCCTGAAGAAGCAGAAACTGCCGCAAAAGCTTTCGAATTAAAAGAATTTTTGCCTTTAGCGCTTGCGTCAGTACTTATTGCATCAGCCGGAATCATTATTGCTTATCAGGCATATTTTGTGAAAAAAATTAATTTATCAGTTTTATTTGCCGAAAAGTTTCCCAGCATCAACCGATTTTTATCCAATAAATGGTATCTAGATGATATTAATGAAAAACTTTTTGTTAAAGGTAGTAGAAAACTTGCTAAAGAAGTTTTAGAGGTTGATTCTAAGGTTGTTGATGGCGTCGTAAATCTTACTGGACTTGTAACTTTAGGTAGTGGAGAAGGTTTAAAATATTTTGAGACTGGTAGGGCTCAATTTTATGCGCTTATTGTTTTTGGAGGTGTAATTTTACTAGTTGCTATATTTGGTTTTCAATCTCCTCAAGTATCTTAATTACAATTGTGTGTCTTCACTGTCCATTGGGGTGAAAAAATACAGAAAATTTCTAGACTTTATTTAAGATAAATTTCTTATTAAATTGAGTACTTATTTTTATACACATTTTGCGACACAAATGTTGGGAACTTTGGGAGCTGGATTATCTAATTTTCCTTGGTTATCTGCTTCAATTTTATTCCCAATTGGTAGTGCATTTGTGATACCTTTTTTCCCAGATAAAGGGGATGGCAAAGAGGTAAGGTGGTTTGCATTGTCTATTGCATTAATAACTTTTTTAATAACTGTTGGTTCATATATAAATGGCTTTGATATTAGTAATGAAAATCTTCAACTGAAAGAAAAGATTAGTTGGCTCCCTGATTTAGGTCTTACTTGGTCTGTTGGAGCTGATGGCATGTCTATGCCATTAATATTATTGACTAGTTTTATAACTGCTTTAGCGGTTCTTGCTGCATGGCCAGTCAAGTTCAAACCAAAGTTATTTTTCTTTTTGATATTGGTCATGGATGGGGGGCAAATCGCTGTGTTTGCAGTACAAGATATGTTGTTATTCTTTCTAACTTGGGAACTTGAGTTAATTCCCGTTTATTTATTACTGGCTATATGGGGTGGCAAAAATCGACAATATGCAGCAACAAAATTCATTATTTATACAGCTGGCAGTTCTATCTTCATTCTTCTGGCAGCGTTAGCAATGGGTTTCTATGGTACAGAAATTCCTAATTTTGAGTTTTCTCACTTGGCGGCTCAAGATTTTAGTCAAAAATTCCAAATATTATGTTATGTAGGGCTTTTAATAGCATTTGGTGTGAAACTACCAATAGTACCTCTTCATACTTGGCTCCCAGATGCTCATGGAGAGGCTACAGCTCCTGTTCATATGCTTCTGGCAGGAATTTTATTAAAGATGGGTGGATATGCTCTTTTAAGATTTAATGCACAATTATTACCCATTGCTCATGCTCAATTTGCCCCATTATTAATAGTTCTAGGGGTAGTCAATATAATTTATGCTGCATTAACTTCTTTTGCTCAAAGAAATCTTAAAAGAAAAATTGCATATAGTTCGATAAGTCATATGGGTTTTGTTCTTATTGGTATAGGGAGTTTTAGTAGCCTTGGAACAAGCGGAGCTATGCTGCAAATGGTTAGTCATGGATTAATAGGTGCAAGTTTGTTTTTTCTTGTTGGTGCCACCTATGACAGAACAAAGACTCTTAAACTTGATGAAATGAGTGGTGTAGGTCAAAAAATGAGAATTATGTTTGCCCTATGGACTGCTTGCTCCCTTGCTTCTTTGGCTTTGCCTGGTATGAGTGGATTTGTTTCTGAATTGATGGTATTTACAGGATTTGTTACTGATGAAGTGTATACACTTCCTTTTAGGGTAGTGATGGCCTCTTTAGCTGCTATCGGTGTAATACTTACTCCTATTTATCTACTTTCAATGTTGCGAGAAATTTTCTTTGGTAAAGAAAATCCTAAATTAATCGAAGAAAGAAAACTTATTGATGCAGAGCCAAGGGAAGTTTATATTATTGCCTGTTTACTTTTACCGATTATTGGAATAGGTTTATACCCAAGATTAATTACTGAAAGTTATATTGCATCTATCAATAATTTGGTCGATAGAGATTTAACTGCAGTCAAAGGTGCTGTTAAAACAAATATTTTTTCAGGAACTAAAACAAATGAAATCCTAAAAGCTCCAACAATGTAATTTTTTAAATTAACGCAATATTGTTTGGCATTAAATAAATTAAAAGATATCTTGTGAGTAGATTTTATCTATCTCAAAATATCTTATTTCAATCCTATTGATAGGCAACAATTAGGCCCTAGATTGTTGATTAAGTTTCTGCAAGACGCCGCAGGTAAAGGTGAGCTTGATCCATGGGATATTGATGTAATAAGCGTAATTGATAGTTTTTTAGAGCAATACGCACATACTTTTAATCAATCTTCAAATAGTCAAATCTCATATCAGAAGGATTTAGCTGAGACAAGCGAAGCATTTTTTGCTGCTTCCGTACTAGTTAATCTTAAAGCTCAGGTTTTGGAATCTGATGTTTTTAAAGAAAATTCTTCCGATTTTGAAGATGAATTTGATTTGGATGATCAAGAGTGGATTGATAAAGAATTTGATATTCCAAAATATCCTGAAAAATATCTAAGGAGAAGATCAATTGCACAACCAATTCTTAAACGTACAACAACATTGGGAGAACTTATAAGTCAGTTAGAGTCCATAGCAGAAGTTATAGAAACCCAAGATCTTCTGCTCATGAAGAGAAAAAGAAATAAAAAATATTCTGATAAGGCTTTAATTTCTCAAGTAAAGTCATTAGCGCATCGCGAGAAACTTCCAGAAACCACTAAAGCATTGGGGAAATTTATTGAAAGATGGGAAAAAGCATTACAATGGACAGATTTTGAATACTTAGTCAAGAAATGGCAAACAGAAGCAAAAAAAGATTTAGATAAAGACCGTTTGGGAGTTTTTTGGGCTTTGTTATTTTTATCATCTGAAAATAAAATTGAAATTAAACAAATTAATTCCTTATATGGCCCAATCCAAATCAAAAGAATAATACCTGACGGTGGCTTAGCTCAATTGCCTATAGAAAATCTTGAAGTAAGTAATGCCTCTTCCTCGGCTGCTTAGAAGCTTCATAGTAATAACGTATAATTTAAAAAATGGTTTTGGATTTATGAAGGCAATGATACTTGCGGCAGGTAAAGGTACTCGTGTTCAGCCTATTACACACGTTATTCCGAAACCGATGATTCCGATTTTGCAAAAACCTGTTATGGAGTTTCTCTTGGAACTTTTAAGAGAACATAATTTTAAGGAAATAATGGTAAATGTTTCTCATCTGGCTGAAGAAATTGAAAATTATTTTAGGGATGGGCAAAGATTTGGAGTAGAAATTGCTTATAGTTTTGAGGGAAGAATAGAAGATGGAGAATTAATAGGTGATGCTTTGGGATCCGCAGGAGGATTAAAAAAAATTCAGGATTTTCAAAATTTCTTTGATGAAACTTTTGTTGTTTTATGTGGTGATGCTTTAGTAGATTTAGATTTAACTCAAGCTGTTAAAAAACATAAGCAGAAAGGAGCTATTGCTAGCTTAATAACAAAGAAGGTAACTAAAGATCAAGTATCAAGTTACGGTGTTGTAGTTTCTGATGAAAATGGGAGAATAAAAGCTTTTCAGGAAAAGCCAACAGTTGATGAAGCTTTAAGTGACTCTATAAATACAGGAATTTATCTTTTCGAACCCGAAATTTTTAATTACATACCTTCAGGAGAGAAATTTGATATTGGAGCTGATCTTTTCCCTAAACTTGTTGAAATGCAATTACCATTTTTTGCATTACCAATGGATTTTGAATGGGTAGATATTGGAAAAGTGCCAGATTATTGGAGTGCTATTAGAAATGTATTACAAGGTAAGGTAAGACAAGTGCAAATACCAGGTAAGGAAATAAAACCAGGAGTTTTTACGGGTCTGAATGTAGCGGCTAACTGGGAAAAGGTTAATATTACCGGGCCGGTTTATATAGGAGGTATGACTAGGATTGAGGATGGAGCAACTATTATTGGCCCTTCCATGATTGGACCAAGTTGTTGCATTTGCGAGGGAGCAACTATAGATAACTCAATTATCTTTGATTATTCTAAAATTGGTAAAGGTGTAAGACTTATGGATAAGTTAGTATTTGGTAAATATTGTGTTGGAAAAAATGGAGATCATTTTGATTTGCAAGATGCATCTTTAGATTGGTTAATAGCAGATTCAAGAAGATCTGATTTGACTGAGCCATCGCCTCAGCAGAAGGCTATGGCAGAGTTATTAGGTACTGATTTGATTAATATTCCAGACTAAGATTAGCTTTTTCAATAATCTCAGGAATTAAATGCTCTGCTTTAACGGCCATTAGATGAACACCATTTGCGATTTTCATAAAATCATGAGCTTGTTCAGCTGCAATTTGAATGCCTTCTTGTAATGGCTCTTTAGCATATTTAAGACGATTTAAGATGTTTTCCGGGATATTTGCACCTGGAACATATTTGTTTATGAAGAGAGCGTTTTTGTAAGACTTTAATAGGAATACACCTGCAATTACAGGAATTTCAAGAGGCTTGCTGATTTTTTCACAAAACTCTATCAAATTTTCTTTTTCCATAACCATTTGAGTTTGTATAAATCCAGCTCCAGCTTCTTTTTTCTTTCTCATTCTATTTTCTAGACTTCTTTTATTTTTGCAATTTGGATCTGCGGCAGCACCTGCAAAAATAAATGTTTTTTTATCGGAAAGTTCTTCTAGAATAGGATCAATGCCTTTATTAAAAGCCTGAATTTGTTGAAGCAATCTAACAGACTCAAACTCATGTACGGCCTTGGCATCTTGTTGATCCCCAGCTTTTACTGAATCACCGGTAATGCATAAGATGTTTCTAATTCCTAAAGCATTTGCTCCAAGAATGTCTGATTGTAAAGCAATTTTATTACGATCTCTGCAAGAAATTTGCATTACTGGTTCTATCCCATTTTCCAGTAATAGTTTGGACATTGCCAAGCTGCACATTCTCATGACAGCTCTACTTCCATCGGTAATGTTAACAGCATGTACCTTATCTTTCAAAAGTTGTGCTATCTTAAGAGATCTTACGGGGCTTCCACCTCTTGGCGGCATTAACTCTGCCGTTATCACCTTAGATCTTTTTTCTAAAGTCTGCTGAAGTTTTGATTTCAATTGCTTTTGTTTCCTAGTTAGTTAACAAGTGTAATGAGATTGCTAAACTTAATTAATATAAAAAAGGAACTGTTTAAATGCAAATGGTTGAAGAAGAAGTAAACAACATTGATATGATGGGTCTCTCAGCAAGAGAGATGGAAATCATTGATCTCGTAGCTGATGGGCTTACAAATCAAGAAATTGCGGTAAAACTAACTATTAGTAAAAGAACTGTTGATAATCATGTAAGTAATATGTTTACAAAAACTGGTTCTAAAAACAGAGTAGCACTTTTAAATTGGGCAATGGACAACGGCAAGATTTGTAGAGATGGATTTAATTGTTGTACGCTCCCAGACTCTGATCAAGATTAGTATTACCTTTTACTTTTTTTTGTATCATTAGCCAAATCTATTAGACAATAATTTGTAGATCCTAGTTCGAAGAGTTCAGCATATGCAATACATGCATCTTTGTCTGAATCAACGAATCTCAATATTCCTTCTTTGTCGTAAAGACCATACATTTGAAGAAAATAAAAAATACTTTGCTTAAATATAAAGAAAATATAAAGGATGAGTGGCACTTTTGACTAGTTACTTTTGAAAGTTGTTAATTAGTCTTATTTCCACTCTGAAAAAGGATTGTTAGCGAGACTGAAATTGGAGTAATGTGTCAGCCCAGTAATTTCTTTTGAAATGAAAGATGGAATAAATAAATCTTCCCCTTCATTAGAAAGTTCAATTTCTGCAATTTCAAGTGGATAATTATTTTCTTGAAAGCAATCTATAATCCAAGATTTTTTTTCAATTTCTAAGAAGAATCTATCTTTTTTGATTGTATTTGAAAGATTTGAAATTATTGTTTCAGCATCTCTTCGTGGAATTGAGTATTCAAATTCAAAGTTGGTAAAGCCTTTGATATGTTTTTTAAGTGTAATCTTAGAGTTTTCACTTGTAAGCCTTACCCTAATAATCCAACCATCTAAACTATTAGATAGATATCCTTGTTCAATATAAATTTTTTTATTTATAAATTCTTTCCAATTATCATTTTTTATAAGAAATCTTCTTTCTATCTCTAAGGCCATTTAATTTTTGAGATTTTTTTGAGATAAATCACCTTTCCAATCTAGTTTTTTTATTAGGGTATTGTAGTAACTTGTGCTTTTTTTAAACTTTATTATTTTGCAGGGTGATTGCCCTTTTTTGATCTCACAATAATAATTTTCCTTAATGGTCATACATTTTGAACCGTCTCTCCATAATTTAATTTCCCCTTTACTTTTTTTTACAGGTTTAATTATTACCTTACTTGTATTAGGTATAACTATTGGTCTACTAGCTAAACTCATCGGGCATATAGGATTAATGATCATTGCATCAATACTAGGGTGCACTATTGGCCCCCCTGCAGCCATTGAGTAGGCTGTTGAACCAGTAGATGTAGATATGATTAATCCGTCACCTTTGTATTCATTAACTTTTTCGTTATCTATTTCAATTTGTATTTGGTTGGTTGGAGAAATGTCTTCTTCAACAGATTTGAAATAAAAATCATTTAAGGCATCGTAGCTTTTTATAATCTTTTTCTCAGAATTTGTCCCATTAATAAAAACATTACAATTTAATCTATTACGAAAGTCAATTTTATATTCTTCGTTTTCAAGGATTTCAATAAAAGATTTGTCAAATAAAAAATCTTTTTCTTGCGTAAGGAAACCCAAATTACCACCAATATTAATGCTCAATAAAGGAATATCATAATCAGCTAAAGCATTTGCACATTTTAGGAAGGTTCCATCTCCACCAAGAACTATGCCAATATTTGGTTGTAATTCTAGATTACAAAAATATTTTTCAATTTCATCTTTATTAAAATCACTTTCAATTCTTTTTGAGTTTATATTTTTAGCTTTGAGGACTTCTTCACAGAATTTAGAAGCCTCTTGAGCTATAGAACTATCTGAACGATATATAATAAGCACTAATGAAAGTTTCATTTAGTGGTTTTACCATTTTAATAAATTAAAACTTTCCATATCTACAGTCACCCTATTCCTATAAAGAGATAATAGGATAGCTAATCCAACTGCTGCTTCTGCGGCAGCGACAGTAATCACAAAAATTGTAAAAACTTGTCCTTGAATTAAATTATTATCAACATAGGAAGAAAACGCCATTAAGTTTATATTTACTGCATTGAGCATTAACTCAATGCTCATAAGAACTCTTACTGCATTTCTGCTATTTAATAATCCCCAAATCCCAATACAGAATAGTGCTGAAGATACTATTAAAAATGCTTGAATAGGAATTGATTCTAAACTCATCATAAGAAAGGTGAAAGGTTAATTTTTATTTGTAAGTAATGGTTCTGATGATTTTTCAATTAACTCTTGATCAACAGGTAATCCAGTTGATATATCCTTGCTCATTACATCTCTTCTTGCTAAAACGATAGCTCCAATCATTGCCATTAAAAGTAAAACTGATGCTACTTCAAATGGGAGTAAATAATCACTAAATAGATGCTCACCAATTCTGATAGTTGATTCTTCTCCAATAGAGTTTTGAGGGCTTGAGAGGCTCCATACATTAGTCATGTCAACTCTTATTAAAAGGCTTAGCAGAGTTAAGCATATTGATGTTGATATGATTCTTCTTGATTTAATGTCATTGATGGGCTTTAAATCTTCTTTTTTATTGACTAGCATTATTGCAAAGATTATTAATACATTAACTGCACCCACATAAACTAAAACTTGCGCCGCAGCAACAAAACTCGCATTTAAAAGAAGATATAATCCAGCCACACTCATAAATACTCCTCCTAGAAGAAAGGCAGAATAAACGATACTTTCTAGTAATACAACACCAAGTGCTCCGATAAGGATAACTAAAGATAGAATTGTAAAACAAATAATTTGAGTTGTTATTGCAATGGTCATAAATTAATGGAAATTAATTGTTTGGATTAGAAACTTTATCTTTATTTTCATTGGATTCTGGCCTCATCCAATCATAGACTTCTTCTGGTAATTTACCAACTCTAGTATCTGAAGCT
The DNA here is from genome assembly GCA_003216795.1 of Prochlorococcus sp. AG-402-K16. Taxonomy (GTDB): domain Bacteria; phylum Cyanobacteriota; class Cyanobacteriia; order PCC-6307; family Cyanobiaceae; genus Prochlorococcus_A. The sequence goes on from QCIH01000014.1 coordinate 36,648, forward strand.
GGGATTTCATGAGGGTCCATGACTCCTTTAGGAAGATAGGCAAGTTCTCTTAGAGGTTTAACTGAAGGATCTGTTGTGACATTTGTAGGTAACCTACCAAGTGCGATATTATCAAAATTTAGATTGTGTCTGTCAAAAGTAGCTAGTTCGTATTCTTCAGTCATTGAAAGGCAATTAGTTGGACAATATTCAACACAATTTCCACAAAATATACAAACTCCAAAATCTATAGAATAATTTCTTAGTTCCTTTTTTTTGGTTTCTTTATTCATTACCCAATCAACGACTGGTAAATTTATGGGACACACTCTCACGCAAACTTCACAAGCAATACATTTATCAAATTCATAATGTATCCTTCCTCTATATCTTTCAGAAGGTATTAATTTTTCATATGGATATTGGACAGTGACAGGTCTTCTTCGAAGATGATCAAAAGTAACTGATAAGCCATTATATAAATATTTGCCAGCATTAAATGCTTCTTTAATATAGCTATTTATTTGTTGAAGGAAATTTTTCATTTTGAAGAATTAACTTAGTTATTTTATTTTAGTGGATTAATTTTTAATTTAAGTATTTTTACTTAAGTTTAACCACCAAAGAATTGCGGAAAAGCAAGTTTTAAGCCTGCAGTTATCAAAAGATTAGCAAGAGAAATTGGAAGAAGAAACTTCCATCCTAGATCTAATAATTGATCTATTCTTACTCTAGGAGTTGTCCAACGCAATAATATTGCAATGAAAACTAAAAGATACGCTTTCAATACAGTCATTACAATTCCTATTGATGCAGTGAAAACTTGTATGAAGGGTGCATTAATTGGCAAATTTAGAAACTTAGCTATTAATTCAACTGGAATAGGAAACCCCCATCCTCCTAGATAAAGTATTGATACCAATAAAGCTGAAAGGATTAAATTAATGTAACTACCAAGGTAAAACAATGCGAATTTCATTCCTGCATATTCAGTTTGATATCCTGCAACTAATTCTTCTTCAGCTTCAGGCAAGTCAAATGGAAGTCTTTCACATTCTGCAAGAGCACAAATCCAAAAGACTATAAAACCAACTGGTTGTCGCCATATATTCCAACTTAAGATTCCAGCACCAGTTTGTTGGTTGACAATGTCAATAGTGCTTAGAGAATTTGTCATTAGTACGATAGCCAGTACAGATAAAGCTAAAGGAATTTCATAACTTATTGATTGAGCTGCTGCTCTTAAACCTCCTAATAAAGAATACTTATTATTTGATGCATATCCGCTCATGAGAAGTCCAATTGGCTGGATACTGCTTAAAGCAATCCATAGGAAAATTCCAATACCAACGTTACTTATTAAAAGGTTTTGTCCAAAAGGAACAATTAGCCAGGAAAGAATCACTGGAACAAGAACTAATATAGGTCCGGCAGTGAACAGAATTCCATCTGCTTTAGCAGGAATAATATCCTCTTTTACAAGTAACTTAAGACCATCTGCAATTGGTTGAAGGACGCCAAGCGCTCCTGCATATTCGGGACCTATTCTTTGTTGAGCAGCAGCAGATATTTTTCTTTCAAGCCAAACTGTTACTAACACTCCAACTACTGCCGCCACCAAAACCAAAAGCATAGGGAGAGGGAGCCAGATTATATGAGCGATTTCGCTGGACAGGCCAAAACCTTTTAAAAATTCATTAAAACTATATTCGAGATCTAATCCGTATTCCAAAATTTTTATGTTATTTACTTAATAGATTAACTCTTAACAAACAATATGTGTGTTTTTTATGAAAAGCTGCAAATATTATTCTCTGTTTTCTAAGCTGATCCAATCTCTTGGTGCTGAACCTGTGTAGATTTGCGATGGTCTGAAAATTCTATTTGCTCCAAGTTGCTCTCTCCAATGAGCTAACCAACCAGCCACTCTAGATATGGCAAAAATTGGAGTAAATAAATCACGAGGAATACCAAGTTTTCTATAAACAAGACCAGAATAAAAGTCCACGTTAGGGAATATACCCTTAGGACCGAGTCTTGGTATTGCCTCTTTCTCAAGTGATTTAGCGACTTCATACATTTCATCTGCTCCAAATCTAATGAAAAGCTCTTCTGCCAGTTTTTGAAGAATTATTGCTCTTGGATCTTTGACTTTATATTCTCTGTGGCCGAAGCCCATTATCTTACTTTTATTTTTTATTGCGTTATCTAAAAAAGAACCAGCATTTTCTGGGGTTTTAATCTCTTCTAACATTGCAATCACATCCTCATTTGCTCCTCCATGCAATGGGCCAGCAAGGGTTCCTACTGCAGAGGCGATGACAGCATATGGGTCTGTAAGAGTGCTTGCAGTAACTCTAGCGCTAAATGTACTGGCGTTTAAACTATGTTCGGCATGTAGAATTAAACACCTATCAAAAACTTTTGCAGCTATGGGATCTTGTTCTTTTTCAGTCAGCATGTAAAGAAAATTTGAGGAGTAAGTTAAATCATCTCTAGGTTGAATTGGGTCTTGTCCTTTTCTAATAAGTTGAAACGCAGCAATCATTGTGGGTATTTTTGCTATTAGCCTTATGACTGCGTTGTAGATGTAATTTGGATCATCTATTGCCCTGCGCGAATAGAAGAGCCCCAAAGAAGCCGCGCTAGATTGAAGAGCATCCATAGGATGACCTGTCGCAGGGAAACATTTCATCATATCTCTGACTCTAAAACTTAACCTTCGATGCATCTGAACTTCTTGTTCAAAATCTCTAAGTTGAATAGCTGTAGGCAATTCGCCCCAAATCAATAGGTATGCAGTTTCTAAAAAACTGCTTTTTTTGGATAGTTCCTCAATGGAGTAGCCTCTGTACAATAATTTACCTTTGTTGCCGTCTATATCACAGATAGATGAATTAGTAACTGGTACACCCTCTAAT
>QCIH01000015.1 GCA_003216795.1 Prochlorococcus sp. AG-402-K16
ATTGTTTATCTTTTCTAGTTCCTATCTCTCTTTGAAGTATAGGGTTTATATTCATTCTTACTTCTATGTCTGGAATAATTCCAGATTTGTTTATATCAGTGCCGTTCGGAGTTAAATACTTAGCGACTGTAACAGTTAGACCTGAACCATCAACTAAAGTTCTCATGGATTGAACTAGACCTTTACCAAATGTTTTCTTCCCAACTAATTTTCCTCTTTTGTTATCTTTTATTGCACCAGAAACTATTTCACTAGCACTAGCAGAACCCTCATTAACTAAGACAACTAAGGGCTTTTTTGTTAGAGCTTGACCGTTTCCTTTTTTTGTTTCTTTTAAACCATCTTTACTTACTGTACTTACTATTACTCCTTTGTTAATGAAGTGCCTTGAGATATCAATGCTTGATTCTAATAAACCTCCAGGATTACTTCTCAAGTCAAGAACATATCCTGCGACTTTTTTTGTTTCTAAATCCTTAATAGCATCTCTAGTTTCTTTGGATGCATTTGCATTAAATTGTTTAATTCTTACATAGCCAATTGATAAGCCATGTTTGGTTTGATTGACTTTACTTGATACAGATTTTATTTCAATTTTTTCTCTTGATAAAGTCTTAAAAAAGGATTGAGAACCTCTAAGAATTTCAAGCTTTACTTTAGTACCTCTTTGTCCTCTTATTAATTTCACGGCATCCTCAATATTCATACCTTCAGTAGAAATATTATCTATGGATAATATTTTATCTCTAGCTTTAATTCCAGCATCAAATGCAGGGGTGCCCTCTATGGGAGAAATAATTATTAAATCATCAGATTCTTTATCTTTAACTATTTGGATACCAACTCCAGTTAATTCGCCAGAGGTATCAATTCTCATTTGATTAAATTCCTTAGGTTCTAAAAATCTTGTATAAGAATCATCTAAATTAGAAAGCATATCTCTAATCGCATCATAGGCTTCATTGCTGTCTGAATATGTTTTTGATAAAACTTCTTTTCTTAGATTAATCCAATTGGACTTTTGAAATTTGCCGTTTGAATCAAGAAAATCTCTATATACAATTTGCCAAACATGGTCAATTACTTCTTTGTAACTATTATTTAAAACTGTTGCCTCTGCAAAATTATTTAAAAATAACCCAGAAAAGGAAGTCGCAAACAGAAATATATATTTTTTTTTTAACAATTTTCTTGTCTTCAAATAATTCGATATTTTTTATTATAAAAAGAATTTATTTATAATTCAAAAATTTGACAAATCCTTAAGGATCAATCCACTTCCCATCATCCTTAATAAGTTGGATTAAAGCATTAACACCCTCATCTTCAGGTACTCTTTTTATCTCTTCTTTTCTTCTATATAAGGCAATAGTTCCTTTACCTTTTCCAACATAACCATAATCAGCATCTGCCATTTCTCCGGGCCCATTAACAATACATCCCATTATTGCTATATCTAGACCCGTCAAATGTGAGGTAGCGTTCCTAACTTTATCTACAACTTCTTCTAGATTGAAAAGTGTTCTACCACAACTGGGGCAACTGATGTATTCAACCATTGTTTTTCTTAATCCTAAAGATTGCAAAATTGAATAGCAAACTGGTATTTCCTTTTCTGGAGCTTCTGTTAAGGAAACCCTGATGGTATCTCCTAATCCCTCTGCTAAAAGCGTTCCAATTCCAGCAGTACTTTTAATCCTTCCATAATCACCATCACCAGCTTCGGTCACTCCTAAATGTAAGGGATAGTTATATCCTTCTGAGTCAAGCCTATCTGCAATCATTCTGTAAGCTGCCATCATGACCGGAGCCCTAGAAGCTTTCATAGAAATAATTATGTTATGAAAATCAAGCTCATCACAAATTTTGACGAACTCCATCGCAGATTCTGTCATTCCTAATGGCGTATCTCCATAAGTAAAAAGCATCCTCTCAGATAGAGACCCATGATTAACTCCAATCCTTAGAGCTTTGTTTTCAGCCTTTAAAACTTCAACTAAAGGGGTAAATCTTTTAAGTATTGTTTGCTTAATAGTTTCAAATTCCTCATCTGTATATTCAGTTCTTGTAGGGTCTGATTTTTCAAAAACAAACAATCCAGGATTAATTCTTACTTTATCAACATGTTTTGCAACTTCCATTGCAATTTTCATCCCATTATGGTGAACATCAGCCACCAAGGGGGTATTGATATTATTTTCTAGTAATTTTACCTTTATATCTCCTACTGCTTTGGCATGTGCTAAGGAAGGGACAGTTAACCTTACTATTTCACAACCCACATCATGAAGTCTTTTGATAGCTAAGTAAGCATTTTCGACATCCATAGTATCTTCATTTATCATCGATTGAACTCTTACTGGATAATCACTTCCAATAGCTATATCACCAACCATTACTGTTCTAGTTATCCTTCTCTCAATATGAGTTGAATATCTTTTGGAGAGACTATTAACCTCTTTAGATTGAGTTAATGACATTAAAATTCTTGATATTCAAAAAGGATTTCACTAAATTATACGGCATATAGTTTACCACTTACATTCTCTAGGTCTTTCAAAGTTAGATGGTAAGGTTTATTGATTTCTTTTGAAGGAAATCTCAGCAAATAAGATGGATGAAAAATTACCATAATTTCTCTCCCATCTTTTTTAATCCATTGACCTCTTAAATTACTTATAGGATCTTTAACTTCTAAAATAGCTCTCATAGCAGTAGAACCAGTAAGTAATATAAATTTTGGATCGACTAACTTTATTTGCTGTAATAACCAAGGTTTATGAATATTAATTTCTCTAGCAGTGGGTTTTCTATTATTTGGTGGACGACATTTAATTACATTACAAAAATAAACATCCTTCTTATAATCAATTCCAGCTTGTATTAATAATTCGTTTAATAACTTGCCAGATTTACCTACATAAGGTTTTCCTTCTAAATCTTCCTGGGCTCCAGGTGCCTCACCAATTACTAACAAATCTGCAAATACACTTCCTCTTCCAATTACTAACCTTTTCACCGAAAATAAAACTTTAAATATTTTTATCTTAAGAACTCAAAACATGAAAATAAAATAGATTAAGAAAATGAACTAAATTAAACCATAGTGTGATAGTTTTATTTATTCTTAATTTATGCATTTGTCATTATTAAAAGTCATATTTGAAAAGTCATAAGTCAATGAGTCAAGTTAATTTATCTGATCGGGCACTTTCAATTGAGCCTTCTCTTACATTGCAGATAAGTGCTAAAGCAAATCAATTATCTGCAGAAGGAGTAGATATTTGCAATTTAAGTGCAGGTGAACCTGATTTTGATGCCCCAAAAGAAGTTATAGAGGCTACAAGTAAAGCTATATTTGATGGATTCACAAAGTACGGGCCTGCAGCGGGAAATTTAGATCTCCGAAAAGCAATTGCAAATAAACTTCAAATTCAAAACGATTTAAATTATGAATTTGAAAATGTAATGGTCACAAATGGTGCTAAGCAAGCAATATATAATCTTTTCCAAGTATTGTTAAATACTGGAGACGAAGTTATTATTCCTTCTCCATATTGGTTAAGTTATCCCCAGATGGTTAGATTGGCGGGTGGGAAGCCAATTTTTACAAATTCTTCTGCAGAAGATGGATTCAAAATAAATATAGAAGATTTGAAGTCTAAAATCTCTTCAAAAACTAAATTTATAATTATCAATTCTCCTAATAACCCTACTGGAAGAGTTATGTCAAAGGAAGAATTATTACAAATTGCCGATTTAGCTAGAGAAAATCCAAATATCAATATTCTTTCTGATGAGATTTACGAACTAATCCTTAAAAAAGAATTTAAACACTACAGTTTATCTTCATTAGCAAATGACTTAAAAGATAGAATTTTTATAATAAATGGGTTTGCGAAAGGATGGGCTATGACTGGCTGGAGGATAGGTTATTTAGTAGGTCCCAAAGATGTAATCAAAGCATCCTCAGCATTACAAAGTCAAAGTACAAGTAATGTTTGCTCTTTTGTTCAAAAAGGTGCTTTAGAGGCTTTAAAAATTAATAATGAGTTTTTCTCAATGATAAATATCCATTATGATCAAAGAAGAAGACTTCTCTATGAGGGCCTTAAAAATATAAATGGGATTTATATTGAAGAACCTAACGGAGCATTTTACGCATTTCCAAAATTACCCAACTCCTCAATTACTTCTGTTGATTTCTGCAATAAAGCTCTTCAAGATTACGGATTAGTTGTTGTACCTGGAAAAGCTTTTGGAGCTGATCAATGTATAAGAATATCTTGTGCAGCTTCAGAAATTAAAATAAAAGATGGACTACATAGGTTTGAAAAAGCAATCTCTGAATACTATTAATTAAACTAAGTTATGTTTAATTTAAAGAATTTCCTACTAAGTTCATCTCTATTATTTTCTGTTTTTTCATCACCTGTATTTTCAAATCCCAAAGTTTTAAAAGTTGGAGCAATACCTGATCAAAACCAAGATGTTTTGGACAAAAGATTTAATTTATTTTCAAAAGAATTATCCAAACAACTTGATGTAGAAGTTAAATACATTCCTGTTATTAATTATTTAGCAGCAGTAACTGGATTTAGAACTAAAGATTTAGATTTAGTTTGGTTTGGCGGTTTATCAGGAGTTCAAGCAAGATTACAAACACCTAATTCAATTGTCATAGCTCAAAGAGATATCGATAAGGAATTTAAAAGTGTTTTTATAGTAAACAAAAATTTAGAACTTAACTCAATTTCAAACATTAAAGGACTAAAAAGACTAAAGAATTTAAGATTTACTTTTGGTTCTGAAAACTCAACTTCTGGAAGATTAATGCCAGAATATTTTTTAAATCAAGCAGGGGTAGAAATTAAACATTTTAAGGGGGAAAAAGCAGGTTTTAGTGGGAGTCATGATGCCACTATAGCTTTAGTTAATAGCGGGGCATTTGATGCTGGAGCTTTAAATAAACAGGTTTGGGAAAACAATCTTAAAAATAATCCCAAAAGAACAAGTAATTTAGAATTATTCTGGATCACACCAGAATATGTTGACTATCATTGGGTAGCTCAAGGTGATCTTGAAAATAGATTCGGGGAAGGGTTTACAAAAGAACTTAAATCAGTAATTCTAAATTTAGATATAAAGCAAAAATCACATAAACAGATATTAGATATGTTCAATGCAAAAAGATTTATAAAGGCAGAATCAAAACAATATAAAAATATAGAGAAAATCGGGAGGAAATTAAATAAAATTAGATGAATAATACTGTCTTAGAATTAGAAAATATATCTTATAAATACAAAAATGATCTGATCCTAAATAAAATAAATTTAAAAATAAATTCTGGGGAAAAAATTGCACTTTTAGGTAAAAGCGGTTCAGGAAAAACTACACTTATATCAGTACTTAATGGCACTATAAAGCCAACTCAAGGTAAGGTTAAATTATTCAATGAAAGTTTCGAGGAATTAGATAGAAAGCAGAAAAGTAAAATAACAACTATATGGCAAGATTTAAGATTAATAGAAGATCTCTCTGCAGAACAAAATGTTAATTGTGGACTACTGGCGGAAAACAATTTTTATTTCGCTTTTAAAAATTTACTAAATATAAGTTCTTTTAAGAAGGCGCATAAATATATGAAATTATGTAGACTTCATAACTCTATTTACGACAAAAAAATCATAAAACTATCTGGGGGGCAAAAACAAAGGGTGGCTATAGCTAGATCATTAATTCAAGAATCAAATATATTACTTGCAGATGAGCCTTTTAATAATCTAGATCCCAAATTGATAACAACAATTAAAAACCTTCTGCTAGAAAATGTAGATAAAAATAAAACAAAAAAATCCCCAAAGACGGCATTAGTTGCATTACATAGATTAGATTTGCTGAACGATTTCGATAAAGTTATTGGAATAAGGGATGGTAAAATTTTTTTCAATATCAAAAGAAATAACTTAAAGAAGATTCATTTAGAGAAAATATATTAATTAGTTGAACAAATTAAAATTAAACTATACCTCATTATCTTTTCTTCCAATTTTGGTATGCATACCCCTAGGGTATCAATTAATAAACAATATTCATTTTGGAGGATTTAAATTATTCCAAGAATTCTTAATTTCTGCATTTAATCCCAAGATCGATAATGAAATTATTATTACCGTAATTAAGCGATTAAATGAAACTATTTTAATTGGTTTTTTTAGTTGGTTAGTAAGTATTATTTTTGGAGCAATTTTTGGAATAATTTCCTCAAATATTTTTTATAAAATCTTTAATATTCCAAATTTTTTCTACCGCATATTAAGGTTTTTTCTAACAATAATTAGATCTATACACGAAGTGGTTTGGGGAATACTATTAATGCAAATATATGGAATAAATTTTTCGATAGGAATAATAGCTATATGTATACCTTATATTGCTGTAAATTCAAAAGTTTTTGCTGAACAATTAGAAACTATTGACTACAAAAGTTTTGAATCTATAAATCAAATAAATGCACCTAAATTTTCTTCTTTAATAACTTTAATATGGAATCCAATAATAAATACATTTAAAAACTTTGGTTTATATCGATTAGAGTGTTCAATAAGAAGCACGGTGATTCTAGGAATTTTTGGGATTGGAGGAATAGGTACAAGTATTTTTTTATCTTTCCAAACTTTGAATTTTAGAGAGTTATGGACTTATTTATGGTCCTTAGCAATTTTGATAATCCTTTCTGGATTAATATTCAAAAAAATAAAATTTAACACTACAAATAAAATCCTATCTATTTTTTTTATTTCAGTTTTTTTCATAACAACTTTATTTTCTTTTTCATATTTTCTTTATTTTATTTTTAACAATAATTTTGAAAATTTTAATTCCGTTAGTTCTCTATTTAAATCAAGCTCAGATTTAGGATTATTTGATTTCTTAAAACTTATATTAGAAACAATAATTTTAAGTCTTTTATCAACAGGAATCGCAATTAGTTTACCTCCATTAGTAATAGGAATTTTTAACAACAATACTTCTAAAATTTTTATAAAAATTTTTGCATTTTTATTACGTTTAATACCTACCCCTGTAATACTTCTAACTCTATTAACTTTTAATAATCCTTCTGTATCTTTAGCAGCTTTAACATTAGGTCTCCACAACGCTGGTATTACTAGCAAATTACTTTTTACAAATCTAGATAGCCAAGACAAGAGAAATTATATTGCAATGAAATCTCTAGGAATCTCAAAAAAGACTAGTTGGCTATTAGGTTTATTTTCTCAACAAGCAAAAAGTTACTTAGCATATTGCGCTTATAGATCTGACATTATTATTAGAGAAACTGCAATTGTTGGGGTTATTGGAAGTGTTGGTCTAGGTTGGCAATTGCAAGAATCACTAAGTTCCTTCGCATGGCAAGAAGTTACATTAGTTTTAATAGCTTATAGCTCCATCGCAATATTTGGCGAATTAATAAATGGTAAAATCAAAAATGGTTTAACTTGATTTGTAAGAATAATTTGTTAAATCAAGTAATTATTTTTTTCCGGTTATAGTGATTAGTTTACCAAAACAGCTAGTTGTAATTGGAGATAGCTCAGTTTATGGATGGGGAGATAATGAGGGCGGTGGATGGTGTGAGAGGCTTAGAAAAGATTGGTGCAATAACCACAATGGGCCAGTTATTTATCAACTTGGGGTTAGGGGAGATGGTATAGAAAAAGTTTCATCTAGATGGGAAAAAGAATGGTCATCTAGAGGAGAAACGAGAAGAAATAAACCTAAAGCAATACTACTAAATGTAGGTCTTAACGACACAGCAGCAATTGGTCAGAAAAATGGAAGACATCAATTAGATATAGATGGATTTGAATATGGATTAGAGAGGCTAATTAATGAAATGAACTCTCAAACAAATGTATTTGTTATTGGTCTTACACCAGTTGACGAAAGCAAAATGCCGTTCGCAGGATGTCTATGGTACTCAAATGATTTTTGTAATTCTTATGAAAGGAGAATGGAGGAAGTATGCCTCAATCAGAATGTCCCATTTCTTCCTACTTTTAGAGAAATGTACTCTGATAAAAGGAGTAAAAATTGGATTACGCATGATGGAATTCATCTAAATTCCGAAGGTCATTTCTGGCTTTTCCAAAGACTTAAAAGCTGGGAGATTCTTACAAAATGGAAGGAATCCTAGGTCTTTCCAAATATTATTAATTTAAAAAATATGAATATAAAATAAGAGCAAAGATAGCAAAAACAGAAGCAATACTTGTCTGAATAGCATTTACCAATTCATTACTTAATTTATATTTGTTTTGAAATTTAGCACCAATAATACTTTCAGAAAGCGTTGCCAAGAATCCAGAAACTACAACAACTATAAAATGATATTTTGTAGAAATAATTGATAGACGAAGCATTATAAAAGCCATAAATATTGATCCCAAAACACTAGCTAATGTTCCTTCTATACTTATTCCTCCTTCAGTTCCCCTATCCACCTTTTTAAGTGAAGTAATTAAGTATGTGTCTTTCCCAAATCTTTTTCCAATTTCGCTACCAAAAGTATCCGCCAACTTTGCAGCAAAACTTGCAGCAAAACCTACTTTAAACATCACTACATTGGCAGCATTAAGTTTGGTCATAATGGCAAGAAATAATCCTGTAGCTGCTGAACCCCATACATTCTCAGGACCTCTTCTCCCGCCTCTTTTTTCAGCAATTCCTTGTGCTTTTTTAAATTTAAAACCTATTTTGGTAACAAGGGATCCAAATAATAAATAAATTACAACTGACATCCATCCCTGCCAAGACAAACATCCCCACAAAATTGTGCCTAAGATACCTGCACTTACCCAACCACTTTTCGTCATCAAAGGAATCCTGCAAAATATATAAATCAAAATAAAATTAATGCAAAAACCTATAAAAAATTGATTTCTAATTAAATCCATATTTATCTAATTCTTTAATTTCAAATCAATTCTCCACTGATTTAGAATTGATGATGCGTTAATACTAGCCGTTGAAGTTCTCAAGATAGTGTCGGAGAGCTTAACAAAGGTAATATTATTTTTTTTAAAAAAATCAATTTCTTTAGCGGACCAACCTCCTTCAGGACCAATTACATTCCAAAAAATACCTCCTTTTTTATTCCCAAATTCTTGTTGTTTTCTTAACCATTGATTTAAGTCATATAGTTTTTCTTCTCTAGTTATAGAAATTGAAACTCTTTCTTGATTATCTCTACTTTTTAGCCATTCAATAATATCCATTCCATCTAAAATAGATGGTTTCCATAATCTCTCACTTTGCTCAACAGCTTCATTGATAATTAAATTCCATCTCAAAAGTTTTCTAGAAAAATTTAAATTTTTGTTTACCTGTCTTTCTGAAAATAATGGCTGTATGTAATCAATTCCTATTTCAGTACACATTTTTAAAATATCCTCAAAACCACTTTTTGGTATAACAACAGCTATTCCTAATAAGTGAATTTCTTGTTCTTGAAATAAGTAAGATTTTTTTGATTTAATTATTTCTAAGCAATCATTTTTAACTTTTATAGCTTTCCATAATGAACCCTCTCCGTTAGCTATAAATATTTTTTTACCATTTTTTATCCTCATTACTTTATTTAAATAATGAGCCTCTTCTTTAGAAAGTTCTAAATTATTGTTCTTAATATTTTCAATTCTTTCATGGGAAATAATTAATCTTGTTAAGTCTTCCATCTAAAACACTTAATCTTTGAAAACTAAATCTTCATGTTCTTCAACTGACCAATCATTATTTTCACCCCCAATAATTAACTCTTCAATTTTTACATAATTATTTGATATCTCATTCAAAGAATTAATTAATATATCTATTGAAATGGAGTCTGAAGTTCCAAAATCAACCCAACATCTTCCCCAAAGATTTTGATATTCCATAATTCCTAAATTATGCATTAAGGCTGGAAGAGATGCATTTTTCTGCTCATTATCATAGGACATCCAACTTAGATCGGAACCCTCTTCATGAGTTTGCAAATTTTCAGAATTAAATCCACCTAACCTTCCTAAAACGTACCAACTATCAAAAACACCATCTAAATAATTTTTTTCATCTTGAGTTGGTGATTCTGAAAACCTGATCCATATCCAACAATTAAAAGGATCAACTTCCCTAAAAATAATATTCATATTGACTAATATCTTTTTAAATCTAAAGCTATTATAAGTAAGTTATTACTAGATTCAAATTCATACCTATAACTTAATTAATAATGCTTGATTTAAAAGAAATATCTTATCAACCCCAAACTGGTGAAAGAAAAATAATAGACAATTTAAATTTAAAAGTTCATGAAAATGAAATCATTTTAATTTGCGGCAATAGTGGTTCTGGGAAAACCACACTACTCGAAATAATAAGCGGATTAACAAATCCACAAAAGGGGGAAATTACTTGGAAGAATAAAATTTTGTCTTCTAGACAAAGAAGATGGTTTTGTGGAGTAGTATTCCAATTTCCTGAAAGATACTTTATAGGTACAACCATTGGTAAAGAATTAAAAATAGGCCATAAATCTTTAAGAGAAAAAAATATAGAAATAGTTTTAAATAAAGTTGGTTTAAAAAAAATTAATATGACTCAACCACCAGAACAGCTAAGTGGCGGACAACAAAGGCGGTTAGCCGTAGCAGTTCAACTACTTAGAAACCCGTCAATTCTTTTACTTGATGAACCAACTGCTGGATTAGACTATTCAATGAGAAATGATGTGAAGAATTTAATTCTTGATTTAAAAAATAAAAATACAATTATTATTGTTACTCATGAACCTGCCTTATTTGAGGGAATTCCTTCTAGGATATTATTCTTGGAAAAAGGGAAAATCAAAAATTTTATGAAAGAGAATCATGCAGGATAGGATAGTTCGGGCTACTGCAGCCAATGGAGGGATAAGATTAGTTGCGGTCTTAACAACAGAATCTTCTTTAGAAGCAAAAAAAAGACACGGCCTTTCTTACTTAACCACCTGTATCTTGGGCAGAGCATTTAGTGCTTCACTGCTTTTAGCAAGCTCGATGAAAATAATGCATGGGAGAGTCACTTTAAGAGTTAGATCTGACGGACCTTTAAAGGGATTACTAGTTGATGCAGGTAGAGACGGGAAAGTTAGGGGTTATGTAGGGGATCCTAATTTAGAATTAGACCTAGTCAAAATAGGCAATAATAAATATTCTTTTGATTTTAAAAAAGCAATCGGTACAGGATATTTAAATGTAATTAGAGATAGTGGATTTGGAGAACCATTTACAAGCACTGTTGAATTAGTAAATGGAAACATTGCTGAAGACTTAGCTTCATATTTATATCATTCAGAGCAAACTCCATCTGCTGTATTTATTGGAGAAAAAATTCAAAATAAAAGTGTTATTTGTAGTGGTGGCTTATTAGCTCAAGTTCTACCTAAAAAAGATACCGATCCTCTACTTGTCTCACTACTTGAAGAAAGATGTAAAGAAATTAATTCTTTCAGCGAAGATCTATTTAAGTCAAAAGATAATCTTCTTTCGTTAATTAGAAATATATTTCCGGATATTGACGATAAATCAATCTCTGAAAAAGCTCGTTCCCAAGAAGTTAGTTTCAAATGCAAGTGTTCCAAACAAAGAAGTTTAAATGCGATGAAAATGCTTGATAAGAACGAGTTGGAGGACATTCTCAAGAAAGATGGCAAAGCAGAGTTGGTTTGTGAATTTTGTAAGAATAAATATCTTATAAATTATGAAGAAATTAAATCGATGATAGAAAATCAATCATAAAAAAATTACGCCTAGCCATAAAATAACCATGGCTGGAATACTTTGAATTTTTTGTATAGATAAAGAGTTGTTTGATACTTCCTGAATGAAATAATTATTTTCAAGCAATCCACCAAATATTAGTCCTATCGAGAGAAAGGTAACACTCCAACCCAGAGAACCTATAAATCTTTTCCCCGATTTAATTTGAGTATAAGTAAGTATTAATGTTGAGATAGAGAGTAAAAGTCTATTATTAGAGTCTGGACTGATAAATAACAAGATTAAAAATAATAGCCCAACAGATATTTTTATTGAAAGATTATCAAATGTGGGGGTGGTTATTTTTGGGAGACTATACTGACTTGAGTTCTTAGAGTTATTATTTAAATTTTTTATCTTGGAAAGCAGTGGGAAATTATTATTGGTAAATTGATTAATTTGTTTTTCTTTTTTTGAGGCACTCACAGCTTCATAGCTTACATTTCCTGATTGCCTAGCTTTCAAACTCCCCATGAGTAATTGATCAAAGGAAGACTCTATTTTTGCTTTTAAAATTAAATCTTCACCAGCTTCTTTAACTTTAATATCTCTAGCCTTCTGAATATCTTCAAAAGCAGCCCCTTCTTCTACACCTAAAATTTCATAAGGTGATTTTTCGTTATTGTTTTTACTACTGTTTGAATCCAAAATTTTTTACCAATAATAACAGATTAACTAATTTTATAATCCATTAAGACTTTATAAAACAATTGGTTCGACTCCACTAACAACAGGAGCAACTTTGTTTAAATTTAATTGATTATTGTCTTCAACAAATTGATTTAGATTCCACTCATTTTTGAAAAGAATAACTGGCCTATTCCAACAATCTTTAACTATTTTACAATTGAATATTCTGCCTAGTTTTTCAATAGCTGGCCATCCATCAGAAATCCATCTAGCCAATTGATATGGCATTGCTTCAAGGTTTGCATCTACACCATATTCGCTTTTTAATCTGTGAGTTACTACCTCCAACTGCAATTGACCAACAGCTGCAAGTATAGGGTCTCTTTTGCTCTCATCAAAGTCATAAAGAATCTGAACAGCACCTTCTTCTCGAAGTTCATTAACACCCTTTCTAAAGTTTTTAAATGCTGAGGGATTTGGATTTCTTAGCCAGCTGAATATTTCAGGACTAAAGGATGGTATGCCCTCATATTCCAAATGAGCACCAGTATAAAGAGTATCTCCAATAGAAAACATACCTGGATTATTTAAACCAATAACATCTCCAGGATAGGCATCATCAACTACTTCTCTATCTTGCCCAAATATTTTTTGTGGTCTTGATAATCTGATTGTTTTCCCAGTTCTGGAATGTTTAACTGACATATCCTTTTCAAATTTGCCACTACAAACTCTTATAAAAGCAACCCTATCTCTGTGCTTTGGATCCATATTTGCCTGAAGCTTAAAAACAAACCCACTAAATTCATCGCTTGCAGGTTGAATATCCCCTTTATTACTATTTCTTGAAGTTGGTTTTTGTGCCATTTTTAAAAAACTATCTAAAAATGGTCTTACACCAAAATTAGTCATGGCAGATCCAAAGAAAACTGGGGTTAAAGAGCCATTAAAAACTTTTTCTTTTTCAAATTTCGATCCTGCCTCATCAAGAACCTCCAATTCTTCAAGTGCTTTTTCAAGTAAATCTCTCTCTACATATTTTGATAGCTCTTTATCTTCAAGACTTAATCTTTTCTCATTCGATTGTTTACCTCTCACGGCTTTATCAAATAAAATCACCTCTCTTGAAAATCTATCAATAACTCCTCTAAATTCCTCGCCACTCCCAATTGGCCAGTTAATAGGTAAGGTATTTAATCCAAGTTCTGATTCAATTTCATCAAGTAAAGAAAATGGCTCTCTTCCTGGTCTATCCATTTTGTTTATGAAAGTAAATATTGGTATTTTTCGCATCTTGCAAACTTCAAACAATTTTCTAGTTTGAGGTTCTAGTCCTTTAGCCGCATCTTCCAACATAACTGCATTATCAGCAGCAGCTAATGTTCTATAAGTATCTTCGGAGAAATCTTGGTGTCCTGGCGTATCTAATAGATTGATTACTGATCTTTCATATTCAAATTGCAATACAGTTGATGTAATAGAAATACCTCTTTGTTTCTCAAGTTCCATCCAGTCTGAAGTAGCTTTTCTCTGATTACCCCTAGCTTTTACTGCTCCTGCTTGTTGAATGGCACCTCCATACAAAAGAAGCTTCTCAGTAAGAGTCGTTTTCCCAGCATCTGGATGTGAAATGATTGCAAAATTTCTTCTTTTATTTACTGCATCCAGTATTTCTTTATTATTTAGAATTTTAGTACCTAAGCTCATTTATATAATATAAGGGCCTTTTACTCAGTTCTTAGACATTACCATAGACTATCAAATAATTATCACCTTCTTCAAACACATCTAAAGAGGACAGATCATTCTCTAAAGTGAAATTTTTTAACTCTTTAACAGTATAAGAAGCTCTTAAAGATGCATAATAATCATTAGTTAAAATCTCATTATATTTAGTTGCACATTGTGCTTTGAGCTCTAAAGCAGACTTTTCATCTAATGGCCTTTTTAAGTCCTTATGAAAATTTACAGTGATATTACTCGACAAACTTCTTATGGAGTTGAAGAAATCTTCAAGATTGGTAATGTGATGAATCAAACTATTACTTACAAGCAAACTAATTCTTTTTTTAAGTAAGAAATTATTTAATTTAATGTCTTTGATGTCAGAACAAATGTAGCTTAGATTTTTTAATTTTTTTTGATTAGTAGAAATACTTTTATTATATTCTGCTCTTAAAATCATCTCTTTAGAACCATCTATTCCAACTACTTCAGTGTTAGGCCATTTTATTGCTAACTTCTCAGAAATATTTCCTGGGCCGCATCCTAAATCAACTATTAAATCTTTTTCACCTAAAGAAATATTTTTTTTCAAAAGATATTGATTTATTTGATTAATTAGATTAACTTCCCCTTCTGAAAAATCAGCTTCGTCATAAGAAATGACCTGCTCTTTTTCTTCCATCAATTCAGGTTCGGGGACTCTTTCCATATTCTTTCTTGAAACAAAGATTTCATATTAAACATAATTCTACACAAACCGTTAAATAGTGGTAAGAATGGTTGCAGACGCCACAGGTAGAGTTATTCTTCCAGTACGGGTTATTTACATACATTTTTTTTATCGTGACTGTTGCACCAAATAAAGCTTCTTCAGAGAGCAATTCCAATAATCTTAAAAAGGATGATTTTCCAAAGACTGCGCCAGCTGCTTATCCAGTTTTTTTCAGATCTTATAGTAGAAAAACTTCATCTGGCAAAAGGGAGAACTGGAGCGAAGTTGGCGAAAGGAATTTATCGGGATTAAAAGAATTAGGAAAACTTTCTGAAGAAGAATTAATTCTAATGAGAGAGATGCAAAGTAACCAAAAAGCCCAACCCTCAGGAAGATGGTTATGGATAGGAGGAACCCCTTGGATTAATAAGAACCAAAATTTCTCAGGAGCATACAACTGTACCTCAACAAACTTAATTGATTGGGAAGCCTTCGCATTAATGATGGACTTAGCAATGATGGGATGTGGAACAGGTGCAATAATTGAGCCTCATTTTATAAATAATCTACCTACGGTAATTAACAAAATAAATATCAAATCAGTCAGTGAAGTTGGAATAACTCCTAAAGATCAAAGAAAAGAAAAGTCATCATTAGAAATCAAAGGAAAAGATCTTCATATCAAAGTTGGAGATAGCAGAAGAGGATGGGTAGATAGCTATAAATATCTTCTTGAGGCATCAAGTAACGAGAGTCTTGAAAGAGAAATTGATGTATATATTGATTTAGAAGATATTAGGCCTGCGGGAGAATCATTAAAAGGTTTTGGTGGTATGGCAAATCCTATCAAATTGAAAGATCTTTACTCTAGAGTCGCATCACTTCTTGGAAAGGCAATTGGCAGGAAATTAAGTACAGTAGAGTGTTGTTTATTAATTGATGAAGCTGCAGTAACCATAGTTGCTGGAAATATAAGAAGAAGTGCTGGAATGAGACAATTTGCTTCAGATGATAAGGAAGCCGCATCAGCAAAAGAAAATTTATGGAGTCAAGATGAGAATGGTAATTGGAGAATAGATCCTGAAAAAGATGCCCTCAGAATGGCTAATCATACTAGGGTTTACCATACAAAACCCACTTACCAAACTGTTTTGGATGCAGTAACAAAACAATTCCATTCAGGTGAGGGAGCTATTCAATTTGCTCCAGAAGCAATCGCAAGGTCAAATGCAGATATTCTCAAAGATGATGAATTGAGAAAGGAATTTATTGAAATCTACTCAGAACAAGGCAAGGATGAAGCGAGAAATTGGATAAATAGTAGTTATGGTCCTTTTTCAGAAGAAGAGTTAGACCACAGGATGAGCCGATATGGACTGAACCCTTGTGGGGAGATCTTGGGAAATGATTTCCATTGTAATTTGGCTGAAGTTCATTTAAATCAGATTGATCCAGAAAATTTTGAAGAGCAAAAAAAAGCTTTTAAAGCAGCCGCTCTTTCTGTAGCATGCTTACTTAATCATGAATTTGAAGTTGAGCGTTACAGAAAAAGTAGGGAATATGATCCTATTGTAGGAGTAAGTTTCACTGGATTATTTGATTTTTGTGTCCATGCCTTTGGGACACCATGGTTGAAATGGTGGGAAGCAGGAAGGCCAAATAACGAAGAAGGAAAGACCTTCAAAGAAAAGGAAGCTAAATTCTTAGATTCTTGGAGAAAAATAGTAAAAGAAACTGTATGGGAATATTGTGATAAGCATAATCTAAGGAGACCAAATAGATGCACAACAGTTCAGCCAGCTGGAACTAAAAGTCTTCTTACTGGAGCAGCTCCAGGATGGCATCCTCCAAAGGCTCAAAGATTCATAAGAAGAATAACTTTCAGGAAAAATGACCCAATCGCTTTAGCTTGCATGGATTATGGTTACTCAGTTGTTCCATCTCAATCTGATAAAGATGAAAATGGTTGCTTGCTCGATAATCCATTTGATCCAAGATGTACAGAATGGTTAGTTGAAATCCCTACAGAAGTTAGTTGGGCAAATATAGAAGGCGCAGACCAAATAGACATCAATAATTTCTCAGCATTGGCTCAATTTGATTTTTACATGCAAGTGCAGAAATTTTACACAGAGCATAATACCTCTGCAACCGTAGAATTTCGAGAAAATGAAATCGAGGATTTAGCTAAGGCTATTCATAATGCAATAGAAAATAATGAGGGATATATTTCAGCGGCATTGCTAGCTCGATTTAGCGCTAACGCTACTTTCCCGAGGTTACCCTTTGAACCAATAAGTAAAGAAGAATATATCTCGTTGCAAAATAAAGTAATAGAAAGGAAAGTCAATAACGATTTCTTTGACGCTCTTAATAAATATGATGTTGGAGAACTATCTGAGGCAGGACCAGCAGGTTGTGATTCAGATAAGTGCCTACTTCCTCTGGCTAAACCAAAAGATTAAATTTTGAATTATTTGTAAATAAAAAATATAATTTAGTTTTTAAAAATTTAATTTATGGCTACCTCTTTAATAGGGACATAAATTATTTATGACAATAAGCTTAAATATTGGGAACTTATTTAATGATTCCTCTAGCCATGCATTAGTGGATGAGCTAAGAAAAAGAACATCAGAAAAGGATATCTTAGATTTTGAGGAAAAATTTAACTCCAAAAACGAAAAAAATCTACACGTATATATATGTAGATTTCTAAAAAATAGAACAATATCCAGAGGGTTAGCCTCTAGATGGTTAATAACCATAATTGAAAACAAAGAATCAAAAATTGATGCTTTGCAAAAATAAAATATTTAGGTCAGCCCTGATAGTTTCCATAGAGCAATTCCAAAAATTGAAAATCCCATAATAAAAGTAAAAGCCAAAGCATTTACCAATTGGACCTTATCATTCATTCTGTTTGCGAATGGTAATAATTGAGCAAATAATGGAGTCTCTTCAACTATTGCAGATTTTTTTACTGTAGGTTTTTTGCTTCTAGAAAACATAAAACAAATTTTATAATCTTAAGAATTTTACATTTAAAAGTTCATTAAATAAAAAATACTTCTCAAAAACGAACAAAATGTAACCTGTGAGAAATTAAGCCGGGATTATGATAAATATTTTTATCAGGAACCTATCTATCATTAATATATTAAGTTTATTTATTAAAAACCTAGACAAATAATTTTAATAGATGTTATTATAAATTTGTAGCAACCGCTACCAAAACGTTCAACTTGCGTATAGCAAGCCGCAAATCGACTTAAGCCATGGAACGGGGACTTAAGCGAAACCGGAGCTAAAAAAATGACTCTAATTTACAGAGGACAAAAGTACGTCCAGAACAAAGAAGCAGCTAAAAAGCAGCACAATGAACTAACTTATAGAGGAAAAGCTTACACAAGTTAGTTTATTTAACCATTAAATAAAAAAGCCACTTTCAGTGGCTTTTTTATTATCCATTCTTAGACTAAACAATAACTTAATACTTCTCACAAGCATTAAAATAATATGATTCAATTGCATTTATATATTAGATAACAATGGCAGACCAAAAACCTTTATTTAAAGCACCATATGACATAAAAGATGTTAGTGCTCTTTTCGCCATAGTTGCCTTCGTTTTAATAATCGCTGCCATAGTTGGGAATAACTTATTTGGTTTATTTCAACAAAATGTCAACTTTGGGTGATTTTTTTGTGGCCTAAATTTTTGGACTAAATGTGACCAATAATTGACTGTTATAACGACTTAACCCGTCATTTTTAAATAAAATTCCTCTCTCAGACAAGTTTCTTGAAATAAATTTTTAATCTTTGAATTTATAGACTATGACTAATTTCTTATGTTATAGTTTTGAAGTTCAACAAAACTGAATAGCCTCTGGAGGGGTGGTCGAGTGGTTTAAGGCTCTAGTCTTGAAAACTAGCGTGTCTGCAAGGGCACCGTGGGTTCGAATCCCACCCCCTCCGTTCAAATAGAAAGAACCGAATAATATAAACGCCCTTTTGAAACGTTCTTGTTAGTATAATTTTTATTTAGATTATGAGTAAAGGATTTGCCACAGATAATTTAATAACCAAAAAGTCGAAAAAAAAAGTTATTTCAAATGAACCGCAAGGCAGATTAATATCTTGGTCTCCTTGGCCACCTGCTAATTTTCAAACACGATATCCTGCTTTCCCTTTTGTTCTTACAATATTGATTATAGTAATAGGGCAATGGTATCTTTCTCTACTCAGGTGACCCGAAACTAATTTTTAATTAAATTAGGATGAATTAAGTTTGAGAATTTATTTTGTTTTTTTCAATTTTATTATTTGCCCACTTTCAAGCGGCAATCATCCCAATATTTTTAGGTATTAGATCGATCAATAAATTCAAACATATAAGTAAGAACAAATTGATACCTATCGGCTTTGTTTTTTTAGGATTGGCATCGATTTCTGAAATGATAGATCATACTCAAACGTCTTGGATTTATGTAGATCACTCCTCTTTATTTAATTGGTTATTTTATTCTTTTCTATCTTTAGGTCTAACATGTTTATCAATATCAGTTATAAAAAATAAGTTTATTCAAAAAACTAATTTTTGCATTTCTTTATGTTCAATAATCTCATATTTTTTATTTGATAAAACTATTGCTCTCCTTTTTCAAGTAATAATAAGTATCCTGCTAATTATAAATTGGCAAAGAGTTTTTAAAGATTGGCTTTTTATTCTTTACCCAATATTTGGTATTTTTTTTACGACTTTCTTTGGCGCAAGGCTCTCAATTAGTGGCGATCAATTTTGGCATGTTTTAATAGGCCCATCTGGAACAATTAGCGTTCTTACCTTTTATTTAGTATTAAAGAGATCGGACAAAAAATTTACTTAAGATTCTTATGAAAATATTTGTATTTGTAAGTTTTATAGTGTGCTTAGTCACAATAATATCTCCAGTTGAAATCTTTGCTGATACAGCACTTGATGTTTACATGAATGATTTTTATTCAAAATCTAATGAAGCTAGCCAGATTCTTAAAGAAATCGAAAATAGTTTAAAAGAGGGATCAAGAAAAAAAGTATGCTCTAGGCAAAGAGAGGCAGCAAGATTAGGTCTACTAGCTAATAAATCATTAATTAAAGCCTTTGAAATAGAGGGAGCAAATCCGCCAATGCAAGCGATAAAGGCAAGTCAACAAAGATGGGAATCTATTCTTAATGAGTGCTGAAGAAAATCAGTAAATCCATAAATCTTTTTAAATTTGCATTCTTACAGATTTACTAATTAAGGGAATTTCAGGTTCAACTCCATAAATACATTGAGAAATCGAATAAATAAAAATACATAGTGTAAATATAAAAATTATTGAGCCTAATTCAACTAAGGGAAGTATTCTCAAGAGATATGAAATTATTATTAAAGCAATATCAATTAATAAAGCTTGGCATGCGTTATATCTAACGAAATAGGGAACATTTGGATTTCTTACTAATCCAGCAAACAAAATTATAAATAGTAAAAAACTACCAAAAGGCAAAGATTTTTCAATTATTGCTATAGGAAAAGTTAGTAATAATAGTATTTTTAAAAAAGAATATTTATAGAACAAAAAATATCCAAAAGGTATTGATGCCTTTAATGGCAAAGTATACAAAAATACTGATGAGAGTCTTTGGAATATCTGATTCAATATATTATTGAAATTTCGTATTTATATTTTAGCCTAATTTTTCGAACATAATAAAAAGACATACTTTCAAAAAAATCAACTTTGGCAGATGGTTATTAAATATTAGATAATTGATTCAGGTTCATAATTCAAAATGCGTATCCTACATACAATGTTGAGGGTTGGAGATTTAGATAAATCCATTGATTTCTACGTCAATAGATTAGGAATGAATTTATTACGAAAAAAGGATTACCCTCATGGAAAATTCACTTTGGCATTTGTTGGTTATGGCTCAGAAAAAGAAAACTCAGTAATTGAATTAACTTATAACTGGGACAAAAAGTCTGAAGACTATGAGCTTGGAGATAAATATGGTCATATAGCTATTGGAGTAAAAGATATTCATCTAATTTGCCAAGGATTAGAAAAAAATGGTTGTAAAATAACAACCAAACCTAAAACAATGAAAAACAGTACTACTGTATTGGCTTTTGTTGAGGATCCTGATGGTTATAAAATTGAACTTATTGAAAGAGATTAAAAGCTCAGAAGTTTTTAATTAAATAAACAAATAACTAAAATTTAAAAAGATTGAATTATCAAATATATCGTTTTTAATTAGCGAAAAAATACTTCTAAGATCACTTTGGATGGATTCTGCAGTTTCAATTATTGTAAAAAATTATTTCTAAGACGAGGAATTATTAAAAATAAAATTAAAACTTTAAACAATCTGTATTAATTCTATCTAGAATACATAGACAATCTATATAGATTTATATATCATAGAATTATCTTATAAAGCTTATGCCTAGTAATTGGTCAAAAATAAGAGATGAATGGCTTGATAGAACCGCGGTTGCGAAAGATGATGCTAAATGGGCATTAGAAGCTTTAATTAATTCTGAAGAAGAGTTATTTGAAATAGAACAAAAAATAAAGAATAAAGAGGACGCTATAAACCAAGTAAAATTTTTGAAGAAAAAGGTTAAAGAAACTATTTCCTCTAAAGAAATTAGTCTCGATGATATTGCATTAAATACTTCAAATTCAAACAAAGTACAGATCTCAGTACCATCAAATCTTACTTATCTTTTGAAAGTTTGGGCCGCAGCAGAAGGAAGAGATCTATCAAGTGTTGCTTTTCAATGTTTAGAAACTGGTATAAGGGAAATGAAAAGCAAAGGTTCAATACCTTCAGTAGCAGTAAATAGATATGACTCGGCCTGTCAAAAGAGGATTGCACTAGCAGAAGTAAACAATCTATTGGAGAAATATGAATTAGCTCAGGATGAAATCAAATAATTATGAAAAACAGAAAAATCATTAAAGGATACAAAACATTAATATCATCAAGATTTAATGTAGATAATTCTGAAGATAAATTCAAAGATGGAATAATTTATACTCTTTATTCTGATGAATTTAATTCACTTAAAGTGGGTTTTGCTGAAAATGATAAGGTTCTAGAAAAAAAATTATCAAGAGGAGCATTGATATTATTGGATATGAAAAAAGGCAAAAAGAAAGATCTATATTTATTAGTAACCACTCTAAAAGAACTTGGCATCAAATATTCAGACAATTTTTATTTCAAATACTCAGGTTCTTTAATGAGACATTTATCAACTTTAGGATGGCCTATTGGGAGATCACTTTATAAACAACGAAAGATTAAAAAAGAACTTGTATGTGCATAAATTTAAATGTAATCGCACTCTAAAGTTTCTCTGGTTTCTCTATTTGTAATTGGATTAGTTCCAGTAGCACTTTCACAAAATTTCCTAATAATATCTTTTGGCAAAAAAACATTTGTGAAGTCTGCGCCTTGTATTTTTACATTTTCAAACTGTGTACTATAAGCAAATGAATCCTCTAAGTTAGTATTTGATAAATCTGTTCCATCTAAAATAGCCGAGTCTAAAGTTACTTCTCTTAAATTGGAGTTACTTAAATTAGTATCTTTCAATTTTGCTCCATAAAGAGTAGCATTTTGGAGCTCACAATCTGATAAATTTGCATCTTGTAAATCAGTCAAATAGAAAGTTGCTCCTTTTAAATCAGATCCAGAAAAATCAGCTCCAATTAAGGATTGTTTACCATAATCCAATGCAGCGAAGCTTCTAGAAGGGAGAGTTAAAACAATCATTAAAACAGTTAAAATTATAAATCTCATTTTTTGAGTAGTATTTCAATAAATTCTAACTTCTTAAGCTGAAATCTAAAAATTAATTATTTACTGAATGCTATATTTATTGAAATAACAAATCACGAAATAGGTTTTGGATATAAGTCCTTATGATGCAATTGTTGTTGGTTCTGGAGCTACAGGAGGAATAGCAGCACTTACATTGGCAGAACAAGGAATCAAAGTTTTAGTAATAGAAGCAGGGCCTCAAGTTAAAAGGCATGAAGCTAGTAATCATGAGCCAAAAAGTACATTCAAAAGATTATCAGGAGTTTTAACAAAAAAACATGCAAATCAATGCCAACATCCTGGTTATTGGAAAAATAATCCTGACTTATATTCAAATGAATTGAAGCATCCTTATGACTTTCCCAAAAAAAAGCCATTTCTTTGGACCCAAGGTAAACAATATGGGGGGAGATCATTAACTTGGGGAGGCATAACATTAAGACTTTCCTCAGAAGACTTGCATCCCGCTAAAAAAGACGGGTTCGGACCAAACTGGCCTATTTCATACGATGAACTATCCCCTTACTATGATTTCATTGAAAATTTCTGCGGCATCTATGGACGAAAAGATGACATTAAAGAAGTCCCAAACGGTAAATATATTGGAGAAATACCTCTTACAGAAAACGAAAATGTTTTTGGCAGCAAAGTAAAATCAAAATTAAACTATCCATTTATCCAATCAAGAGGATTTGACCGTAATTCATCAGTAAAAGAAAAAAAATGGCCAAAGTCCTCTAGCCTAGGAAGCTCTTTAAAAAAAGCTTTAGATACTGGAAATGTACAAATAATCTCTAATTACCTAGTGGAGTCTTTTGAGATTAACAAGGCAACAGAGCTTGCCTCAAAACTAACGATCGTAAACCTAGAAAATGGACAAAAAGAAGTATTGAATTGTGATTTAATTCTTCTCTGCGCATCAACAATTTCAACACTCAGAATACTACTGAACTCAGAATATAAAACAAATTCCTCAGGGTTTAAAGATATTTCTGGAAAATTAGGCAAATACCTCATGGATCACATATCTATCTGTAGATTTTTTTCAGTCCCAAAAACAAAAAACTCAGATAAATCATTAGATAATCCTCCCGATCTTTCTGGAGCAGGCAGCTTCTTTATTCCATTTGGTTCAAATTTACCAGAAATTGACGACATAAATTTCCATAGAGGTTATGGAATCTGGGGGGCAATTGATCGATTAGGGATTCCTAAATTTTTGCAAAAAGACACAAACACATCCATTGGCTTTCTTATCGCCCATGGCGAAGTCCTTCCTAGAGAGAAAAACTCAGTTTCTCTCTCACGAAAAACAGATGAATGGGGTATCCCAATTCCCTACATTGAATTCGAATGGAGCAAAAATGAGTTAAATATGGCTAAACATATGGAAAACACAATCCGTAAATCAATCACAGCTGCTAATGGAGAAATAAAAAATATTAATGAACTAATTAATATCCCATTTGGGAGTCTATTTACAAAAAATTTGATCGCACTTTCAGATAGTCCTCCTCCTCCTGGCTATTACATTCATGAAGTAGGGGGGGCACCAATGGGGGTAGATGAAGAAAAAAGCGTAGTTGATAAATTTAATAGATTATGGAGATGCAAGAATGTACTTGTATTAGATGGAGCGTGCTGGCCCACATCATCTTGGCAAAGCCCTACACTTACAATGATGGCCTTGAGTAGAAGAGCCTGTTTAAATATTAAAAAGACTTAGATGGTGTAAATAATTGATTTAAATAAATTTCTGAGACAGAATTATCTGTACATCCGTTTTGAATGAGAAAAGTAGCTAATGCTGAATTTATAAGCTTATATTGATCCCAAGTTGGGTTACTTAATACGAAATCTTTCATAGTGTTATAAAGAGTTTCTGAAAGCTCTGTTTCTAAAGAGACTTTATTTGGAGAGCACTCGACAAGTTTCTTATCAGTTAAATTTGACTGGCTGATTTGATCCATAGATTTATATGTTTTCTGCATAACTATAATGATATTTTTTTCTAAAAAAATCAAAAAAAATCTGCATTTAAACTTTTCAATTTATCAAATGAGACTCATGTTATAAGTTAGTTTTTAAAAAACTTACTTTTTTAAAAAGGTATTTGAATAAATCTTAAAGAAAAGTCAACAATAATGTTGATGTCCTGTTTTTTTTGAAAAATATTGGCATTTCTAATTCAATGTGGATTTGGACGTGGAAAACAACCTTTAAATTGTGGAAAATCTAGTCCAAAATACTTTCTAGAAGTTACATT
Organism: Prochlorococcus sp. AG-402-K16; assembly: GCA_003216795.1. Taxonomy (GTDB): domain Bacteria; phylum Cyanobacteriota; class Cyanobacteriia; order PCC-6307; family Cyanobiaceae; genus Prochlorococcus_A. Next base: position 25,050 of record QCIH01000015.1, read on the forward strand.
AAGAATACTTATATATAATGAGTCTATTAAGACTAAGTCGAGAAAGAGACAGGTGATAAATTGATTTTCAACGGATTTTCTTAAGATTTAGTCTTTATTAGGCAAGCGAAGCGTGACAGGTCCTAAAGGGTGTTTTGAGTTTGGATAAATACTATGGTGATGGTGATGGTGATTATGTTCATGTTGATGAGCCTCTACATGTTCATGTTCCAAGTAATCTCCTCCTCCTGATTTTGATTTTTCTTGATTATGAGTTGGTATTTGATTTTGTATTTCACAAGCACCATTACATTCAGGATCACATAAATCACAACTGATACCCAAGCCCTCTACATGGTCATGATGACTTTCTTGTACCATTCCAACTTCTTTTTCAAAGCCAAATAAATTTGACCTATATTTACAAGTTGAGCAATTCATAAAATTATTACCTTCGTTATTAAGAATCTCTTCAATCCTTTCTACAAAAGTGTCAACCACATAAGACTGTGACGAAAGATATTTTGCATGTATAAATGAAATATTTGGATTTTTAATCGCAACTAAATCACTTTGCCTTTTTATTCTTGTAACAAGGACACCTGAGAAAAGGAAATAAGGGAAAACAATTATATTTTTATAACCAAGTCTCACAACATTTTTCAAGCCAGGTTCAACAAGAGGGAAAGTTACCCCAGAAAAAACTGTTTCCCCCCACCCTAAACCAATACCTTCTACGATCATTCTCGTAATTTTTGAAACATTTGAATTCGCATCTGGGTCAGAAGAACCTCTACCAACAACAACTAATAATGATTCTTCAGGTTTGAGTGTATTATTTTGTTTAAATACATCTTTAACTCTTTCACAAGCTGCACTAATCATTAAGTTATTAATACCTAATTCTCTTCCATAAATTATTTCAATACCTGTTTTACTTGAATAATTCATAAGCAAGCTAGGTATATCATTTTTTACATGGCCCGCAGCGAAAAGCATTGAGGGTATTGCAATTACTTTTTTTATAGAAAGATCTCTTAATTTGTCTAGAGCATCAACAAGTGAAGGTTTAGCGAATTCCAAGAAACCATATTCAACCAAATAGTTTGGATATCTTTTTTGTATAAACTGAGTTAATTCTTGAAATTCAGTAATGGCTAGTTTATTTCTACTGCCGTGTCCACAGATAAGTATCGCGACTTGATTATTTAACTTCGAATCTAAATTATCCAAAATCAAGTTATTACTTATACCATAATAGTAAAGAACAATATCATGTAGTGAAAAATAATAGTTTGCTTGAAGTTCCAAATATCAACTCAAAAGATGCAAAATTAAAGAAATTAATTTATGACGTGGATGAATCCTTATTTAATGAGGATAACTATTCTTACAAAAAATTCGAGCACCTTTGCGTATGTAGTGGAGGTACAACTTCTAGTTGTGCAAAAAATGGTTTTACAACTCTCGATCTAAGAAAAAATCACAGCAAAATTCATCTAGATAGAAAAACCAATTTAGTAACAATTGGAGGTGGTGTAATAATGGGGGATCTATTAAATCATTTACAAAAATATAATCGAAGTTTTCCAATCGGACTTTCTAAACTTCCTGGAGCAGGCTATATACTTACTGGTGGAGTAAGCCCGCTCAGTAGAACCTACGGATTAGCCATTGATAATATTGAATCAATAAAAGGTTTCTTGGGTAATGGCACATTTATTTCTTTAAAAAAAAATCAAATAAATACAAAAGAACAATTAATTTGGGAAGGAATCAAAGGCGCAGCACCCTTCTTTTCAATTATTACAGAATTAGAACTTAAGACTATCCAATCTAATTCAATTAAGGTTATTGAAGGATTTGTAAATCTAAATGAACTTACAGAAATAATAAAACTATCAGAGGAATTTCCAGAAAATATTAGTCTTCAATGGATTTTTGCCCAAAAAATTTACATATATATTTTTGCTGAACTAAAAAATAATTTAGAGGATAAAAGAACAGAAGAATGCCTAATGCTTCTAGACAAATTCCCTACTCTAGAAAAACAATTTTATGAAAACTTTAACAAAATAAATTTCTTCCCTAAGGAATTGAATTTATATGAGCTGAATGCAAATAACCATTCTGAGGTAATTAGTCTTCTTGGAGAAGATTTAAAAAATGATGTCCCAAGTTTCATAAAATGTTTGAATGAAATAATGGACAATAGACCTAATAATTCCTGTTATGTTGCTTCCCAACAACTTGGTTGCAAAACAAAAAAGTCAAATCATGGTTCAAGCTTTTTTGTTCATAGAAAAAGTACTTGGAAACCATGGATATATGCATCATGGGAAAAAAATGATCTTCAAGAAAAAGAAGTCGCTTTGGACTGGATTTATAAATCGTGGAACGACCTAAAAAGGTTTTATCCAAATATTCACTTAGCCCAATTACATAATCATTTAAGTTCTCATGAGGAAGAACTTTCATTAGCTTTTGGAAATAGAATGAATGAATTAAAAACTTTAAAGAATATTTTTGACCCACAAGGTATTTTGCCTCCTTTATGAGGTAACTTCTTAATTATAAAGAAACTTAAAATGTCAAATTCCTCAAGATATTTATCTAAAAATTGGTTAGATGATCCAAAATCAAATATTCTCTCAGGCTTAGTTGTTGCTTTTGCAATGATCCCAGAAGCAATTGCTTTTTCAGGTATAGCTGGTGTAGATCCTAAAGTTGGCCTTTTTGGTGCATTTTGCTTATCTATAACAATTGCGATTGTTGGAGGAAGAAGGGGGATGATCACTTCAGCCACAGGTTCAACAGCTCTTTTAATGACTGGACTTGTTGCTTATGGAGAATCACAAGCTCCTGGATTAGGAGTCCCTTATCTTATTGCAGCTGGAATATTAACTGGAATACTACAAATTCTTTGGGGATATTTAAGACTTGCCTACCAAATGCGATTTGTGCCAACAGGAGTATTAAGTGGATTTGTAAATGCACTAGCACTTTTAATATTTCAAGCACAACTACCTCAGTTAGGAATAGGTATTAAAGAATCAAAAGGATTAGTTGAACAAACTATAAGTCAATATCCAGTTAACTCTCAGATTCCAGTAGTTTGGATTCTTGTAATCCTAGGATTAGTAATTATCTATGGGCTTCCAAAAATCACAAAAGTAGTCCCATCTCAACTTATTGCAATAGTAGTAATTACTCTTATTAGCATATTCCTTAATCTAGATGTCCCAACAGTTAGCGATTTGGGTAAATTACCTGATGGATTACCAAGTATTTCTCTTCCTTTTGGATCAATAGAAAATGGGAAAGTGCCTTTTAGTCTTGAAACATTAGGGATAATTTTACCGACTTCACTTGCAATATCTCTCGTGGGTTTAATGGAAACCTTTTTAACTCAAGACATCTTAGACGATGTAACTGATACAAGTTCTAATAAAAATAAAGAGGCAAGAGGACAGGGAATCGCAAATATTGTGGCATCCTTATTTGGTGGGATGGCAGGATGTGCCTTGGTTGGGCAATCTGTTATGAATACTGAAAATGGTGGCAAATCTAGATTATCAACCCTCTCCTCAGGTATATCTTTGCTAATTATGATTATCCTCTTGAAGTCTTGGATTGGAGCAATACCAATGGCCGCTTTAGTAGCAATCATGATAACTATCGCAATAAGTACAGCAGATATAAATGGATTAAAAAATATTAGAAAGATTCCAAAAAGCGATACTGCAGTAATGCTTATGACATTTGCAGTCACAATGCTTACAAAACCTCATAATCTTGCACTTGGAGTTATTGCAGGAGTTGCATTAGCTGCAATTCTTTTCAGCAGAAAAGTCGCAAAAGTTATAACTGTCTCAAAAGCTAAAGAAAATAATTTGACTACCTACAAAGTAAAAGGACAATTATTTTTTGTAAGTAAAATTTATTTCTTACAAGGATTTGATATTCATGAACATCCTGAAAATATTGTAATTGATATGTCTTTAGCTCATATTTGGGATCAAAGTGGCGTTGTTGCACTTGAGCAAATTATTAGAAAATTCCAGAATGGTGGTTCTAAAGTTGAAATTGTAGGGTTAAATAAAGAAAGTCTTAACTTATTTGAAAGACTAGGCGGTATAGAAAGCTCTCATTGAAAAAAGTTAATTAAGACTAACTTGTTGATAACAAAACCAAAGCCATTGTTGAAAAAGCAAATTCCTATGAGATCTCCAAGCGGTTTTTGAACTATTTAGATCAAAATTTTCAGGGGGAGGAACATCTCCCTTTTCTTTGTCTCTTTCAATTTCACTAATAATTCTATGCACCGTATACTCAGGATGACCTAAATGCATAAATTGTTTTTGATCATTAGATTCAAATATTGTATATCCAACGTTTTCTCCATAAGCCAACAAATTCAACTTTCCTTCTTTTTGGGCCTTCTCCATTTTCAAATCTGGTAATCCAGCAAATCTACTTTGAGGACAAATAAATTCATCATCTTGTGTACCCATCAAAGGGTGTCCAGGAACAAGACTTTTTAAAGGGAACACCCCAAATAATTTCCTATCAAAAACTTGCTTATCAACCCCTGCCAAATAAGCCAGAGCAAAGCCAGCCCAACATAATCCAAGAGTACTCGCACAAGAATTTCTGGCTTCATTTACAATTTTCACAAATTCATCCCAATACTTAACCTCCTCAAAGGCTAGGTGCTCAATAGGTGCTCCAGTAATGATGATTCCATCTAACGGTTCTGGATTATTTGCTTCTTCCCAAGTTATGTATAGATTATTTAGATGATTAAGATCCCATGTTTTATAAGAGTGAGTTTTAAGCTTTATCCAAACTGGCTCAATTTGAAGAGGAGATAAACCGAGTGGATGTAGTAAGTTAAATTCATACTGTTTGCCAAGAGGCATGATATTTAAAATACCAATCCTAAGAGGACGTATATCCTGTCTTTTTGCCAATTCTGGTTCGATCCAAGATATATGATTTTTCTCAACATCACTAATCTTGTGATAGTTACTAGGAATTATTAAAGCCAATAAATCTCCTTTCCTATGTGGTTTGTGAAAGTGCTTGTTCGAAATCTGCTTTTATATCATCAATATGTTCAATTCCTACAGAAACTCTTACCATCGTAGGAGTCACACCTGCAGATAATTGTTCTTCTTCAGATAGTTGCTGATGAGTTGTTGAAGCAGGATGAATTACTAATGTTTTTGAATCACCCACGTTAGCAAGGTGGCTCGCCAATTTTAAGGAATCAATAAATTTTACTGCATTTTCATAACCCCCATTTAGGGAGAACATAAGCATGCAACCCATTCCCCTTCCAGTGGTATATTTTTTGGCACTAGAGTAATATGGATCAGATTCTAGGCCAGGATAATTTACGCTACTTACATTAGAATTAGAATCTAACCATTTTGCTAATTCAAGAGCATTAGAAGTTTGTCTTTCTATTCTTAAACTTAGAGTTTCCAAACCCTGCAATAGCAAGAAAGAATTAAAAGGACTTTGAGCTGACCCCCAGTCTCTGAGGCATTCAAGTCTTGCTCTTAACGCGAAAGCTATATTTCTGTTATCAGGTACTCCCAAAGATTTGCAGATATCACTACCGAAACCAAACGCGCCCCAATGAACGAGTCCATGATAAGCAGCGCTTGGCTCACTCATTAATGGAAATTTACCATTCCCCCAATCAAAGGTTCCGGCATCAACAATAACCCCACCGATGCTTGTTCCATGTCCACCGATCCATTTTGTTGCACTTTCTACAACAACATCGGCTCCAAAATCAATTGGTCTTATTAAAGCACCACCAGCACCAAGGGTATTATCCACTATTAGAGGAATTCCATTCTCCTTCGCCAAAGCCGATAGTCCCTCAAAATCTGGAATGTTGAACCTAGGATTTCCCATTGATTCGACATATATTGCTTTTGTTTTATCATCAATTTTATTTCTAAAACTATCAATACTATCACCATCAGCAAATTTAACTTCTATTCCTAATCTTGGAAATTGTACTTTAAATTGATTGTAGGTCCCACCATAAAGAAAAGATGTAGAGACAAAATTATCTCCTGCTGTCATGCAGTTCACGATTGCCAAGAATTGAGCAGCTTGACCTGAGGATGTTGCGAGTGCTGCCATGCCTCCCTCCAAAGCTGCCATCCTTTTTTCGAAGACATCTGTGGTGGGGTTCATAAGTCGAGTATAAATATTTCCAAATTCTTTTAATCCAAACAGATTAGCTCCATGCTCGGCATTATCAAAGACATAGGAACTAGTCTGATAAATGGGTACTGCTCTAGAATTTGTAGTTGGATCAGGAACTTGGCCTGCATGTAACTGAAGCGTCTCGAACTTTTGGTTGCTCAAAATTTTAAAATAATCCTATTATCTATTTAACTTAAAAAAGTTCAAAAAAAAAACAAAAAAAAGATAAATATTTATAAATCCTTTTTTAATGAGGGGTAATTATCTTTCATATATAAACTTAAATCTTCTTTTATCGCAGATCTAAGTTTCTCAATATTTGCAGAATCAATTATTGGAAAAGTTTTATTAGCCTCAGGATCTTTTTCAGTAATTGATTTCCAATTCTTACCTACATCTTTTTCAGAGTTGTTAAGAACCTCATCAAAATTGAAACACTTTTCATTGTTCTTAGCATCAAATTCGCTAAAAGCTTTATTTATAAGCTCTTTTCTACTTTCGAATAGATTCTTAGCTTTTAAAGTATCTGGAAGACCCATAACTGGTTGTAATTCCTTAAGAAGTTTTATTTCCTCTTCAATTAATAGTGTCCAAACACCATATTTATTTTTTGGAAGATTAGAATTACTAAAAATATTAATTTCATCGAGGTAAAAATTTAACCATAGATAATAAGATTTTTCTTCAATAGTTTTTTTAACGGATATCTTTTTATTTTGGATCTTTGGGAGTAACTTTTCTGCCTTCTTTAAAAACTGTCTGTCTTCTCTTTCTAAATTTATTAATCCCCATCTTTGACTATAGTCCCATAAATCTTCGTATCTTGTTAAGTCTTCTTGATTCCAACCAAGAGCTTTAAGTTCATGAGAACGATGAGTTAATTCCTTTTTCAAAAAAAACCTTTTAAACCATAATAATTCTAACCCTGCAATCAAGATTAGTAAATAAATTAAGAACTTTACTTTCTAGCAAATTAGAAAAATAATCAATTATTAAAATATTTATTAATAATTTTCAATACATTGATATAACTAGGATTTTTTTTAGAAATTTGATTACTATATTTATTTGTTTTAAGGGCGTTTTGCTCTTTGTCAATAATTAATTTCTTATAAAAGTTTTCAATATCATCAAAAAGATAATCTCCTTTTAATTTTTCATTTAGTTCGAAAGATAATTCAGATTTCACAGATTCTTGGCAAAAATTAGTGATTTCTTCTGAACTAATTAAAACCTTATAAATTTCTTTTTTTTCTTCTGAATTAGCATTAAAGCATAAATAAATCAGATTAATCATTGAACAATTGTTATTTTTAATTTTGAATTCTTTATAAATGTCAGGCCAAAATTTCAAAGATTTTAGACCTTCTAAACCTCCTTGACTGAGAGAGTATTTATTACACCAATTTACAAATTCTGAGACATCTTTTGGACATCTGTTGAGTTGCAAAAGCATATCTGATAAAACTTGTCCTGCTTGAAAATTCCGTGTTGGTTTTCCTTCAGTTGGTAGAGTCATACTCCCTAAGACGTCAGCCTTAACAGCATTTAATTGAGAAAAAGTATAATCTCCTTTTTCATAAAATTTATCATTAATTATTTCCCTTGCACTAATTATTTCTTCACCATAACCAAGTTCTTTTAATGAAAGATATTTATTCTCTAATTTATTTTCTTTTCTAACTTTTATTGATACTGATGCGGCCTGATCTAAACATTGAGTTAACAAAATCGTATTTATGGTAGGCAGCATTCCTGGCTTATCGGAATGAAAGTTATTTACAAAACCTGCAAATATTGATGAGATATTTTTTATTGATTTTATATATTGACATTCAATATTGTGAACGCCAGGAGAAACTTGAATTTTCGGTGATAATTGATTCAAAATGCGTGCTCCTATTAATGCTGTTAGCGCATCAGGATGGCAGAAATTTGCAGTAAAACTATCATTAGGATTTCGTAAAGCTCCGTGACGATGAAATCCTGTAAAAAAAGCTAAATTTGGATATTTATTACAAAGAATAAAAGGGTTTTTATTTTTATTATCAATACAAAAAGAACCAACTAGACAGCCAAGAACCACATTTTCTCTTTTTAAATTTTTTCTGAGTTCTAAAGCATTTTTAACATCATCTTGTATGTGATTACTATTTGAAGCAAGAATAACTATCTTACATTTCAAGATAAGATCTTTTAGATCAAAAGACTTTATTTTTCCCTCTGAAGAATAATTTCCCATTCTCTTAATCTTTTCAATAATCTCATTATCCATATCAGAAATAACATCATTTGAGAAAGCACCTAACAAATCTCTATCTTCCCTAGGAGCCAAGAGAATATTATTTGATTTTCTATGCATAGCACAGTTGTATGCTAGTGATGCAGGATATAAACCTACACTGTAAAATCCAACTTTGCTATTCTCTATATCTTCAATCAATGAATAAAAATATTTTTCATCTTTGATGTTTTCTACGAAATTATTCTTCATTTTTGGAAACTCTTGATAATTTTTTTAATTTCTTACCCATATCAATATTTTTCTACATTAAAGCAATTTTTGACCATAGCAAATTATTTATTGAAAATATTGAGTTTTTTAATTTATAATTTCTGAGAAAGTGGAAATCAAAAGAAAATAATTATAAATATGGAATATATGGCAAGTAATTTAAATGAACAAAAACAATTAATTTCTTCTAAAAATATCTTATTTATTCAAGACATTGACGGAGTTTGTATCCCTTTAGTTAAAGATCCAATGACTAGAGAATTAGAATCAAAATATATCTATGCAGTAAAAGAATTTGCCGAGGAATTCTTTGTATTAACTTGCGGGGAACATGAAGGTCCAAGAGGAGTTAACAGAATAATAGAGAGGAGTTTAAGGAGCACTACTGAGCCTAAAAACAAAGAACTATATTTAAGAGGTTTAGCCGCTTGTGGAGTAGAGTATCAAGACAGTAATGGTAAAATAAGTTTTGAAGGAGTCTCAGAAAAAGAACTAAGGTTTTTAACTAAAGTACCTAGTTTAATAAGACCAAAATTTAATTATATAGTTAAGAATATTTTTCCTGAACTTAGCCAAGAGGATATCAATTTTCACGCAGTTAAATCAATATGTGAAACACGCTTTTCGCCAACCATTAATTTCAATAGTCTATTTGATTTAGTTCATGAAGATTCTGATAAAAGAAAGCTTATTCAAATTAGTTTTGAAAAAATGATGAATGAAATCATTTTAAAAGCTGAATCCGAAGGCCTAAAAAACTCATTTTTCCTTCATATTTCACCAAATTTAGGTAATAAAAATGGTAGAGAAACAATTAAACTTTCCTCTCAAGATGATATCGGATCAACAGACATACAATTACTTATTAAAGGAGCAGTTAAAGATTCTGGAGTTTTATTTCTTTTAAATAAATTTATTGCGGATAAAACTGGTAAAGCTCCTTTTGGAAGAAATTTTAATTTTAGAAACTCTCCAAATTCTGTTACGGAAAAAATTGATTTATGCAAAAGAACTATTCAAAAAGAAGATATGCCTTTGATTGTAGGAGTTGGTGACACAGTCACATCAAAAAAAAATAATGATGAAAAAAATTATTCAAGAGGAGGAAGTGACAGGTCTTTTCTTGAATTAATACAAATATTAGGCAATGAATTTGGGATTAAGAATAAAATAATTTTTGTAGATAGTAGTTCTGGTGAAGTTGAAAGACCCTCTACAAAAAAAACTGGTTTAAAAGGGATCAGTGATGTTCATGACAATTTAAAATTTGACATAGTTTTTAAAAATGGTCCCAAAGAATACATAAGTTGGTTTATTGAACTTGCCAATAAGAGATCAAACTTTAAAAAAAATAGTTGACTTTTTTATTTTCGAATGACAATTTATAAATAATAGATTCATGAAAGAAAAATTCCCCTCAATATATAAAGAACCTATAGAAACATTGCAAATTAACATAGGTTATAAATGCAATCAGGCTTGTAAGCATTGTCATGTCAATTCGAGTCCCCTAAGGACTGAAAAGATGTCAAATGAAATGATATCTCTTATTCCAAGGATAATTGAAAAATACAAAATCAAGACTTTAGATATTACAGGTGGTGCGCCAGAACTTCACCCAAAATTTAAAAACCTAATAACCAGCTTGAACACAAAACAAGTTGATATTATTGATAGGTGCAATTTGACAATTTTTTTTGAAGAAGGTTATGAAGATCTTCCTCAATTTCTTGCAAAAAATAAAGTGATAGTTACTGCTTCGCTACCATGTTATGAAAAAAATAATGTTGATTTTCAAAGGGGTTTTGGCGTTTTCGAAAAAAGTATTAATGCCATAAAAATTCTTAATAATTTAGGCTATGGAAAGAAAGAAAATGGATTACAATTAAATCTTGTTTACAATCCTGTAAGCCCAAGTCTTCCTCCTTCTCAGGAAATATTGGAGAAAGATTATAAAAAAATTCTATTCGAAAAATACAATATAGTTTTTAATAATTTATACACAATAACTAATATGCCAATAAATAGATATGAAGAATCTCTTAGAAGAGAAGGTAAACTAAATACTTATTACAAATTACTAAAAGAAAATTTTAATGAAAAAAATTTAGAAAATCTAATGTGTAAAAAGACAATTAGCGTAAATTGGCTAGGAGAAATTTATGATTGTGACTTTAACCAACAGATAAATTTCCGAGAGAATAAAGGACCAAAGACACTTTTTGATCTGTTGGATGAATCATTTACTTTTGACTACGGGGTTGCTGTAAAAGAACATTGTTTTGCTTGCACTGCAGGTGCAGGGTCAAGTTGTGGAGGGTCTTTAAGTTAAAAACTGCTAAATGCAATTAGGACAAATTGCTCTAACATTTAAGGAGGATTCAATTAGTTTAAAACCATTAACTTTTGCTGCAACTTTGCCTGCCTCTAAAACCTCATCATTTTCGAATTCTTCTGTTCTTCCACACCTAATGCAAATCAAATGATGATGATCCGGTGTGTCGTTACTAAGCAATTCATATCTGTGTCCACCCTCACTGAGTTCTAATTCATGAAGCAAACCCATTTGTACTAAAAGTCTTAAAGTTCTATAAATTGTTGCTAGTGAAACTTTGGAGCTTGTTTTAACTAACTTTTCATGAACCTCTTCAGCACTAAGATGCTTTCCAGAGCCAATATTTTCAAATAAATTAAGAACCTTTAACCTCTGAGGAGTTAATCTCTTCCCATCTTTATGTAATCCATCACCAAGAGGAGATGTGATTACTTTGTATTGAGAGGATAATGACAAAATTAACCCTTGGCTATTCTCAATAATAACTATAGATGAGAGTAAAACAACTTATATATTTAAAATGTTTACTAAAGTTCTTCAAAATATTATGTTAAATGTAACTTTACATGTAAATGATGAAAGATCAAGAAATCTCTTCTGATAAATTATCATCTAAAGTAAAAGCCTTGATAATTATTGATGTTCAGGAAAAAATAATAAGACCAATTTTTAATAAGGATTCAATAATCAAAAACATTAAAAAGCTAATAAATGCTTACCAAATTTTAGAAGAAAACATATTTATATCTGAACAAAACCCACTCAAATTGGGAGTAACGATACCTGAATTATCAACCATAGCAGAATTTAGAAAGTTTGAAAAAATGGAATTCAGCCTAGCTAAATTAGAAGATTTTTTAAAAGAACTTAAAGATAATAAAATTACTAATTTGATAGTTTGTGGGATCGAAACGCATATTTGTATACAACAAACAGTCTTAGATTGTTTACAAAAAGGATTTGAAGTTATTCTCATATCAGATTCCATGGGAAGTCGAAATAGGGTAGATCATGAAATAGCATTACAAAGAATGACTCAGAGTGGGGCGATCTTAACAACAACTGAATCAATAATTTTTGAATTATGCAAAACTGCGGATAGAGAAGAATTTAAAGAAATTAGAAACATAATAATGAGTTAAAGAAAAATAAACACTGGTTTGTTATCTAGAGATAATTTAAAATTTTATTAGAGATAAATTTTAATGGTTTATTTGAATATGAAATTAGTTACTGAAAACTTCCTTCTGGCAATATCTATTTTTTTTGTTGGAACTTTATTGTCCATAATAATTTCAAAAGTTTCAAAAATATTTTTTAAAAAGATTTCCAAAAGAACAAAAACAAATTTCGATGATTTTATTTTTGAGGTGATCTCTGGAATTATAAAACCTATAGGATTCCTCCTCTCATTTTATTTTTCAATTGACTATTTTTTTGCTGATGAAATAACTTTCATCTCTGTCTTATTGAATATTTTGAAATTATTTATATTAATAATCATCATAAAAGCTCTCAACAAAGTTTTAATAAGATCTTTAACAGAATCGACCTCGAAAATTAATGATTCCTCAATTAGTTCGATGGTATCTTCACTAACTCCATTGATAAAAGCATTAACATGGACTATTGGCTCAATTTTTTTCTTACAAAATATAGGTGTTCAAATGACTGCTATTTGGGCTTTACTAAGTGCAGGAGGTATTGGAGCAGGATTAGCTTTGAAAGATCCAGTTCAGGAGTTCTTTGAATATATAACAATTTTGCTTGATAAACCTTTTCAAAAAGGTGAGTTTATAAAATCTGATGGAGTCCTCGGAATGGTTGAGAGAGTGGGAGTACGATCATCAAGGATAAGAAGTATTAATGGAGAAGTAATAGTAATGAGCAATAGCGCCCTAACAAATGGAATAATTTCAAATTACGCACAAATGGAAAAAAGAAGGTTAGTGCATAAATTGGGAGTTGTTTATGAAACCTCTCCAAGACTTATGAAATTGATTCCAATAATAATTAAAAAAATAGTTGAAGAGACAAAAGATGCGTCTTTTGATAGATGTCATTTCACAGATTTCGGCGATTTCAGTCTTAATTTCGAACTTGTTTATTACATCCCAACAAATAATTATCTCGCCGCAATGGAAGCTCAACAATCTATAAATTTAAGAATTATTGAGGAATTTGCGGCTAATAATATAGAGTTTGCATTCCCAACACAAACCTTAAATATTGAAAGTAGCAAAGCCAAATGATCTACAAATCTCTTCACTTAAAATCCAGAGTTTTGAAGCCAACTCAGAATTATTTGCCTCATCACTAACCTTACTTTCTACTAATTTATGTTTTTTAAAAGATATAAGTTTATTACTTAAATGAACGTAACCAATATTATTTAAATTTGAATCATAAACAATTTCAGAAAGTATCCTACCAGCATTTTCTATACTTTCAGAAATTCCTAAAATATTTTTTGCAGCTTTAGAAAAAATTAAATATCCAAAGAGATTAAAACGCTTACTGTATCTAAAAAAACCAAGATCATCATTTGGTATTACTAGACCAGGAGCCCAAGTAATTACAGAAATTTTACTTAAGGAAATTTTTAATTTTTTTTCAAGTTCTTTAGCAAACAATATATTACATAACTTACTATTTTTATAAGCTTCATCAGCATTAAAATTTAAAAATTGCCCAGTAACTTTTTTTCTTAAATTAACTAGGTTATTAAGTCCCGCTTTCTTTCCTATATTGCCACCTGAACTTTTGGGGTCGTGTACATCTGATGATGTAATAATGATTCTTGATTCTTCTTTATCTCTAATAAATTCTTTTAGGACATTTACCAAGTAAAAATGTGCAAGATGATTTACTGCAAAAGTTAGTTCTATGCCTTGTTTTGATACTTTAGGGTAAAAAGAGCCTGTATATTGCAACCCTGCATTTAAAACAAGAACATCTAAAAAAATCTTTTTACAAATAAAGTAATCTTTAATTTTTTTAATATTCTCTAAATCTGAAAGATCACAATTTTCAATAATAATTAAAAATTTACTAAGGTAATTTTTATCAAAATGTTTCTCGATTTTCCTGAAAAATTCATTCTTTCTAAATTTGT
>QCIH01000016.1 GCA_003216795.1 Prochlorococcus sp. AG-402-K16
AAAATTAAGTGATTTCTTCCGATAAACAATATGAGGCTGATACCAATTTATATAATCCATCTGAAATAGAAAAAAAATGGCAGTCAATATGGACAGAAAACAATTTATACAAAACCGATGAATTAACTGAGAATAGCGATAAGTTTTATGCCTTATCAATGTTTCCCTACCCTTCAGGTAATCTTCATATGGGACATGTTAGGAATTATGTTATTACAGACTTAATAGCTCGATTCCAAAGGTTTAAGGGTAAATCTGTCTTACATCCAATGGGTTGGGACGCTTTTGGTTTGCCTGCTGAAAATGCTGCGATTGAAAGAGGAATTAGTCCAAGTGTCTGGACTAAAAAAAATATTTCTCATATGAAGTCACAATTAAAGCTTTTGGGACTATCAGTTGATTGGGATAGGGAATTTGCAACATGTGATGAAAATTATTATATTTGGACTCAATATCTATTTTTAGAGTTATACAAGTCAGGTCTTGTATATCAAAAGGAATCAGAAGTTAATTGGGATCCTATAGATAATACAGTCCTAGCGAATGAACAAGTTGACTCAGAGGGTAAATCTTGGAGATCTGGGGCAGTAGTTGAAAAAAAATTATTAAAGCAATGGTTTTTAAGAATTACTAATTATGCGAATGAGTTATTGATGGATTTAGAAAAATTAGATAACTGGCCAGAAAGAGTAAAAATAATGCAAGATAATTGGATTGGAAAGTCAATTGGTGCAAATATTAATTTCAATATCAATACCAATCCAGAAAAGAAAATAACTGTATTTACAACAAGGCCAGATACTTTATTTGGAGTTACTTATTTAGCAATTTCTGTAAATCATTCATTAATTAAAAAAATTACTGATCAAGAAACCATACAAGATATAGAAAATCTTAAACAATATTTGAAAGATAATAAAAATAATGAACTTGAAAAAATTGGAATAAAAACTAGCTTAATAGCAATAAATCCAGTTAATTCTGAACCTATACCTATTTGGGTGGCAAGTTATGTTCTTGATGAATACGGTACAGGCGCTGTTATGGGTGTACCTGCTCATGATTTAAGGGATTTTGAGTTTGCTAAGAAAAATAATATAGATATTAAGCAGGTAATAGTAAAGGATAAAAGTGAACAAAGTAATGAGCTTGATAATGCTTATGTAGAAAATGGATATCTAATTAATTCAAATCAATACAATGGTATAGCAAATACTATTGCTAAATTAAAAATTGCAGAGGAGGGAGTAAATAATGGATGGGCCGAAAATAAAATTCAATATCGTTTAAGAGATTGGTTAATATCTAGACAAAGATATTGGGGATGTCCGATACCCATCGTTAATTGCAAAAAATGTGGAGCTGTTCCTTTAAACCAATCGGATTTGCCTGTTTCATTACCAAAAGATATAGAAATTTCCGCTAACAAGATTAATGCTTTAGGTAATAATAATAATTGGATAAATACAACATGTCCAAAATGTGGAATAGCGGCAAGAAAAGAAACTGATACTATGGACACTTTCATGTGTTCATCTTGGTATTTTTTAAGATACCCATCTTCAAAATGTTCAACTAAGCCATTTGAAAAGAATGAAATTAATAAGTGGTTACCTGTAGATCAATATGTTGGAGGAGTAGAGCATGCAATATTGCATTTGTTATATGCAAGATTTTTCACTAAAGCTTTGCGAGATAATGAACTATTTGATATTGATGAGCCTTTCAAAAAACTATTAACGCAAGGAATGGTTCAGTCCGCAGCCTATAAAAACAATAAAACGGGTAAATATGTTTCTCCCTACGATATTACTGACTTATCAAATCCTACAGATCCAATTGACAATACCAAACTCGAAGTTCTGTTCGAGAAGATGTCTAAGTCAAAATATAATGGAATAGACCCTGAATCAGTAATTAAAAAATATGGAGCAGATACAGCAAGAATGTTTATATTATTTAAAGCACCTCCAGAAAAAGATTTGGAATGGGGAGATACAGATGTTGAAGGACAATTTAGATTTTTAAGCAGGATTTGGAAGCTTTATATAAATTGTGCAAAAGATATAAATAGTAAATCTAATTCCTATCCTGATAAAGAAAAAAGTTTAATAAAGTCAATGAATATAGCTGTAAAAGAAATTTCAAATGACATATTAAATAACCAATTTAATACTGCGATTTCAGAACTAATGAAGTTTTATAATTCATTATCAAATTCCATTAATGAAGTAAACAATAATTTAAAAATTGATGCTTTAAAAACATTTTGTATTTTGTTGGCTCCATTTGCACCGCATATTGCAGAAGAAATATGGCATCTTATAGGATTTAAAAAATCTGTGCATTTAGAACACTGGCCTTCCTTTAATGCAGAGGCACTTAAGGAAGATACATATGAACTAGTAATACAAGTTAATGGAAAAGTTAGAGACAAAGTAAATATTATTAATGATATAAGTGAAGATCAAATTAAAGAATTGACTCTTAAAAGACCTAACATTTTAAAATGGATACAAGATAAGGAAATAAGAAAAATAATTATTGTTAAAGGAAAAATTATGAATATTGTTGTTTAAGAATTAATTTTTTGAATAACTAATGAATTTGGATTTGACCAATCGCCGTTAACTAAATAATTATCGTTACCGAAACACATTTCACGAAGTATGAAAAATATAGGTTCACTCACTGAATTATCAAATAATGATGTTATGTCATTTATAGAATATTCTCCACCTTCATCTAATAAATTACTTACTTTTTGTTGATAATCAATAATATTTGCGGCTGCTTTCTTTCCAGCTTCAACTCCAGGTTGATCATATGCATTTATATTTACCAATTCAGCGTAGAAGGATACAGCCCTTTCAAATAAAGCGATTAAGGCACCTAGTGAAAAACAATTTAACTTTTCTAACGTAATAGTTATACTTTGTCTGTTTTCACAAGAGAGTGCTGATCTGGTTCCTTGCAAAAAGCCAGAAAGATATTCTTTAGGATTCTCTTTTTCATCAAAAATATTAGTAGATGGAGAATCTAATAATTCAATAAAAATACAAAAGAAATTATCAATACCATCTCTCAGTTGCTGAACATAAGCATGTTGATCTGTAGATCCTTTATTACCAAAAACTGAAATACCTTGATTAACTACTTCACCATTCCTATTAAATTTTTTTCCTAATGATTCCATAACTAATTGCTGAAGATATTTACTAAATACCTGTAACCTATCTCTATAAGGTAATACGACCATATCTCTCTTTCCAATACCATCCCCAGTTAAATACCATGCGGATGATAATAGTGCTGCTGGATTATTTTTGAAATCACTTATACGTGTTGCTTCATCCATTAATGATGCACCTCTAATAAATTCTGATATATTTTCATTAATAAGAGCTAATGGAAGTAATCCCACAGAGCTTGTAATACTAGTTCTTCCTCCAACCCAATCATGCAAATTAAATATTTTTAACCAATTTTCAGAAGTGGCTTTTTTAAATAACTTACTATCTTTCATAGTTATAGCTATAGCATTAGAATTCCATTCAAGAGAATTGTTTTCGCAGTGACTTTTAATAATTTCCATAGCAATTCTAGGTTCAGGCGTACCACCTGATTTGCTTACTACTACAAATAATGTTGTTGATAATTTTTCAGATAACTCTTCTAACTTTTCGCTAATTAAAAAAGGATCAACATTATCGATATAAGAAAAATTTAAGCCTCTAGAACACTTCTGCAGTGACTCTGTAATAAGTAATGGTCCTAACCCACTTCCACCAATTCCTATCCAAAGAACATCAGTATACTGCTGATTATTCTTATTATTAATATCTCCATTTAAAATTTGTTTTCCAAATTCAGAGATTGCATTAATATCTGCTCTAATTTCCTCTCCTATTTTTGAAGAGGGTGAAATTGATGGATTTCTAAGCCAATAATGTCCAACTTGTCTATTTTCATCAATATTCGAGATTGCACCATTTTCTAATTCTTTTATTGATGAAAAAACATCTATAAATTTATCTTCTAAATTTTTTATTTCTTCATTTGTAAAATTAATTTTGCTTATGTCTAACCAAATATTTAATTTCTTATCAAACCAAAGATAATTACAAAATTTATCCCAAGAGTTTAAATCTCCATTCATTTTATATATTTGTTTCTTTTATTTATTATTTAATTATATCTATACGAATAGTACATAGATTTGAATCATTTAAATTTGTTTAAATTATTATCTTCAAATAAATATGTTTTTGAATATAAACAATTAAAATTAAGGGTTTTTTTTATTTCATATGAAATTATCATTGGATAAAATAAAAAACTTTGGATAGATCATTTAATTACATAATTTCGCCTGAGATATCTGAATTTAGAAGATTTTCCCCAAAATTAAAAATTGGTGTACTTGCTTCTGGGAAAGGAACAAACTTTCAGGAATTAATTAATCTTTCAGAAAAAGGAGAATTAGATATAGATATAAAAGTTCTAATAACTAACAAAAATGATGCTGGTTGTATAAAAAAAGCTGAATGTAAAAAAATACCTCACAAAATTATAAGAGGCAAAGACTTTCTGCAAAAAGAGGAATTTGAATTAGAAATTGTAAATACTTTAATTTATTACGATGTTGAACTTGTTGTAATGGCAGGCTGGATGAAAATTGTTACTCCATTTTTTATTAATAAATTTAAGAATAAGATAATAAATATCCACCCTTCGTTACTTCCAGCATATAAAGGTGGTTCTGCGATAAAGGACTCTATATTAAATGGTTCAAAAATAACTGGTTGTTCCGTACATTTTGTTGAAGAGGAGGTAGATAGTGGATCATTGATAATGCAAGCTGCATTGTCAATTAGAAATGATGATGATATTGAATCACTTTCCAAAAGAATACAAATGCTTGAGCATAAAATTTTACCTCACTCAATTTCTCTTGCTGGTTTTTCGATAAGAAGTAATTTTATGGAAAATTATTAGTTAAATCAAGACCTTCATCCATTGAAAATCCACTCATAATATTTAAATTTTGAATTGCTTGCCCAGTCTGACCTTTTAACAAATTATCAATTACAGATAATATAATTATTCTTCCATTTCGATTATCAACTTTAACAGAAAGTAAAATTTGGTTTGTATTTTTAACCCATTTTGTTGATGGGAAAATATCTACAGGTAAGACATTAATATTTTTAAAATTTCTATAATAATTATCCAGAAGAATTCTGCAGTCATCAGAAGTTAATCCTGGATCTCTTAATCTCCCATATATAGTCGAATGCATACCCCTTGAGATTGGGACTAAATGAGGTGTAAAAAGCAGTTCAATTTTATTTCCAGAAATTAAAGATGCCACTTGCTCGATCTCTGAGGTATGTCTATGGTTTATCAATCCATATGCTGATAGACCTTCTCCGCATTCTGATAAAAGTAGCTTTTGGTTTGGTTCTCGACCACCTCCAGAAGTTCCGCTTTTAGAGTCAATAACTATACCTTCATTTTCAATAATTCCTTGAGAGAGATAAGGAGCTAATGGAATAAGAGCAGATGTTGGATAACATCCTGGACAGGCAATTAATCTTCCTTTTGAAATAGCTTCTTTATTTATTTCAGGAAGACCGTAAACTGCCTCTTTACATAAATCATCATCATTCCTTTTATAGTAAGCAGCTTCTTTAGAATATACTTTTTTCCATTCATCTAAAGACTTATATCTATAATCAGCAGATAAATCAATAACTTTAAGTCCTCTATCTAATAATTTCCTTGTCAATGTTGAAGATAAGCCATTTGGTAAGCAAAGCAAAGCAACATCTGCATTTTTTGAAATGTTATCAACTGAAATTTCTTCTATATAAGGATCATTATCTAAATAAATAAAAGGGAAATTATCATTCCACTTTGATCCAGATGTTTTATTACCTCCTAAAAATGAAATTTTGTATTTTTTATTTTTCTTTAAAAGATTTACCGCTTGAATACCGCCGTAACCAGTAGCACCTACTATTGCAACATTCATTTCTTTGAATTGGCAGACTTTGAGATAGGATTATAAAGTGTTGAATTTAAGGTAACTAAAACACTATTTTTCTATATTGATAGGAATAATGAAAGAAACAAGTCCCAAATCAAATAATGGAACAATTTTGGATATAAATGAATCTTTTAAAATTGAATTTGATCCTATCAGCGATGCGTTGGCAGCCATAAGAAATGGTGAATGCATAATTGTTGTAGATGATGAGAGAAGAGAAAATGAAGGAGATTTAATATGTGCGGCTCAGTTTGCAACTCCACAGCAAATTAATTTTATGGCTACTGAGGGACGTGGTCTTATATGCCTAGCCATGCAAGGCGAAAAACTTGACTCTTTAGATTTACCATTAATGGTAGATAGAAATACAGATGAAAATCAAACAGCTTTTACGATATCAATTGATGCTGGACCTGAAAATAATGTTACTACTGGAATTTCTGCTGAAGACAGGGCAAAGACAATTCAAGTTGCTATAAACCCAAATACAAAACCCGATGATTTGAGAAGGCCAGGACATATTTTTCCATTAAGAGCTAAGAAAGGTGGAGTATTAAAAAGAGCAGGTCATACTGAAGCGGCAGTAGATATTGCGGCAATGTCAGGTCTTTATCCCGCTGGAGTGATTTGCGAAATACAAAATCCTGATGGTTCCATGTCAAGACTTCCACAACTTAAAGAGTATGCAAAACAGTGGGGAATGAAACTAATATCCATAGCTGATTTAATTAGTTATCGTTTTCAAACTGAGAGATTTGTATTTAGAAAATCTGATGCAGTACTTCCAAGTATTTTTGGTAATTTCAAAGCTTATGGATATGTTAATGAACTTGATGGTTCAGAGCACGTTGCATTAGTAAAACAAAAATCATCCAAATTAAGCGAACCTGTACTAGTAAGAATGCATTCAGAGTGCTTAACTGGCGATGCTTTTGGATCTTTACGTTGTGATTGTAGACCCCAGTTAGAGGCTGCATTATCAAGGATAGAAAAGGAGGAAGAAGGAGTTGTTGTTTACTTGAGACAAGAAGGTCGAGGTATTGGTCTTATAAATAAATTAAAGGCTTACAGTTTACAAGATGGTGGATTAGACACTGTAGAAGCTAATGAAAAATTAGGTTTTCCAGCTGATCTAAGAAATTATGGAGTTGGAGCACAGATATTAACCGATCTAGGGATAAAAAAACTAAAATTACTTACAAACAATCCTAGAAAGATTGCTGGATTAGGTGGTTATGGAATAGAAGTTATTGAGAGAGTTCCATTGGTTATTTGTCCAAACGATAATAATGCAGAATATTTGAGTGTAAAAAAAACCAAGTTAGGCCACATGATTGATGAAGATAATTCTAATTCCAGGAATATCGATCCATTTATATCAATTTTTCTTGACGGAAAATATAAATCTATTGATCTGGTTCCAATAAAAAATGACGTTATTAAATTCTGTAGTTATAAGAACATTAATATCAAACTAGAAAGTACTCCAAGATTATTGGCTTTTTGGAATCGACCAAAATTAGTTTGGAGAATTTTGCATGATCAGAATAGAACTAATTCCAACATTACCGATGAAGAAATAAAGAATATAGAATTATTTATTCAGTTTTTATCTAATTATGAAAATAGTACAAAGATTGGAATTATTGTTTCTAGAAATATTGAACAGGCATTACACCCAAAAAGTAGCATCAAATTAATCAATACTAAATTTACTATTAATAATGAAATCTTATATTCATCTACAAGAAAATTTAATCTAGATAAAGAGACATTTAGTATTGTTTTTGAAGGCTAAATTATTAATTGAGAGTTGCCTTAATAATTTTTGAACCATTAGTAAGCTTTAGCACTACATCCATATCATCAGTCTTACCAAAAACAGTATGAACTCCATCGAGATGAGGCTGAGGTTCATAGACTATGAAAAACTGACTACCACCTGTATCCTTTCCTGCATGAGCCATAGAAAGTGAGCCTTTTAAATGTTTATTGGAATTAATTTCACATTTAATATTATATCCAGGACCTCCAGTTCCAGGCATACCAGAAGCTCCGTCACGAGTATTAGGACATCCACCCTGAGCCATAAATCCAGGAATAACTCTGTGAAAGGCCAAACCATCATAAAAACCATCACTAATCAAATTCGTAAAGTTTTTAACTGTATTAGGTGCGTCGTCAGAGAAGAATTCAATATTAATGTTCCCTACTTCTGTTTCAAATAATGCAGTTGTCATGTTTTATTTGTTTAATTATTATTCTGATATTTTAATAGCTAAAGCAACTTTTCAAGGTTTTCTTTAATGGTATTTATATCAATGTTATCTTTTTTACTATTTTTGTCTTCCTCCCAATTTTCAACTTCTAGGTTTTTCTGTGGTGGTGAAATTAACAACCTATCTTCTGCCGTTGTAGGTACAAAATTTTTTTCTACTAATTTGCATTCATAGTCTAATTTAATGCAGAAATCTTTTATTTCCTCAATGTTGATCATTTCAACTGTTGGCAAAGGAAAATCTTGAGCTTCTAATAGACCACAATATCTTGTTGCATCATCCTTATCTTCAAACATAAGAACAATGGTCCTGCCTTTTAGTTCGATTGAATGAATTCCTTCCTTATCTGTTCCTGAATTATATAAAAGAACAAATATGTTCATAAGTGTCGATTTTTCTATTAATATAATATTTGATTAAGAATCAGAAAGTGATAATTCTTGTAATCTTGTATATAAAGCAATTTCTTCATCATTAATATCAGCAGGTATCACTACCAAGATTTCAACATATTGATCACCTACATTATCTTCGAAAGTTAAACCCCTACCTTTCAAACGTAACATTCTTCCCGTAGATGATTTTGGTGGCACTTGAAGTGTGACATTTCCATCAAGAGTGGGCACCTCTACTGCACAACCAAGTAGAGCATCATGAGGAAATAACTCTAATTTATAAAGAACTCTTAAACCGTCTATTCTTAGACCACTTTCGGTTTGAACTTTTAACTGCAGATAATGATCTTTACCTCCTCTTGCAATATTTTCAAGTCTTAATCGCCACCCATCTCCAGCGAAAGGAGGCGTATCGACTTCTACTACGGTTTCATCTTCAAGCTCTATTAAAATTGAAGCTCCATTTAAGGCCTCATCTGGAGTTAATTCAATAATTGTTTCAATATCTTGGTGGAGTTTAACTGGAGGTGGCTCTTCGGGAGAGGTTGTAGGGTATTCATAATTATTAAATTCATCATTATTTGTATTTATTGATTCATCCTCAAATGGTTCATTATCATATTCTTCGTAATTCTTTGGTGAGTATTCATATCCAAATAATGAATCAAGATAATCTTGAAAATCAGGAAAACCTGTCTTGAAATTATTATTTTCGTAATCATCCTGGATATTTTCATCCGAAATATTATTTCTTATATTGGGATTGCGTAGATATTCGTATGCTTGGTTAATTAATTTAAATCTCTCTTCTGCATTAAGATCGTTTTTATTTAAATCTGGGTGCCATTTTCTTGCTTCTCTTCGAAAAGCCTTTTTAAGTTCTTTATCATCGAAATCAGGGGATAAACCCAAAATCGACAAATAGTCTTTTTTAGAGGAAGTAGTCATTGTCCCATGGATCATCGTCCCTAGAATTACCATACCTCGAATTTCTATAATTTCTATTCATTTGATTATCCCAAGGATCATCATCCCAATAATCATCTGAAAAGAGTTCATCTTTTAATGATCCAAATGTATTTTTAATGCTTTGTAAGGGATTATTATCAGATTTCTTTTCTGCTGCAAATTTTCTATTTAAGCCGAATAATGCTTCTTGAAGAGCACTTACTGAGATTTCTAATTCTTGAGGATCATCATCATCTATATACTCTTCAACATCTTGAATGGCCAATTCAACGGCTCTTTGTTGTCTTTCAGCACCATAAGGGCCAAATTCCAATGAAGCATCTCTAAGTCTTCTCTCAGCTTGCGCAATAAGAGTTAAAGCACTATTTTTTCTATCAATTACAGATCTTCTCTTTCTATCTTCATTAGCTTTTGCTTTTGCTTCATCAATTATCGAATTTATTTCTTGTTCATTTAAATTAGAACCTCCAGAGATTGTAACTGTTTGTTTTCTTCCAGTGGTTCTATCAGTTGCACTTACTTCTAAAAGACCATTAGCATCAATATCAAATGCTACTTGGACTTGAGGTATTCCTCTTGGAGCTGGAGGTATTCCTGATAGTCTAAATTTACCTAGTGATTTATTTTCAGATGCTAAAGGCCTTTCCCCCTGCCGTACTTGAACAACCACTGATGATTGATTAGCTTCAGACGTACTAAAAACATCAGATTGTCTAACTGGTATTGGAGTATTACGAGGAATGAGTACCTTCATAAGACCACCAATAGTTTCTAAACCTAAAGATAAGGGAGTAACGTCATTTAGGAGTAAATCTTGTAAATCACCGTTAATTATCCCGGATTGTATTGCTGCACCAATTGCAACAACTTCATCTGGATTAACTGATTGACAGGGGTCATTAGGAACAAGAGTCTTTACTAATTGTTGAACCATTGGAATTCTGGTGCTGCCGCCGACAAGAACTACCTCATCTACATCTTCTGCGTTCCATCCGGAGTCATCTAATGCTATTTGCACAGGCTCTAATAATCTATCTAAAAGATCTTGAGATAATGATTCAAATATTTTTCTATCTAAGGTCTCCTCAATATGTAATGGACCCTCTTTACTAGTGGTGATAAAAGGTAAGGATATTTTTGTTTTTTGCAATCCAGATAATTCACATTTGGCTTTTTCGGCAGCTTCAGTTAATCTCTGTAAAGATTGTCTATCCCTTCTTAGATCAATTTCATATTTAGCAAGAAATTTTTCTGCAAGCCAATCAACTATTTTTGAATCAAAATTGTTACCACCTAGTTGGGTATCTCCACAAGTTGCTTTAACATCGAACACACCATTAGAAATTTTTAATAATGAGACGTCAAATGTTCCCCCACCTAAATCAAAAACCAAAACATTATTAGAAGAACTTTTTTCAAAACCATAAGCTAAGGCTGCTGCTGTAGGTTCATTTAGGATTCTATCTACTTTTATACCAGCCAATATTGCAGAATCCTTTGTAGCTTGCCTTTGAGATTCATTGAAATAGGCAGGGACTGTAATAACTGCAGAGTCAACAGTATCTCCAAGATATGTTTCAGCATCATTAATTAATTTTCTAATTAATGAGCTAACTAATTCTTCTGGTGCATATTCTCTTTCTGTATTTGGGCTAAGAACTCTAACGCTTCCAGAATTATTTGCCTTTACGTTGTAAGGAACAGAAATACTATTTTCGTCTAATTCATCCCAGTCACTGCCAATAAATCTTTTTAGGTTAAAAAAGGTATTCTTAGGATTTAGAACAAGTTGTCTTCTTGCTTGATCTCCTATTACTATTTCTTTTTCTTTTGTAAATCCAACTATTGAAGGTGTAGTTCTAGAACCTTCAGAATTAGCAATAACAATTGGACGACCAGCTTCTATAACTCCTACAACAGAGTTAGTAGTACCCAAATCAATTCCAACTATTTGCCCCATGATTTTAGATCGCTAAATTAAAGCAAAATTTACTAATAATTTAATTAATTTTTGTCTTAGATATCTACATATAATAGTAAAAATCAAATATTTTCAACTTAATTTAAATAAAAAAGATTATTTATAACTTATCAAAAAGATTACTATCTATTTTAAAAAATTAAATAGTGACAAAGTTGTTGATGTAGTTAACCCAAATAAACTAATATAAAACGGAGAGAGAGGGATTCGAACCCTCGATAAAGTTGCCCCTATACAGCATTTCCAGTGCTGCGCCTTCAACCACTCGGCCACCTCTCCCAAGAAAACCATTTTAACCCTTGATCATCCCATTTTTGAGGAAAGTTATTTGAAAAAGACTTTCACAGTCACTATTAAAAATAAGGAAACTGGAAAGGTCTACCAAGAGCAGGTTAATAGTGATGATTACATACTTAAGGAATTTGAAAAGAAAGGTTTCAAACTTGCATTTTCATGTAGAAATGGTTGCTGTACAAGTTGTGCAGTTAAAATTAAAACTGGCACCCTACAACAATCTGAAGCCATGGGTGTATCTCAGGCTTTAAAAGACAAAGGTTATGCACTTCTTTGTGTTGCTAAAGCAACTTCAGATCTTGAGGTAGAAACTACATATGAAGATGAAGTTTACGATTTACAATTTGGACAATTTTTTGGAAGGGGAAATACTAGAGTTGCGCCACCTTGGGAATTTGAGGAAGATTAATTATCATGTTTGAATTATGTGAAATAGAGGAACTTGCAACTCAAGTTAACTTATCAATTTTGTATGAAATAGCCAAGAATTCCGCTCAAATTGGTAATGAAATTTTAAAAGTTAATTACAATAAAATTCAAAAAATATCATCAAAGGGTAGGAAGGGTGATCTAGTTACCAATGTAGATTTGGAAGTTGAAAAAAAAATAAAAAAATATTTATTAGAAGAGACACCAAACATATCTATAAATGCAGAGGAATCGGGTAAATTAACCAAATCTTCGAATTTAACGTGGTGTATCGACCCACTAGACGGTACAACAAATTATTCACATGGATATCCTTTTTTTGGGACTTCTATTGGTCTTGTATATAAAAATAAGCCAATAATAGGCGCTATATCAGTACCTTATTTAAATGAACTATATTCAGCCTGTATAGGTTTAGGCTCATTCTGCAATGATAGTGTACTTAAAGTATCGAATCCCTCTAATCTTTCTGATAGTCTACTTGTAACTGGTTTCTCTTATGACAGATTTGAGACAGAGGATAATAATTATGCAGAATTTTGTTATTTAACACATAAAACTAGAGGTGTTAGAAGAGGAGGTGCAGCAGCAGTTGATCTAGCATTTGTTGCGGCAGGTAAGGTAGATGGATATTGGGAAAGAGGGTTGGAGGTATGGGACCTAGCAGCCGGTGCTATTATTGTTAAAGAGGCTGGTGGAATTATTTCTGATTATCCCTCAGGCGAATTTGATTTAAGTTCAGGAAGAATTTTAGCTTGTTCTCCCAGCCTTGAGAATGAATTAAAAAATGAACTAGATAAAGTTTCTCCATTTAAAAAAAATCTCTATACCTAAAATTAGTTAAATATTAAAATGACCGAAATAAAGGAAATTAAATTAGTCGATGTAAAAAATAACTCAAGCATCATAAATAATTTAAATAGTATTTATAAACTATGGGGATATGAAGAGGTTTCACCATCATTTATAAATACATTAGAGACCATAAAAGGCCGTGGCGTTATTGATGCAAATCAGGTTGTAGGAATAGTAAGTAATAATTCATTATGTCTTAGGCCAGAAATGACAACATCAATTGTTAAATTGTCATCTACTAGATTAATAAATAAGAAAAGACCTATAAGGTTATTCACCAATGGAATGGTTTTTGATAAAAAACAAAATAATAAAAATTCATTTAAGTTACAAGAAAAATTGCAAAGTGGAATTGAATTAATTGGATATGATACAAAATACCCAGAAATTGAAGTTATTAATATTTTGTTTGATTCAATCGATAATATTAATTTGAAGGATGGTTGTAATTTATTTCTACTAGTAAGCACCACAAAAATAATGGACTTGATAATGAACAAATATAAGAATAATAATTTTGAAGAAATTAAGAAAAGTCTGGTTAATTTTGATCAAGATAATTTATCTAAATTAGGAATAGATGAAGATGATAAATATATTCTTAAAGATCTTTTATTCACACGAGGAGAGCCAATTGCAATATTAAAAAAATTAAGAACTATATATGGCACTAGTAAAACATTAGATGATTTAAATTTTTTATTTGCAACATTATCAAAAATATCAACTAAATATGGTGTTAAATTACAACTTGATCCCACTTTTCAACCTCACTTGAATTTATATGAAGGAATAGTTTTTCAACTAATAGGGGATAATGGTAAAAATAAAAGTGTCATCGCAAAAGGCGGAAGATATGATGAGTTAGTAAGATCATTTAGTCCTAATGAGAAAATATATAATGGGATTGGATTTACAATTTCAGTAGACATTTTAAGAAATTTAATTAAAGAAGAAAAGACAGATAAAAAAAAGATTTTATTGATATTTAAAGATTCTTATTTGTTAGAAAAAGGTATGAATGAACAAAAATTACAACAGAAAAAAGGAAATATTGCTGTCTTACATTTAAATCCAATTGATAACTTGGATAAAGCCAATCAAATTATGAAAGAAAATAATTGTAGTCAGATTTTGTGGGTTAAATAAAACCTTTTAAAAAGGTATTTAACTTTTAAATTAATATATTGTTCGGACAATACTCCTAATTAAACTTGATTAACTAGTTTATACGAAATAGTATTTAATATGTTTGATTTTTTTTTAAATGGAAAAAGGCGAAATTCGTATTAATACCGAAAATATTTTCCCAATTATCAAGAAGGCAGTATATTCTGACCATGAAATCTTTTTAAGAGAACTTGTTAGTAACAGTGTTGACGCAATTAGTAAAAGAAGAATGGCTTCTATGGCAGGTGATTGCGAGAATACTGAGGAGGCTCAAGTAAAAATAACAATAGACCGTGAAAAAAATACGTTAACAATTTCCGATAATGGAATTGGAATGAATGATGAAGAAATTAAGAAGTACATAAATCAAGTTGCATTTTCTAGTGCTGAAGAATTCCTAACAAAATACAAAAAAGATAATGATGAATTCATAGGTCATTTTGGACTAGGTTTTTATTCAAGTTTCATGGTGGCAGATAGAGTTGATATATTAACTAAGTCGGCAATTGGGGAATCAAAAGCTTTCAAATGGTCTTGCGATGGATCGCCAAATTTCACGTTAGAGGAATCAGAAAGAGAGACAATTGGTACAGATGTCATTCTTCACCTACTTGAAGAAGAAAAAGAGTTTATCGAGCCTGAAAGGATTAAATCACTAATAAAAAAATATTGTGATTTTATGCCAATAGATGTTCTATTAGAAGGAGAGACAATTAATAAGAAAAATCCTCCTTGGAGAAAACAACCAAGTGAATTAAAAGATGAAGATTATATTGAGTTATATAAATACCTTTATCCTTTCCAGGGAGATCCACTGTTATGGATTCATCTAAATACAGATTATCCATATGACATACAAGGGATTTTGTATTTTCCAAAGTTGTCAGGTAGAGCTGATTGGGAAAAAGGAGAAATAAAACTATTTTGCAATCAAGTATTTGTAAGCGATTCAATTAAAGAGATAGTACCAAAATACCTTTTACCTCTAAGAGGAGTTATTGACTCTACAGATATACCCCTAAATGTTAGTAGAAGTGCATTACAAACAGATAGAAAAGTAAGGTCTATATCATCATTTATCTCAAAAAAAATTGCTAACAAACTGAAGGATTTGATAAAAAATTCTCCAGAATTTTATGCAGAAATTTGGGATTCAATCTCTGCTTTTATTAAAATTGGTGCTATCGAAGATGAAAAATTTGCTGATTTAGTCAATAACAGTATAATTTTCGAAACAATATTAAATTCAGAGAAAGACGTAACTAAAGATATTGAAAATAAATCCCTCATAAAGTCCAATGATAAATATTTCACAACTCTCGCAAATTACAAAGATCGAAATAAATTAACTGACTCTAAAAAAATAATTTATTGTTCAGATTTGATTGCACAGTCTAGTGCATTAAATATCTGTTTATCTGATAATAAAGAAGTTATTAAATCAGATCCTTTAATTGACGCTCAATTTCTTCCATGGTTGGAAAGTAAAAATGAAGATTATCAATTCCAAAGAGTAGACTCAGAAATAAATGAACTAGAAGATAAAGAATCAAAAGAAATTGTAGATAAGGATGGCAAATCAAATACAGATAATCTCAGAGATACGATAGTTAAGGCCCTTAACGATGAGAAAGTAAAAGTTAAAGTACAGTCACTTTCAAGTAAAGATGCTCCACCAGCGATGATCTTGCTTCCAGAACAAATGAGAAGAATTAATGATATGGGGGCTTACATGGAACAAAAGATGCCTGGCTTACCTGAATATCATGTGCTCTTAATTAACAAAGATCACCCACTTATTGTTGGTCTTAATAAAATTACAGGCAACAAAATAATTATTGATGAAAAAGATCCTCTTGAGAATCCATTGGCATCTAAGATTGCTAATCATGTTTACGATATGGCTAAGCTATCCGTTGGTGGATTAGATCAAGAACAGATAATTAATTTACAAAATAATAATGCCGAATTAATTTCAGAATTACTTAATTCAACAAATTGAGTCATGTGTTAAAATTCTTGAAGATATAATTCAATAAATATGTCAAGAGTTTGCGAACTTACCGGTGCAAAAGCTAATAATGGGATGGCAGTGAGTCACTCACATATTCGTACAAAAAAATTGCAACAAGTTAACCTCCAAAAAAGGAGACTTTGGTGGGAAGAAGGCAAAAAATGGGTGAATATTAAAATTAGCACCAAAGCACTAAAGTCTATACAAAAAGTAGGTTTAGATAAATTTGCTAAATCAAATGGAGTTGATTTAAAAAAATTCTAAATTTGATGAGAAATTTAGTTGTAAGTATATTAATATCTTGTATTTTTTTATTTAATTGTAATTCAGCAATCGCTTTTGACTATGCTCCTGAAGTTGGAGATATTGCTCCAAACTTTCAATTAGAAGGTTTTAATAAAAACATAAAATCAAAAAATATTTGGGAATTAAATGATTTTAAAGGGAAGTGGCTTGTTATGTATTTTTATCCAAAGGACTTCACCTCAGGTTGCACTCTTGAAGCTAAAGGTTTTTCGGAATTAAAAAAAGATTTTTCAAAATATAATGCCGAAATTGTTGGTATTAGTGCTGATAATCAAGATTCTCATGAAAGTTTCTGCAGCGAGAAATCTATAAACTACACTTTATTATCCGATCCTGAAGGAATTATTAGCGATAAATATGGTTCTTGGATTCCTCCATTTTCAGATAGAAATACTTTTTTGATTTCTCCCGAGGGGGAAATTTCTTATAGATGGATAAGTGTTTTACCTATAAATCATGCCAAAGAAGTACTTAATGTACTAAAGAAAAAAATATAAATTTTGCAGGAACTTTCATTTGGAACTTGGTTAATTCATATCTCTTCGGTTATTGAATGGATATTTACCATCTTTGTTATTTACAAAATTTCTACACATAAAGAATACAATTTATTTTTTTGGTTAAGCTTAGCTATGGTTCCAAACTTAATAGGAGCGATGTGTGCTATTGCTTGGCACATCTATGATAATCAAGATGTATTGTATGGATTAGTAACGCTTCAAGGGATATTTACATTTATTGGTAATTCAACATTAGCTCTCGCATCATTCACTATTTTTAAAAAGGAAGAGACTTATGAATGATTTTTTTCTAAAATTTATAGAAAAATTAGGTTCCATTGATAACACATTATTGTTCGCAGTATCAATAATTCCATATGCAATATTTTTGTTTTACTTATATAAAATCAAAACTGTTAATATTTTTGTAAAAACAGGATTTTCCTTAACTGTTTTATTCGTATTCATAACGATATTGGTATCTATCTTCACACTAAATTACTATGATAAAACCCTTGTTGAGGTTGACTTCCTTCATGGCTTTGCAGAATCCTTCCTAACACTAAGTGATTTTGTTATTTTGTTTGGATTTATAAAGTTGTTAAATAGCTTAGAAGTAAACAACTCTTAAGACCTTTTACAATTTTGTGTTTTTTAGGTAAAAGTATTAGAGAATATATGAAAATAACGAAATTTTTATGTTTACTACATTATTTGCAGCTGCAGATCCAGCAACTTTTTCTTGGTCTCCAAAGTGTGCCGTCGTAATGATTGCATGTAATGTTTTTGCTTATGCAATTGCTAGAGCAACAATAAGAAAACCTAATGAAGGTTTTGAAATACCTAATTCAAAATTCTATGGTGGTTTAAGTCACGCATCAGTGGTAGGTGCTAATTGCCTAGGTCATATTTTCGGAATTGGAGCAATCTTAGGATTAGCCTCACGTGGTGTTTTATAAAAATTTATTTATTAAATTTTTAATTATCTAACTTGAATTTTTTAACAATTTTATCTACCATCTGATCAGGCATAAGTCCTAATTTTTCTTTACTCTGATCAGGTGAAGCATGATCAACTAAAACATCAGGTATACCTATTCTGCATACAGGAATATTTATTTCATTATCGTTTAATAATTCAACTATTGCGGAACCAAATCCACCTATTAGTGTTCCTTCTTCCATAGTTACAACTTTTTGAATCCTACTTGCTAAAGGCATAATAAGATTTTTATCGAGAGGTTTCACAAATCGTGCATTAATAACACATGCATTAATGTTCATATTTTTTAGTATCTTTGCTGTTTCGATAGCAGATTTGACCATTGAACCATAAGCAATAATTAAAATGTCCTCTCCTTCTTCAAGTATTTCAGCTTCGCCTATATTTAAAGGTTCCCAACCCTCATCCATTACAGCCACTCCTAACCCAGAGCCTCTGGGTATTCTTAATGCTGTAGGACCGTTATGGTTTATTGAAGTTATTAACATTTTCTGTAATTCAGACTCATCTTTTGGGGCCATCAATACAAAATTAGGGATAGATCTCATATAACTGATATCGTACTGACCCTGGTGAGTAGGACCGTCAGCTCCAACTATCCCAGCTCTATCAAGTACGAATGATACAGGTAAATTTTGTATCCCAACATCATGAATTAATTGATCAAAAGCACGTTGAAGAAAAGTACTATAAATAGCTACAACAGGTTTAAGACCATCGCACGACATTCCTGCCGCAAGAGTAACTGCATGTTGTTCTGCTATTCCAACATCGATATATTGGTCTGGAATATTTCTTTGCAATATATCTAAACCAGTACCTGTAGCCATTGCAGCTGTAATGCCAACGACTTTGCTATCTTGTTCACATATTTTCAATAAGGTTTGACCAAATATTTTACTATAACTAACAGGCTTAGGTTTCTTTGATGGAATAGATTTCCCAGTAGTCAGATCAAATGCCGACTGAGCATGATATCCTACCTGATCAGCTTCTGCATAAGGATAACCCTTCCCTTTTGTTGTAACAACATGAACAAGTACAGGTTTTTTAAGTTTATGAGCAGCGTTAAAAGTATTAACTAAATTTCCAATATCATGACCATCAATTGGACCCATATATGTAAATCCGAGTTCTTCAAAAACAGCACCAACCTTAGGCACAGCCAATCGTCTAACGCTTCCTTTAATATTTTTTAATTCTTCTGGTATATCCTTACCAATTAAGGGAATATTTTTTACACTTTCTTGAACACTATCGGATAAAAATTGTAATGGAGGACTAACCCTTACCTTATTTAAGTAAGATGAAAGGGCTCCAACTGGAGGTGAAATAGACATATCATTATCGTTTAATACAACAACTAATGGAGTATTTGGTAAGTGTCCTGCATGATTTATAGCTTCTAATGCCATTCCTCCAGTTAATGCTCCATCTCCAATAACAGCAACACATTTATAATTCTCACCTTTTCTGTCTCTGGCCATTGCCATTCCTAAAGCAGCTGAAATAGAAGTGCTTGCATGTCCAGCACCAAAATGATCAAATTTACTTTCACTTCTTTTTAGATATCCAGCTACTCCATTTTGTTGTCTAAGGGAATCAAATTGACTGAAACGTCCTGTTATTAATTTATGAGGGTAACCTTGATGTCCAACATCCCAAACAACTTTGTCGAAATCTAGATCAAGAGTTTGATATAAAGCTAATGTAAGCTCTACCACACCTAAACCAGGGCCAAGATGTCCACCACTAGTAGATACTACTTGAAGGTGTCTTTCTCTAATTTGACAAGCAATTTCCTCTAATTGTGAAACTGTTAAGCCATGAAGTTGATTTGGATGACTTAACTCACTTAAAAGCATTTAATAAAAATTTGTATCTATCTAATCTAAAACGTCGAGGTGCAAAATGAGTATTTTTTTAGAAATAGATCATGTAATGTTTTATTAGATTAATAATTAATGCTAAAAGTATATATATGAATGATTATTTTGAAAAAATACTTCAAGCTGAAGTCTATGAAGTAGCAAAAAAAACGCCCCTAGAGAAAGCTCATAATTTGAGTAATACACTTAATAATGAAGTTTATCTAAAAAGAGAAGATCTTCAAGATGTTTTTTCATTCAAAGTAAGAGGTGCATATAACAAAATGAGTAAGCTCTCCAATTCTCAGCTTTCTCAGGGAGTAATTACTTCAAGTGCTGGTAATCATGCTCAAGGTGTTGCTCTTAGTGCCCTCAAGCTAAATTGCCAAGCGACAATATTAATGCCCATTACAACGCCTCTTGTAAAAGTTAATGCTGTGAAAAAGTTAAAAGCAAAAGTTATATTATTTGGTGATAATTATGATGAAACTTACAAAGAAGCAATAAGGATTAGCAAAGAAAGAAATTTATGTTTTATTCATCCTTTTGATGATCCAGATGTAATAGCAGGACAAGGAACTATAGCTATTGAACTTGAACAGCAACTAAAGGAAAAACCCTATGCAATTTATATTGCTGTTGGTGGTGGTGGATTGATATCAGGCATATCCTTATATATAAAAAAAATATGGCCTGAAGTAAAAATAATTGGGGTAGAGCCTGAAGATGCAGACGCCATGACAAAATCTTTGGAAGAATCCAAAATTGTGGAATTATCTTCTGTTGGTCAATTTGCAGATGGAGTGGCGGTTAAAAAAATTGGTAAAAATACTTTTGATATTGGCAGAAAATATATTGATAAGATGATTACCGTTGATACTGATGAAATATGTGCAGCTATAAAAGATGTTTTTGAGGATACTAGATCAATACTAGAGCCCGCAGGAGCATTATCGATTGCCGGGATGAAAAAAGATATTTTAAATTCGAATCATTCAAATAGAAAATTGGTCGCGATTGCATGTGGTGCAAATATGAATTTTGAGCGACTTAGATTTGTCGCAGAAAGAGCAGAACTCGGTGAGTGTAAAGAAGTAATGATGGCTGTTGAAATTCCTGAACGTGCTGGAAGTTTAATTGATTTTTGTAAGTTGCTTGATAATAGAAATTTAACTGAATTTAGCTACAGGATGTCGAATTCTAAGAATGCCCAGATCTTTGTAGGAGTCCAAGTCTATGGATTAAATGATAAAAAAAACCTTTTAAATGTATTTAGAAATTCGGAGTACTCATTTATTGACATAAGTGATGATGAATTATCTAAAAATCATCTAAGACATATGGTAGGTGGAAGATTACCAAAGAATTTTAAAGAAATGGATAATAGAAACTTTGTTGAGCTTTTATACAGATTTGAGTTTCCTGAAAGGCCTGGCGCATTAATAAACTTCTTAAATAATATGAAATCTAATTGGTCTATAAGCATATTTCATTATAGGAATTATGGAGCTGATGTTGGAAAAATTGTTATTGGAGTTTTAATTGATAAAAATGAGATTTTAGAGTGGAATAAATTTGTAAGAATTCTAGGCTATAAATTTTGGGATGAAACTCAAAACGATACATATAGATTATTCCTTGGTGCATCAGATTAAATTTAAGGTAAATTAGGAAAGATTTAGGTAATTAAAATCAATCAATCTGATCTAAATACCACGCCAATATCTGATATAGATCTAGTTACTAAAGTTGAAGCTGTTCTATATTTGAAAGGCAGACCAATAACAAAAAAGGATCTTTCAGAAATTACTAATTCTGATATAAACTCAATAAATGATGCAATTAAAGATCTAAAAAATAAATACTCTAATCCCAACTCAGCTATTGAATTAAATACAATTAATAACAGTTTTTCTCTCGAACTAAAATCTAGTCTTAATGAATTCGTCGATGATTTACTTCCTTCTGATTTGAAAACATCCGAATTAAGGACCTTGGCTACTATTGCGATCAAAAAAAAGATCCTACAATCGGATCTTATACTTCTAAGAGGTTCAGGTGCTTATGATCATATTAAAGAATTATTAGAAAAGAAATTTATCGTAAAACGAAAGCAAAAAGATGGTAGATCGTATTGGTTATCATTATCAGAAAAGTTTTTTCAAACTTTTGCTGTAAGTAATGAATATCTCTCAAATATAGGAAGCAGTAATAATAAGCAGCAATAATAAGTAAATGTTAGGATATATTAAATTACGACAAGATGATGTTATCTGAGATTTTTGCAGTTCTGGGCCAAACTTTATCAATTTATTCTTTCATATTGATAATAAGAATTTTACTTACATGGTTTCCAGGTATTGATTGGAGTAACGGTGTTTTATCTGCATTAACTTCTATCACAGATCCCTATTTAAACATTTTTAGAGGTATTATCCCTCCAATAGGTGGATTTGATATTTCATCATTATTAGCTTTTTTACTTTTAAATGTAATACAAAATTTAATTACAAATCTCCAGTATGCAAGCTTGGGCTATAGCTGAACTTATCTATCATCT
The DNA here is from genome assembly GCA_003216795.1 of Prochlorococcus sp. AG-402-K16. GTDB lineage: Bacteria > Cyanobacteriota > Cyanobacteriia > PCC-6307 > Cyanobiaceae > Prochlorococcus_A. The sequence goes on from QCIH01000016.1 coordinate 22,676, forward strand.
CCAGAACCCCTTATCTTCCCTTTAGCAGCTCTTAATTTTAATTTTTCAAGGTTTTGTAATGCAACATCCTCTAAATTGAAATTCAATTCTGTACAAAGATTTGAAATGTACCACAAAACATCCCCTAACTCTTTTTTAATACCTAATTTTGATTCGTTATCAAATATTCCATTTTTATCTCTTATAACCTTTTTCACTTTTTCTGCCACCTCACCAGCCTCTCCAACTAAACCAAGAGTTGGATAAATATTATTTGAGCCTAAATCTGGATATTGTGCTGTTTCTCTAGCTTTTTTCTGATAAGTTTTAAAATCCATGACTTAAATAACTAACTTTGGGTATGGTAAATTTATTTATATCTAGCAATATTATCTATATATGTCGAATATTGATTTAAAAAGAAGAACGAAAATAGTAGCAACTATTGGCCCTGCAACCCAATCTGAAGAGATAATTACAAATTTAATTAAAGCTGGAGTAACAACATTCAGATTAAATTTCTCACATGGAGATCATAAAGATCATGCTGACAGAATAAAAACCATAAGGAAAGTATCAAAAAAGTTAGATATAGATATTGGAATATTACAAGATCTTCAAGGACCTAAAATACGATTAGGGCGCTTTAAAGATGGGCCAGTAAAAATTAAAAAAGGCGATAAATTCATACTGACATCAAATGAAGTCGAATGCACAAATACTATTGCAAATGTAACCTACGACAAACTTTCTCATGAAGTTAGCGAAGGGAAAAGAATACTTTTAGATGATGGAAAAATAGAAATGATTGTAGAAAAAGTTGATAAAAAAGCTAATAATTTGAAGTGCATTGTAACTGTAGGAGGGGTTCTTTCAAACAATAAAGGTGTTAATTTTCCAGATGTTCAATTATCAGTAAAAGCATTAACAGAAAAAGATAAAGAGGATTTAAAATTCGGTTTATCTGAAGGAGTTGATTGGATAGCACTAAGTTTCGTAAGAAATCCATCCGATATAAATGAGATAAAAGATTTAATAAACAAAAATGGGCATTCAACTCCTGTAGTCGCAAAAATAGAAAAATTTGAAGCAATTGATCAGATCGATTCAGTATTACCTTTATGTGATGGGGTTATGGTTGCAAGAGGTGATTTGGGAGTAGAAATGCCTGCTGAAGAAGTTCCTCTTTTACAAAAGGAATTAATAAGAAAAGCTAATACATTAGGTATCCCAATAATTACAGCAACTCAAATGCTTGATTCTATGGCTTCTAACCCAAGACCAACTAGGGCCGAAGTTAGTGATGTTGCAAATGCAATTCTGGATGGTACTGATGCTGTAATGCTTTCAAACGAAACTGCAGTTGGAGATTATCCTGTAGAGGCAGTTGAAACAATGGCAACCATAGCAAGAAGAATTGAAAGGGATTATCCACTTAAGGCTATTGAAAGTCACTTACCCAGTACAATCCCAAATGCTATTAGTGCAGCAGTAAGTAATATAGCTAGACAACTTGATGCAGGAGCTATAATCCCTTTAACTAAATCAGGTTCTACCGCTCGAAATGTAAGTAAGTTCAGACCACCAACACCTATCTTGGCAACTACTACAGAGAGAAGTGTAGCGAGAAGATTGCAACTTGTTTGGGGAGTTACTCCAATAGTAGTTGAAAATGATCAAAGAACAGCAAAAACTTTTAGTTTAGCTATGCAAATTGCTCAGGAGATGGGGATCCTAAATCAAGGAGATTTAGTAGTCCAAACCGCAGGTACTTTAACTGGAATTAGTGGCTCTACAGATTTAATAAAAGTCGGTTTAGTAAGAAAGATAGTATCAAGAGGAATTTCAATAGGGGAAACCGGTGTTACAGGTAAAGCCAGAATAATTAAAAATAATCTTGATATGTCCTTAATTAGCCCAGGAGAAATATTATTTGTTCCGAAGGAATTAATGCAAAATATTCCACTGAGTAAAAATATTGTCGGCATTGTTACGAACCAAAATGTAAATGATGTTTATGGTTTATTCAATAAAAATAATAAAAAGATTTCTACAATTTGTAATTTAGAAAATATCGATAATCATCAAATCAGTAATGGCGACCTTATTACACTCCAGCTTAATGAAGGTGTTATATATATGGGACAAATTGAAGATGATGATGCAATAGATAAATATAAATATGTCTAGGAATATCTCAATAAAAGAAGCCTTAGGCATGGCCACAAAAACTTTAGTTTCGAACAAATTGAGAAGTTCGTTAACAATGCTGGGGATAATTATCGGAAATGCTTCAGTTATTACACTTGTTGGACTTGGTAGAGGTGCTCAAACATTAGCAAAAAACCAATTAAGTAATTTAGGTGCCAATGTTTTATTCATTGTTCCCGGAAATAATGACACAAGAAGAAGAGGTATTTCATTTCCTAAAAACCTAGTTTTAGAAGATGCAATAGCAATAAGCAATCAAGTACCAACAGTTAAAAAAGTAGCTCCTCAAATCTCTGCAAACGAAATAGTGCAATCAAATTCTAAAAGTTTAAATATATCAATTGCTGGAGTTACTCCTGAATTTCTTGAAGTAAGAAGCTTTGAAGTAGATAAGGGTAGATTTTTATCAAAAAGTGATGTCAATAGTGCAAGAAGTTATGTTGTAATAGGTCCTGATCTTAAAGACGAATTTTTCAAAGATAAATCTTCATCACTTGGGAAAAAAATCAGAATTAAAGACCACACTTATGAAATTATCGGAATATTAAAACCAAAAGGTGCTGTATTTGGAAGTAATCAAGACAAAAATGCATATATTCCATTAACCACCATGGTCAATAGGATTACAGGGAAGGACCCTACCTATGGAGTAAGTTTAAGCTTCATTAGTGTTGAAGCGATAAATAAAAATGCAACTAGTGCCGCTAAATTTCAGATCACTAACTTATTAAGACAAAGACATAAAATAATCAGAGATGATGACTTTGCGGTTAGATCACAAGAAGATGCATTGAATATAGTAACCAACATAACAAGTGGACTAACGTTTTTATTGGCTGGTATTGGGGCAGTATCTTTAGTGGTTGGAGGCATAGGAATCATGAATATTATGCTCGTTTCTGTAAGCGAAAGAACTGAAGAGATTGGACTTAGAAAAGCAATAGGAGCTAAACAGTCAGATATATTAGTTCAATTTTTAATTGAGGCATTAATTTTATCTACAATTGGAGGATTAATTGGAACAACGACTGGATTATCAGGTGTTTTTCTTTTATCTCTGATAACGCCTCTTCCTGCATCAGTAGGAATTACAACTACTTTTTCCACCATGATTATTTCAGGCTCAATAGGTTTAATCTTTGGCGTTTTACCTGCAAAAAGAGCTTCTAAGTTAGATCCAATTGTTGCATTGAGAAGTTTATAAATTAAATTTATAATAATGCTCAATTTTTATAAATTAATTGAGATACTGGTGAGTCTTCAATTACTAGTAATAACGTCCATGTTACCTGTTTATATTCCACTACCTTTTATATATAAAACTAGTAATAGCTTTGAATTGCCTATCACATGGCAAATTCCGACCATAATTTTATTAACACTTATATTTCATAAAAAAGTTCTTTTCAGAGCCTTTTCTATATATATAATTTTGGGGGTATTTATATTTCCTGTCTTTCATCAAGGAGGTTCAATAGGTTATTTGCTCACTCCAAATTTTGGATATTTAATAGGTTTGTATCCATTAATAAAAATAATTGATAATTTAAATAATAGAAACAAAATAAACATTGGAAACTTTTTAAAAAATGGATTTTTAGCAATAGGTGCTATGCATTTAACTGGAATATTTTACAACTTAATACAAATTATATTTTACAGTCAATTTAATTTATTTTTATATAATTTAGGGAAATACTCATTAGGTAAGATTGGATATCATTTTCTAATGCTTTTCCCACTTTTATTACTTATTAAACCTATAGAACGTTTAAAACGTAGTAAATAATGATTAATAAAATACAAACAAAAATATATTTTTTATCTCTTAGTATATTTATTGTTCTAATAGATCAATTTACGAAATATTTAATGTTTTATAATAAAAAATTATTTATTAATAAAGACTTTCTTTTATTCAAATTAGACTTTGTAAAAAATTATGGGGCAGCATTTAACATATTTAGTGGTAGTAGAATATTTTTATCTTTAATAAGTATTTTGTTTTCAATATTACTTATTTATTTAATATTTAGGAAAAATACTTTAAACTCATTTGATCTATATTCTTACAGCTTTATACTTGGGGGAACTATTGGTAATGGTATAGATAGGATATATAAAGGTTTTGTAGTTGATTTTATAAATTTAAATATTATAAATTTTCCAGTATTTAATATTGCTGATATATCTATTAATATTGGGTTCATATTTTTACTTTATAACATTTTTAAAAATAATCGATAAAATGATTTACTTGAAATTAAAGTATATAAAATATATATTATTAATATTATTTCTATATATTTTATTTTCGATATTTATAAGAATAGTAAATATTTATACCCTTATATTTTTAATAGTAATAATTTATATCTTTTATAAAATTGATAAAAAATTATTTAAAAAAATAGTTTATAAAGTTATATATAAAAATAAAAAAAATACACTTTTATTCAAAAATACATATGGTGCTGCCAAGATAAGTTTGGAAGGGGTCGAGAAAATTAATAAAAAAATTAACGATAAAGTAAAAGTTGAACTTTTAAATTACCAAAAAATCAAACTAGAGTCACAATTAAAAACAGGAGATTATAAAGTTACTCTTTTTGGAGCAGGTTCCTCAGGAAAAACATCTATAGCAAGATCTTTATTAAAAAATATAGTCGGAAAAACTTCTGCAAAAATAGGTACAACAAAGCAAATAAATAGCTATAAAATTCGCATCCCAATTTTAAAAAGAAACATTAATATAATCGATACTCCAGGTTTATTCGAACCATCTAAATTAGGAGAAGAAAGAGAAAAAGCAACAATTATACAAGCATCAAATTCTGACTTAGTTCTCTTTGTGTTAGATCAGGACATAAATAAATACGAAAACTATTTAATTAAAGAATTATTAAAATTAAGAAAAAAAATAATAATAGTTCTAAATAAATGTGATTTGAGGTCTAAAGATGAAAATAACCTCATCAAAGAAAATATAATTTCTATAACTTCCGCTAGAAAAAATAAAATTTCTGTTGTTCAAACAATTGCTGTACCTCAACAATCTCCCTATATAAAATCAGATGCTTTAAATTTAGTTCCAGAGGTAGGGAGTCTATTTAGAGAAATAATTGAAACGCTCGATAATAATGGTGAAGAGTTATTGGCGGATAATATTCTTTTTCGCTCAAATAAGTTAGGTATTAAAAGTAAAAATTTCGTGCAAGAACAAAGATATTTAATGTCAAATAAAGTTATTAATAAATATATGTGGATAACAGGAGGGGTAATACTAGTTAATCCATTACCAGCTGTTGATTTCATTACTACTACCTCCGTAAACCTTCAAATGATAATGGAATTATCAAAAATATATGAAATAAAGCTTACAAAAAAAGATGCAAAAGATTTAGCGACTTCATTGCTAAGCGCATTGGCTAAACAAGGAATACTAAAAGGGGGTCTCGCCATTCTTTCTCCCGCTTTAGCTACAAGTTTGACTAAAATTATATTATCTAAATCTATACAATCAGTTACAGCAGGCTGGTTAATAAGAATAGTAGGACTAAGTTTGATTGAATATTTTAAAAATGGGCAAGATTGGGGAGATGGAGGAATCCAAGAAGTAGTAAATAAGATTTATAGAATAAGTAAGAGAGAGGATATTTTAAACAACTTCGTAAGAGAAGCTATTTCAAAAATTGAAATGAAAAAGTATTTTAAATCAAATAAAAGTTTGCCTCCATTTACTATGTAAAATTGGATAATTGATCATTAAGATAAGTTCTGAAATCAAAGATAGTTATAAAGAGTAAATAAGCAATACAAATAGCTATAGATATAAACCCTGTTACTATTGCAATAATTTTTGGTCTACCCATATTCATAAGTTAGGCATCTAAAAGTCTCAAAAGTTCTTCAATATGAGATTCCTTTGTATTGTAATTTCCCATGACAACCCTTAAAAAATATCTACCTTTAAATTTTGGTCTAGAAAGCATAAAATTATTTTTAATTAGTTCATTAACTTTAGTTTGAGTCCATTTATCAGAGTCTTCTGGCTCAAGTTTCATTGGTATAAATGAAACAATATGAAGAGGACCTGAATATATATCAAATTTATTCTTACTAATATTTTTTATAAAAAAATCTTTTCTTTTAATTGATGATTTTAATATATTTTCTATTCCATTCAGACCTAAAAAACGTAACCCAAGCCATAGTTTGATAACCTCTGCAGGTCTAGAACCTTGTATACCAATTTCACCTCTATTTATAATATTTTCTCTAGATGATATATATGGTAGTCCAGTATTAAAAGTATTTTCTAAAGTACTCATATTTGAAACCAATAATAAAGATGAAGTCTTTGTAATGCCAATGATTTTTTGCGGATTTATCGTTATCGAATTAGCCTGACTAATATTATTTAGACCTTTTATTGGAATAGATGTTACAGCAAAAATGCCTCCAATAGAGCCATCGATATGTAGCCATATATTTCTTTCTTTGCATATTTCACTTATTTCTTTAATAGGATCAATAGCTCCTCTCACAGTTGTCCCAAGGGTGGCAACAATAGCAAATATTTCTTTATTTTCTATTGTACATTTATCTAAAGAATTTCTGAGATCGTTTATGTCCATTCTACCTTGATTATCAGTTTTAATCCTGACAAGATTGGTAGTCTCAAGACCCATTACTCTTATACATTTAACGAAGGAAGTATGAGCATCTTCACTAACAAGTAATACAGAATTAGGATTTGTAGCTAATCCAGCATTATTTCTAGCTGCTATAAGGGCATTTAGATTACTCAATGTACCTCCGCTAGCAGCTATACCTCCTGAAAGATCATTAAACCCTATTTTCTTGGCAAACCATTTACATAATGATTCCTCAAGCAAAGTTACACTTGGTGATAACTCGTAAGCGAGGAGATTATTATTTAAACCAGCAGCAATTAAATCTCCCAAAATAGAGAAAATTAAAGGTGGGGGATCAAGGTGAGCTAGTGAACCAGGATGAACGGGATTAAATGAATTATTCAAAAGAGATTCAATCTCAGAAAACAAATCTTCTTCAGAGTTACCATCTTCCGCAGGCATAATACACTTGAAATTCTCATCAAAAGGTAAAGGACCATTTTTATCAGCTTTAGAGAACCAGTCACAAAGAGTTTGACTTGTTCTATTCAGAAGAGTAATCAATTTGTCATTAGTCCCTAGATATGAGGGGAAATATATATCTTTATTATTAATTAAATCTTCAGCCATCAGATAAAATATCTATTAATAATTCTATTCTCAATATTGGTAAATGAGATATATTTTTGAAAATGGAAATAGTAATAAAGATCAACAAAAAAAAACAAATAATTCAAATTACACTTTGTGGATGAATTCGATATTAAGAAGATCAAAAGAAATTGGGGAAATTGAGCTGCCAATCTGTTCAATAATTTTAGATGAGAGAGGAAGATGTATTGGGAGAGGAGTTAACAGGAGGAATATAGATAAAGACCCACTAGGGCATGCTGAGATAATGGCACTTAGGCAGGCATCTCTAATAAAAAATGATTGGAGATTTAATGAATGTACTATTATCACGAATCTAGAACCTTGTACTATGTGTTCCTCTGCTCTTATTCAAGCGCGGATGGGTAAAGTTATTTTCGGGGCTTACGATAAGAAAAGGGGTGGATTGGGAGGGTCAATCGACCTATCAAAACATGAAAGTGCTCATCACAAAATGGAAATTGTAGGAGGAATTTTAGAAGACGAATGCAGCCAAATTTTACAGCTATGGTTTAAAAAGTTGAGGACTCAAAAATAGAATATTTTTTTAACTCAGTATCAAATAGGTTTAATAATCTATCAACATTATCCTCACTTGAATTAAAGCCCATTAATCCTATGCGCCATACCTTACCAGACAATTCTCCAAGTCCATTTCCTATTTCTATTCCAAAGTTTCTTAAAAGATGATTTCTAAAACCATCACCATCAACTGCTGGAGGTATTTTAACTGTGGTTAAAGTTGGCAATCTAAAATCCTCTGATACATGTAATTCCATACCAAGACTTTCCAAACCATTCCACAGTTTTTTTGCATTAGTATTATGTCTATTCCAAACATTTTCTAAACCCTCATTCGCAATTAATCGTAAACCTTCACGAATAGCAAAATTCATATTTACAGGAGCGGTATGATGGTAAACACGATCAGAACCCCAATATTTATTTAATAAAGATAAATCTAAATACCAATTAGGTACTTTTGTTTTTCTTGAACTTAGTTTTTCTTCAGCTCTTTTATTCATAGTAAAAGGGCTTAATCCTGGGGGACAACTTAATCCCTTTTGACTACAACTGTATGCTAGATCAATTTTCCATTCGTCAATCAATAGTTCTAAAGCCCCAAGAGAAGTAACTGCATCAACTAAAAACAAGCAGTTATTTTTTCTACATACATCCCCAATACCATCAAGAGGTTGTAAAACACCACTTGATGTTTCAGCATGGACAATAGCAAAAATTGCTGGTTTTTTAGTTTCTATTTCATATTTGATTTCTTCATAAGAAAAGGATTCACCCCAAGGTTTTTCAATAACAGATACATCTGCTTTATATCTCGTTGCCATATCAACAAGTCTGTCTCCAAAATATCCTTTTTTAGCGATAAGAATTTTTTCTCCTTCCTCTATAAAATTAGCTATTGATGCTTCCATAGCTGCACTTCCAGTACCACTCATTGGAAGAGTCAGACGATTATTACATTGCCAGGTATATCTTAGAAGTTGTTGAACCTCAGACATCAATGAAATATATGCTTCATCTAAGTGACCAATAGGATTCAAAGAAAGAGCACTTAAGACTTCTGGATGTGCGTTTGAAGGTCCAGGACCTAATAAAAGTCTGGAGGGAACATAAGTCTTTGAGAAATGAGATAAATTCTCTTCATTTAAAGTCGAAATAAGTTTTGCTTCTGTCAAAGCATTACATCCAATTACTTTTAAATTAAACTAATATCGCCACATAAGCGATATTTATTTAAAGAAATTCATTCAATTTAAATATTTAAGTAAACAATTATTAAACTTATGACTTGAAACACTAAAAGAAGACATCAAGTCTTAAAAAAAGTTACCGTTGATACATAACAAGAATCATCTAGTTATTAATTTCATATAAGGTATTACAAAATTATGTCTAAATCTCCTCAAGATGTTTTAAGTCAAATTAAAGACGAAGGAATTGAACTCATCGATTTAAAATTCACTGATATTCATGGAAAATGGCAACATTTAACTCTTACATCAGACATGATAGAGGAAGATTCTTTTACAGAAGGTTTGGCATTTGATGGCTCATCAATAAGAGGTTGGAAAGCAATTAATGCCTCGGATATGTCAATGGTGCCCGATGCAAGTACAGCTTGGATAGATCCTTTTTATAAACATAAAACACTAAGTATGATTTGCTCTATTCAAGAGCCTAGAAGCGGTGAACCTTATGATAGGTGTCCAAGAGCTTTAGCTCAAAAGGCATTAAAATATCTAGACTCAACTGGTATAGCAGATACTGCATTTTTTGGACCAGAACCAGAATTCTTTTTATTTGATGATGTTAGATATGACTCTAAAGAGGGAGGTTGTTTTTATAGTGTAGACACTATAGAAGCCCCATGGAATACAGGGAGAATTGAAGAAGGGGGAAACTTAGGATACAAAATACAATATAAAGAAGGATATTTTCCAGTAGCTCCAAATGATACTGCGCAAGATATCAGATCTGAGATGCTTCTTCTTATGGGTGAATTAGGCATCCCCACAGAAAAACATCACCATGAAGTTGCTGGTGCCGGCCAACACGAGCTTGGAATGAAATTTGATTCTTTAATAAATGCTGCTGATAACGTTATGACTTATAAATACGTTGTCAGAAATGTTGCAAAAAAATATGGAAAAACAGCAACTTTTATGCCCAAACCTGTTTTTAACGACAACGGAACAGGAATGCATGTTCACCAAAGTTTATGGAAGAGTGGACAGCCACTATTCTTTGGTGAAGGATCATATGCAAATTTATCTCAAACAGCAAGATGGTACATCGGAGGCATACTTAAACATGCACCTTCATTCCTAGCATTTACTAACCCAACTACAAATAGTTATAAACGATTAGTTCCAGGATTCGAAGCACCTGTAAATCTTGTTTATTCTGAGGGTAATAGATCAGCTGCGGTAAGAATACCTTTAACAGGTCCAAGCCCTAAAGCTAAAAGATTAGAATTTAGATCAGGTGATGCACTTGCAAATCCTTACTTAGCATTCTCTGTAATGATGCTTGCTGGTATTGATGGAATTAAAAATCAAATTGATCCTGGTGATGGAGTAGATGTAGATTTGTTTGAACTTCCAGCTGATGAACTTGCAAAAATTGATACAGTACCTTCATCTCTAAATGATTCACTTAATGCACTAAAAGTAGATAAGGATTATTTATTAGCTGGTGGAGTATTTACTGAAGATTTTATTGATAACTTTATCGATATAAAATACGAAGAGGTACAACAACTAAGACAAAGACCTCATCCCCATGAATTCTTTATGTATTACGATGCATAATTAAAAGAAGTAATTAGGTTAAATTAATCAATTTGAGAAATATCACAAAATATTCTCAAATTGATTTTTTTTTTGTTGGAATATAGATATATAAATTGAAAAATGACTAGGGAATCTATTTCAAAAATTGCATATAAAACGCTACAACAAAGTAAAAGCATTGCAGGTTTCGCTCACAAGCAGATCAGTTCAAGATTAATGAATTTTATTCTTCCCGATTCAAAGCTTGAAAATTTTGATGTTGATAGAGATCTTCTAATGCAAATCCAAAATTCAATGGATATCTTAAGAGAAGAAGATTGGAATGATGCAGAAAAAAATATATATCCAAAAAAATTATTGTTTGACGAACCATGGCTTAGATATCTAACTCAATATCCTAAAATTTGGCTCGATATGCCTAATACCTGGGATAGACGAAGAAAACAAAACTTTGATGATCTTCCAAAATCAATTGATAAAGATAATTATCCTCAATATTACTTGAGAAATTTTCATCATCAAACAGATGGTTATTTATCAGATTTTTCAGCTAGTATTTATGACCTACAAGTAGAAATCCTTTTTAATGGAAGTGCTGACTCAATGAGGAGAAGAATAATTAAGCCAATAAAAGTAGGACTTGAAATGTTCAGCGATAGAAAAAAAAGTTCTCTAAAAATACTTGATGTAGCCACAGGATCAGGAAGAACATTAAAACAATTAAGAGCCGCATTTCCTAAAGAAAAAATTACAGGAATTGATTTATCTGATTCATACTTAAAAGAGGCAAGTAGATATATTTCAGATTTAGATGGAGATTTAATCCAGTTAGTAAAAGGTAATGCTGAGGAATTACCTTTTGAAAATAATAGTTTTCAATGCATTTCTTGTGTTTACTTATTTCATGAATTACCTAGAACAATTAGGGTTAAAGTATTAAATGAATTTTTTAGAGTTCTTGAACCTGGTGGAATATTAGTTTTAGCTGATTCAATTCAAATAAGTGATTCACCTGACTTTACATCCATAATGGAAAGCTTCTATAAATCTTTTCATGAGCCTTTTTATTGTGATTATATAAAAGATGATATAGATTCTAAAATTGAGGGTGTAGGGTTTAAAGATGTAAAATCAAATTCCTTTTTTATGACCAAAGTATGGTCTGCTGTAAAGTAAATAAAAACTCCTATGACCTATTGGGATAAAGATACTATTCAGCTTGTTCAAAGTCTTAATGACAAATTAAAAATTGATCATTCTAAATGGCATAAAGATAAAGGAAATAAATATAAACGATCTGCAGAACTAATTTCGGCGGGATTATGCCAATTAATTATTTCTTGTAATGAGAAGGAGACTATTGAGTATATAGAAGAAAGTATTAAATGGTTAAAAGAAATTAATGTAGATCAACCTTGCCCTAGTAAAAATCATCTTTTTAAAGCCAACTGAAGCCTATTACCTTTACTGCTCCATCTAATGTCATCAAAACATTCATTAATGATGTATAGGCCACGGCCATTTACACTACTTATTTTTTTTGGTAATTTGTAGTCTCTTTTTTTTATTTCTAAACCATTTCCTTGATCTTGAATTTGCCAAACGCACCAATTAGGAGTAATTATTCTTCTTACTCTAATATTTTTTTTGGGATCTAATTTATTTCCATGTTTTACTGCATTAACTAAAGCTTCATGTAAACCAAGTTTTATAAGATAGCTTGATTGAGAATTTTTGATAGGTTCTAATAATTGATCGACAAATTCATTTAACTGTAATGATGATTCGAATTCGTAATTTGACCAGTTAATCTTTGGTCTTTTAAAAAATTTTTTTAAAATATTTTTGCCCCGAAGTAAGGACATAATAATATTTTGATACTTTCTTAATCTTAACTTATTAAATACCTCAATTTAAAGAATATTATTATGTCTCTCTGCAATAGCAGGATGCTTCAGGATGGAGTCCATAAGTCTTACTCCTCTTAGTTGATTAATTAAAGGCATATGTCCATCAGGAGCATCCAATGACCAACGAAAAGAACCAGGATACCTCGTCCATAAGCCATCTTTT
>QCIH01000017.1 GCA_003216795.1 Prochlorococcus sp. AG-402-K16
CAATTAAAAAAGACATTAAAAATTATTTATGCATATTAAATTCAGATGGAAGATTTAAAAAAGTTTTATTTGATGAAGATATGATTAAAAGTAATAGATCTTTTACTATTACAAAATTAAAAAATAATTTAAAAACAATTGATTCTTTTATTTCTAATGAAAGGAAAGATTTAATAATATTAACCTCGATAGGAAGAATTTTTAAATTTAATTTATCAAATAAATTTTTAACACCAACTTCTAAACAATCCCAAGGATTAATCATTGCAAAACTTTTACCATCTGAAAAAATCGTTTCTTGTTGTACATTTAATGATGGAGAAAATATTTTTTTAATATCTAAACAAGGAAAAATCTTTTGCATAAATAGTGATGAAATTTACTGCTCAAATGAATACAGTTTAGGATATTTGAATGAAAAAACCCAACTTAAAAACGATTACTTCCTCAAAATAATGGCAAGTAACCATTACCTTGATATTGAAACTAATAAAAATAAATCTGCAAGATTAGACCTAAATAAATTAAATTTCAAATCCAATAAATCAAACTTTTTAATTGATTTTTTAAAATTAGATAATGATGAATACCTTGAAAATTGTTTCCGACTTGAAAACTTTCTTGACTAAGATTTATATTCATTTTCAACCCAATTCAAGTATTCTTGATTTACTGTTCCAGTTACATAATCACCAGTAAAACAACTCATCTCTAAACCTTTAATAGGAGAATCACCAATTATAGATTTACGCAAACTTTCAACACTTTGATAAACAAGGTTATCAATTTCAAGTTTATCGGCGATTTCACTTATTGTCCTATTGTGAGCTATTAATTCATCTCTATTAGGCATATTAATTCCATAAACGTGAGGATAACGAACAGGAGGAGCTGCTGATGTAAAAAAAACTTTATTTGCTCCTGCATCTTTAGCCATCTGGACAATTTCTTTTGAAGTAGTACCTCTTACTATCGAGTCATCAACAATTAATACATTTTTATTTTTAAACTCTGCACTCATGGCATTTAATTTTTGCCTTACAGATTTCTTACGTTTCTGCTGACCAGGCATTATAAATGTTCTGCCAACATATCTATTTTTAAAAAAACCTTCCCTATATTCTATCCCTAACTGTCTTGCAACTTGCATTGCCGCGGGTCGGGAGGAATCAGGAATAGGCATAACTACATCAATATCTCCAGAATTGATTGTTTGTTTTATTGTTTCTGCTAAATAATCTCCCATTTTTAAACGAGCTTTATAGACTGAAATTCCATTCATAATTGAATCTGGCCTAGCTAAGTAAACATATTCAAAAGCACAGGGAAATAACATTGGATTTTCAGAACATTGCTTAGAGAAAAACTCCCCATCAAGATTTATAAAAACAGCTTCTCCGGGATCTACATCTCTCACTACTTCATAATCATTATTCTCAAGTACTAAAGATTCGCTTGCAACCATCCATTCTTCTTTTTTTGTGGTTAATGAAAGTCTTTTCCCTATAACTAAAGGCCTAATACCAAAAGGATCTCTAAATGCTAATAAACCATGTCCTGAAATTAACGCAATTGAGGCATATGACCCCTGAATTCTTTTATGTAAAGATTTGACCGCATTAAAAATAATATCAGGTTCTAATTCTTGATTATTAATTTGTTCTTGTAATTCTGTCGCAAATACATTTAACAACATTTCAGTATCACTTGAAGAATTTGTATGCCGCTTGTCGACACTAAATAACTGTTTTTCTAAATCTCTGGTATTAGTCAAATTTCCATTATGTATCAAAACAATTCCATAAGGAGCATTAACATAAAAAGGCTGTGCTTCTTCTACACTTTCTGCTGATCCCTTTGTTGCATACCTAACATGACCCAATCCAATTTTGCCAATTAAATTCCTCATATCTCTAGTTCTATAAGCTGTATTAACCTGACCTTTAACCTTATGTATATGAAAAACAGTATTTTCCATTGTTGCTATGCCTGTTGAGTCTTGACCTCTATGCTGCAAAAGCAAAAGACTATCGTAAATTTGTTGATTTACATCATTTGAAGAAACAATTCCAACTATTCCGCACATAACTTAATATCTTAAAATGATTAATAGTTGAAAAATATTTTTCATATTTAAAAGTAACCTGAAATACTATTATTAAATTTTTCGGTTAAATCCTCAACCCTAATATTGCAAATATTTTTTTCGTTGATTTTTATCTTCAGCATGTCACTAGATACGTATCCTATTTTTTTTACAAAAACACTTGATGGGAAATTTATTTGATTTTGTTTTAAAAAATTAAACCATTCATTTTGTTTCATTTTACTAATTGAAAAAATAATTCTTGACCCCCCTTCGGCAAATAATAAATTATCAACTCTATTTACATCTTTCTCTAATTCTATAGTTGCGCCCCTTGAGGACAAAATGCAAGACTCTGCTAAAGCTATAGCTAAACCTCCGTCGCTGATATCGTGCGAAGAAACTACAAGACTATTTAAAATCGCATTTCTTAAAAAACTCTGGCAAAACTTTTCATCCAACAAATCTATTTTTGGAGGCCGACCTGTAATTTGTCCATGAAAATATTCCAGATAAGAACTAGCTGCAATTTTTATTTCTGATTTGGAAGAACCAATTAACCAGATTTCATCTTCAATATTTTTCCATTCACTACTTATAGCTTTTTCGACATTATCTATCTTTCCAACCATTCCAATAACAGGTGTAGGATTGATAGGAGTAATTAAATTATCTTTATTTTTTGATTCATTATATAAAGATACATTACCTCCTGTAACAGGAGTTTCTAAAGCTTTACAGGCTTCAGCAATTCCATTACATGAAGATGAAAGTTGCCAATATCCTATTTCATTCTCAGGGGAAGAAAAATTTAAATTATTTGTAATTGCTACTGGTTCAGCACCAACACAACTAACATTTCTAGCGGACTCTGCAACGGCAGCGATAGATCCTCTAAAAGGATCAAGCGCAACCCATCTACTATTGCAATCAACTGAAGCAGCAACACCAGAAAATACTTTACTTTTATTTTGTTTATTTTGTTCTCTTAGTCTTACTACGGCTGCATCTGATTTTCCAGGTTTAAAAACTGTATTTGCCTGAACTTGAGAATCATATTGTTTATAAATCCATCGTTTAGAAGCTATTGATGGATTAGAGAGTAGTTTTAAAATGATTTCTGAAAAAGAAAAATTCTTATTTTCCTTCAATGAAAATATTTTTTGCTCATGAATTTCTGGTAAATCATTTTCTTTCCATTCCCATTTATTTAAAAGATCATCTGGTGGGTTATTAGTCACATTGTGAAAATTGACAGGAGTATCATCAGATAAGGCAGAAGTAGGTATTTGGGCCACAATTTTACCTTTATGAGAAATAATTACTTCATTAGTTCCTATCACTTCACCAATAACACTGGCATATAATCCCCATTTGTTAAATTTTTCAATAAGATCATTAATTTTTTCTTCTTTAACGACAAATAACATTCTTTCTTGCGATTCAGATAATAAATACTGGTATGAAGACATATCATCTTCTCTAGAAGGGACCAAATCTAAATCGATAGATATCCCTAAATTTCCATTTGCGGCCATTTCTGCGCTACTGCATGTTAAACCTGCAGCACCCATATCTTGAGCTGCAATTACATCCCCTGTCTTAAAAGCATCCAAACAAGCTTCAATAAGACTTTTCTCAACAAATGGATCACCTACCTGAACAGCAGGTCTATCATCCAATGAAGTTGCAGTTAATTCTGAACTAGCAAAACTAGCACCACCAACACCATCTCTGCCAGTTGTATTACCAACATATAACACTGGTGATCCTACATTTTTAGCTCCAGAACAAACGATTTCCTCAGTCTCTAAAAGTCCTAAAGCCATAACATTCACTAGAGGATTTCCAGAATAACTATCATCGAAGTCAATTTCACCTCCAACAGTCGGCACACCTACGCAATTCCCATAATGTGAAATACCGGATACAACTCCTCGTAGTAAATCAACATTTGATGATTTATCAAGGTTGCCGAATCTCAATGAATTCAAGACTGCGATTGGCCTAGCACCCATTGTGAATATATCTCTTAAAATTCCTCCTACACCTGTTGCTGCGCCTTGAAAAGGTTCAATAGCAGAAGGATGATTATGACTTTCTATTTTAAAAACAAGTTTTTGATTATTTCCAACATCAATAACGCCAGCATTTTCTCCAGGTCCAACTAAAACATTTTTACCTTTAGTGGGAAACTTAGATAGCAAAGGTTTTGAATTTCTATAACAACAATGTTCTGACCACATAACGCCAAACATACCTAATTCCGTTCTGTTAGGTTTTCTCTTCAATCTTTTGCAAATTTCTTCGTAATCTTTAGGTGTTAAATTTTCAACTTGTAGTGCTTCATTAAGATCATATAGATCATTATTTTCTTGATTTATCATTATTTATATCCAAGGGTCATCTTCTTTTTTTTGACTAGACGGTATAGATGTTTTGTCATTATTATAAAAACTTTTTTGTTTAAAATCTAAGTTTTGGCTAATATCTTCATCTTCTTCAAGCCATTCCTCTAATCTATTAGAAGCAATATTTTTCATATCATCAAATCTATCAAAAATTTTTTTCCCTTTTTGCATAAATTCATTTTTAATACTTGATTTTATTAAAGGTAAATCATCTAAAGAATTACTTTCACAAAATACCAATCCCGGTTGTTGGTCATTGATATTATCAACAGTTAATTTCCATCTACTAGAACCTGGAATCTTAGGATTAGATCTAGAAACTAAGTAATATTTAATTTTTCCCGTTTTCATTTCAAATAAAAAATCTGCAATGAATCCTATTTTTGATCCATTTATATTTATAAGATTAGCTTCTATTAGAGTTGGGAACCTATTTAAAGTTGCTAAATCCGAAATAGCTGGATCGCCTTTGACATAAATTTCATTATCTATTATTTGAGTAATTTGATTTAATCGCCAAACATTTCTTTTTAAATCAAAATTTGAAGGACGAGAGTACCATCCTAGAATCCGGTGAACTGGAGGATGCATCCAAACATTTTCACCATTTCCATAATTAAGGACCATATTACCCTTAACACTATAATTTAATAATTCACTTAATAAAATTTCTTTAGGTAATTTCAAATTAAGAACGAACCTGCACAGGCATAACTAAATAAGTAAAAGAATTAAGATTATCTTCTGGCACAAAAACCGCTGGAGTGGTTGCAATATTACACTTTAAAAGTACATTTTCAGAAGCAATAACTTTTAAACCTTCTAATAAATATCTTACGTTAAATGCAATATCAAAATTTTCTCCAGAATAAGAAACAGGTATTGATTCATTTGCATTTCCAATATCTTGAGCATCTGCACTGATTGAAGCTAAATCTGTATCATCTAATTTAATCTTTACAACACTACTTTGCTGATCAGCCAAAACAGCAATTCTTTCTAATGAATCAATTAATTTTTTTGTATTAAAATTTAGAATTTTAGAAAAAGAATCAGGAATTAATTGTGAATAATTAGGATAAGTACCTTCTAAAGTTCTTGTAGTAATTATTTGATTAGAAGATATAAATACTACTTGACCTTTGTCATAGAAAAGCTTAATTGCATTTTCTGAGCTTCTCAAAGATACAAGTTTTTCAATTTCTCTCAATGATCTAGTTGGGATAGTTACCGATAAATCATCAACATTTGAAGATAAGTTTTCTTTATTTTTAATATGTTCTTCATTACCAATTAAGGCAACAGCCAATCTATGACCATCTGTAGAAGCAGACTCTAAATAATTTGGTTTGAAAGTAAAATTGACACCTGTTAGTAGTTGCTTTGAATCATCATTACTACTGGCAAAAATGGTAGATTTTAAAGCTTTTAAAAAAGAACTAGGATCAATATCCAAAGAAGTACCGCTTTCAACAAATGGCAAATTAGGATATTCATCAGAGGGGATCCCTTTTAGATTAAAAGAACCTCTATCACTTTTTATTAGGATATTATCTGAATTCTCGTCTACTTCTAGAGAAACAGGAGTTTCATTAGGTAGTTTGTTTACTATTTCGGATAAAAGTTTTGAAGGTATAGTAATAGCTCCACTATTTTTGACAGTTCCATCAAAAGAAGTTTGAATTCCTAAATTTAAGTCAAATCCTGTGACGCTAATTTTGTTAGTTCCTTCGTCAGCTGTTAAAAGTATGTTTGCAAGAATTGGATGCGTTGGCCTTGAAGCAACTGCCTTGCTTACTAGTTGTATAGCATTATTTAATTCATTTTGATTACAAATAATTTCCATCAGAATTTGGAACTTTTTACAAATACAATATACTTTTTTCGTAAATTAAATTCAATAAATTTATTTTTGACTCTTTTTCTAATATAAAAATAAATAATTAAAAAAAAATTTAATAGTAGTAGTTTTTGTGGGAACTGTGGAATTCTTTAATAAAACAGCTTGTTTATTTAGTTTACGAAGAAAAGAATATGTGTAAAAAATTTTTTATTTGTTGAATATTTTTTACTCTTTTCGAAAATTTTAAATTTATTCAACAAATAGAATTTCTTGTTATGTACTTTTCAACAATTGAGGTCTATTTTTAATTGATTTCCACAGACACTATTTTTTTTGGATTTTAATATCCTAAGATCTTAGTTATATTTTTTAATGAAGGTTCAATATTTTTCCTAAAAATAGCATCGTTGTTTTTTATAGCGCAATCAGGATCTTTCAATCCATTTCCAGTCAGAACACAAACAATAGTCGATTCTTTCTGAATTCTATTTTTATTTTTAATCAGTCCAGCAACTGATGCTGCACTGGCAGGTTCACAAAATACTCCCTCTTTGGCAAGAATTTTATAAGCATTGATTATTTCTTCATCTGTAACTGATTGAAAGTCTCCTTTACTCTCTTTCCTTACTTTTTTTGCTTTTTCTCTATTTACAGGATTTCCAATTCTTATTGCAGTTGCAATTGTTTCTGGATCCTTAACTATTATATTTTTTACTAATGGAGCAGAGCCTTCGGACTGAAAACCCATCATTATTGGTAATTTCAAATTCCTTTTTATTGTTGAATATTCTTTAAATCCCATCCAATAAGCAGTTATGTTTCCTGCATTACCCATTGGAATACAAAGCCAATCAGGAGCATAACCTAAGTCATCAACTATTTCAAAAGCTGCAGTTTTTTGTCCTTGTATTCGATATGGATTAACAGAATTAACAAGCTCTACAGGATGTTCTGAGGATAAATCTCTAACAATTTCAAGAGCCTTATCAAAGTTTCCATTAATAGATATTATTTCAGCACCATACATTAATGCTTGCGCAAGCTTTCCTTGTGCAACAAATCCTTCTGGGATTAAAACATAAGGTTTTAATCCTCCTCTCGAAGCATATGCAGCAGCAGCAGCAGAGGTATTCCCAGTACTTGCACAAATTACTGCTTCACGGCCTTCTTCTTTTGCTTTGCTAATTGCCATAGTCATTCCACGATCTTTAAAAGATCCTGTTGGATTAAGGCCATCATATTTTAAAAAAACTTTTGTTCCATTTCCAATTAAGTTGCTAATTGACTCGCTTAGAATTAATGGTGTATTTCCTTCATTTAGGGAAATAATAGGAGTTTTCTTTGTAACTGGAAGATATTGTTTATAAGCTTCTATTAGACCTGGCCATCTTTTTTTTCTGTAATTAATACGCAGTTTATTTTTTATTTTATTTAATAACACCATGGTTGTTTAATTCGTTTTGATTTTTTCTAGAGGTGAGTTAGTGAAAAAGGTTAATAATTCTGAAATCGATTCTACTTTATTCATAACTTTGCTCAAAGCGCTGACATCTAAAATTACAGTTTTAGTTGGATATCCTTCAAAAAAATTTACTAGATTTATTTTTCCATTTCCTATGTTAATTCCTTGAATTACGCTTGCTCTTAGGGCCAGCATGCCTGTTCTTTCGTCTTTTGCTCTGGGTGGGTGGATTATAGATGAAAGTCTTGTTAAAAAAACATTTCCTATTTCAGAATATACTAGTTTGCTTGCAATGGTAATAGGCACTTCAAAATCTTTGTTTAAAACTTTTCTAATTTCTTTATCGGGAGACCCAGTTGCTTTCAAAATTCTTTTTAATTGTCTTGTAGATTTGCCTTCTTTAGCAAAAGTTTTTAATGAATTTACTTTAATTGTTCTAGAAAATATGCTATAGGTGATTTTAATTTCTTCAGCAGTATAAGCTTTTGGAACATTAAAAAATAA
Organism: Prochlorococcus sp. AG-402-K16; assembly: GCA_003216795.1. Taxonomy (GTDB): domain Bacteria; phylum Cyanobacteriota; class Cyanobacteriia; order PCC-6307; family Cyanobiaceae; genus Prochlorococcus_A. The sequence goes on from QCIH01000017.1 coordinate 8,307, forward strand.
TGGAGAAATTACTAAAATAAAAAATATTTTAAATTTTAAAAATTTATTAAACTTCATTTATATATTTGCACCAGCGGCAATCTTAACAAGTCTTACTACTCCTTTTTCAGTTACTTTTTTTGCAATTTTTATACCCATTTCTTTTGTGTAGGGCTCATTAACAAGTCTTGGCAATCTTTTTAGAAAAATGTCAATTGAATACCCCGGTACTTTTTGTAAAATCTCTAAAAAGTTTCTCAATGGCTCAACATAAATTATAAGGTCATTCAAGTTATTATTTTCGTTAGTAGTGTTTAATTTAATTGATTGTGGAAGATAATTATTAAAACTTTTCAATATTTTTAGACTAAGTAAATCTATCTGATTTGTTAATCCTTCAACTATCTCATTTCTAAGAAATCCTCCATTTGAAGAAAAGAGAAGATTTATAACTTCGTCTAAAAGTTTTTCTAAATCGAGGTTTGTTTGCTTTGCAGCGTTAGAAAGAAGATCTTCTAAACGATCCCATTTAAATTTTTTATTATCAAAAAGCATTTCTTTAAGACTTTCCCTTAATTGTGGATCAGGGTCTTCCATTAATCTTCTTGCAAAATAGGGATAAGCTGCGCCTAATATTTTGAAGTTTGGATCTACGCTTAAAGCTATTCCTTCTAATGTAAGTAATGATCTAATTATAAGAGCATAATACGGGGGTAGTCTGAAGGGGAATTTATACATAACACCAGACATATCGTCAGTAACGCTCTTAAAATCCATTTTCGAAACTCCTTGTTCAACGGCGTTAATGAAAACATCTTGAAATGCTGGAACAATGGGTTCTAGATTAACTTCCTCTGATAAAAATCCTAATTTTACAAAATCTTGAGACAATTTATCGAAGTTCTTATTTACCAAGTGGACAACTGCTTGAATTAATCCTGACCTCGATTCTCTGGAAACCTCGCTCATCATTCCAAAATCTAGATAACATAATCTTCCATCTTCTAAGGCTAATAAATTACCTGGATGCGGGTCTGCATGAAAAAAACCATGTTCTAAAAGCTGTTCTAAACTGCATTGCACCCCTATATCAATCATGTCATCAGGATTAATTCCTAATTTTTTTACGTCCTCTAAATTTGTTAATTTTGTACCGTCTATCCATTCCATTGCTAAAACTCTTCTTGAAGTGATTTCTTTATAAATTTTTGGTACGGCAATCATCTTATTATGTTTATGCATATCTCTAAATTTTTCTGCATTTGCAGCTTCGTTTAGATAATCCATCTCTTCAAAAACTCTCTTGCCTAATTCATCAATCAAAGCAACTAGATCACTTCTTATCAATCCGATATTGTTTTTTAGCCAATAAGCAATATTTCTTACAATGTAAAGGTCTAAGGTTATTTGTTCTCTTAAACCCGGCCGTTGTACTTTTATTGCAACGATCTCTTCATTTTTTAATTTAGCTTTATGCACTTGACCTAAAGAGGCAGCAGAAATTGGCTCTTTATCAATTTCTAAAAAAATCTCACCTATTTTGTTTCCTAAATCTTCTTCTATTAATTCCATAGCTTTATCGCCATCAAAACCAGGGAGCTGATCTTGCAATTCAGATAATTCTTCTAGAAGAATAGCTGGGATTATATCTGGTCTTGTTGATAAAGCTTGGCCTGCTTTAACAAATGCAGGTCCAAGTTCTACTAACAAATTTGTTAATTCTCTTGCTCTAAATCTTGCTTGCTCTTCATTTTTCAGTCTTCCAGTTAATTTATCCCATCCAACGGAAAAGATATAAGCAAAAATAGGTAGGAGTGTTTGCCAAAGTCTTTTTAAAAGTCTTTTAGGATTTTTTTTGTATATTTTAGAAATTGTATCTGGATCATAATTTAAGAGTCCAGAGACCTCAATAAAATCGGTAAAATCTTCTTTCATAACTTTATATATTTAAAACCTTTATTTTTTTAAAAAAGAAGTTAATTTTTCTATATGGAAGAATTATCATGTTAATACAACTAAAAATAAAAAATATTGCCTTAATAGAAATTATAGAAATTAATTTCGAAAAAGGTTTGAATATCATAACGGGAGATTCAGGTTCAGGAAAATCATTAATTTTGGATTCCCTAAATGCTTTATTTGGTGGAACTAATATACCTCTAAAACATTTAATACGTCCAGGAAAAGATTTTTGCTTTATCGAGGCCATATTTTCTTCTTCTCCCCAAATTAATGATTGGTTAATTGTTAATGGTTTTGAAATAACTTCTTCAGAACTACAAATTAAAAGAAAATCTTATAAAAAAAATAATAAAATTTTATCCAAATATAGCGTTAATAATTTATCAATAAATAGACAATCAATAGAAAAACTTGGACGATTTTTAATTGATTTTGCAGGTCAATCCGACACTTTTATATTTGATTCTTTAGACAAGAGAAGATTAATTATTGATGACTTATGTTCCCAAGAATCAAGAGATACTAGCGAAAGGATTAAAAGTATATGGGGAGAAACTAAAGTTTTAGAAGGATTAATGCATGAAAAAATAGAATTTTCTAGGAATCAAATAGAAAAAAACTTGGCAATTAAGCACATGTTGAAGAGTTTAGAAGAAGCTGATTTAAATTCAAGTGAAGAAATTTTAGAATTAGAGTTATTAGAAAATAAACTAGTAAATAATCTAGAAATTAATAATTCAATTAAATCATCATTAGAAAACTTAAACAATTTCAGTCATGATGAACCGTCAGTAACTTCTTTTATCAATCAATCACTAAAGATTTTAAATAAAACAGCAGATTTTGATCTAAAGATTCAAAAATTTAGAGAGAAGTTATTAAATATTCATGCTGATGTTGAAGATTTAATTTTTGATTTAAAATCATATTTGCAAGAAATAGAAAATTATGAATCTAATCTTCCAGAAATACAAAAAAGATTATTCTTTTTAAAAAACTTAGAGAGAACTTTTTCATTGGATCTAACTCAATTAATTGAAAAGCGCGATGAATTAAAAACGTATTTTCAACAAAATGATCAAGGTAATGAGATTTCCATGATTAAAGCTCAAATTGAGAATTTACAAACTAATCTAAATTCTTTATTTGTTATTCAATCTACTGAAAGAAAAAAAATTGCTAAACAGTTACAAATTTCAGTAATGTCAATTTTAAGCAATCTAGGTTTAGAAAATGCAAACTTTTCAATTCAATTTTCTGAGTGTAAGCCTTCTGGCGATGGAATTGACGATATAAATTTTTTGTTTTCGGCTAATCCTGATCAGAAGCTTGCTCCATTATCAAATGTTATTTCTGGCGGAGAAATGTCAAGATTCTTGTTAGCTATTAAATCAAGTATTTCTAAAAAACCCAATACTTTCTTTTTAGATGAAATTGATAGTGGTTTAAGTGGTAAATCTCTATTTTCTTTGGTGGAGCTCACAAAAGAAATTTCTAAAAATCAACAAGTCTTATGTATTACACATCAGCCATTTCTCGCTGCAAGGGGATCAGCTCATTTCAAAGTTAATAAAAACGTAATTAATGGGATAACTTTTACTTCAATCGCAAAACTAACTACAAAAAATCAAAGAAAAAATGAACTAATAGAACTTATAGGTGGAGGTTCATGCGAAGTAAACGAATATGCTTCTAGACTTCTTGATCGCTCCGCTGCGTAAAATAAAAAAAATTCTACTATAATAACCTTTTTAAATCATAATTTAGATTTAAACATGGTTAATAAAGTTGATAGTACTTTTGGAGAATATAACTCAATTAATATTAGGGGAGCTCGTCAGCATAATTTAAAAAATATTGATCTTTCTCTACCTAGGAATAAATTTATAGTTTTTACAGGTGTGAGTGGAAGTGGTAAAAGTTCTCTGGCTTTTGATACTATTTTTGCTGAAGGTCAAAGAAGATATGTTGAGAGTCTTTCTGCATACGCAAGGCAATTTTTGGGTCAAGTAGATAAACCAGATGTTGACAATATTGAAGGTTTATCACCTGCTATTTCAATTGATCAAAAATCTACAAGTCATAATCCTCGATCAACAGTTGGAACAGTAACGGAAATACAAGATTATTTAAGATTATTGTTTGGTCGTGCTGGTGAGCCTCATTGTCACCATTGTGGGATTCCAATTGCGCCTCAAACAATTGATGAAATGGTGGATCAAATTCTTCTTTTACCAGAAGGAACAAGGTACCAATTGTTGGCTCCTGTTGTAAGAGGTAAGAAAGGAACACATACAAAATTAATAAGCGGACTAGCTGCTGAAGGATTTGCTAGGGTAAGAATCAATGGAGAGGTAAGAGAACTTGCTGATAGTATTGAATTAGATAAAAATCAAATTCATAATATTGAGGTAGTAGTAGATAGATTAATTGCAAGAGAAGGCATACAAGAAAGATTAAATGATTCTCTACAAACTTGTCTCAAAAGAGGGGATGGCTTAGCAATAGTAGAAGTTGTTCCAAAAAAAGGAGAAAACTTACCTTCTAACTTAGAAAGAGAAAAACTTTACTCAGAAAATTATGCATGTCCTGTACATGGATCTATCGTTGAAGAACTTTCTCCTAGATTATTTTCTTTTAATAGCCCATATGGGGCCTGTCCAGATTGTCATGGGATAGGTTATTTAAAAAAATTTACTGCGGATAGAGTTATACCTGATAAAACATTACCTGTTTATGCTGCAATAGCTCCTTGGAGTGAAAAAGATAATACTTATTACTTCTCTTTACTTTATTCTGTAGGACAAGCTTATGGTTTTGAATTAAAAACTCCTTGGAAAGATTTAAGTGATTTGCAAAAAAAAGTTCTACTTTTGGGATCAGATAAACCAATATTAATCCAAGCTGATAGTCGTTTTAAAACTTCTAGTGGTTTTGAAAGACCTTTTGAGGGGATTTTGCCAATATTAGAAAGGCAATTGAATGAAGCCAATGGAGAATCAGTTAAACAAAAATTAGAAAAGTATCTAGAATTAGTTCCCTGTAAGACATGTTCTGGAAAAAGATTAAGACCTGAGGCTTTGGCAGTTAAACTTGGTCCATACAACATTACTGATTTAACTTCTATAAGCGTTTCTGAAACCCTAAATCACGTAGAACGCATCATGGGCTTAGGTAAGACAAAGAAAGAAAATATATCTTTATCAGAAAAACAAAAGCAGATAGGTGAATTGGTTTTAAAAGAGATTCGTTTACGTTTGAAGTTTTTAATTAATGTAGGTTTAGATTATTTGACTTTAGATAGACCAGCTATGACTTTGTCTGGTGGTGAGGCTCAGCGTATTAGATTGGCTACACAAATAGGTGCAGGTCTTACTGGCGTTTTATATGTATTAGATGAACCAAGTATTGGATTGCATCAGAGAGACAATGACAGATTATTAGAAACATTAAAAAGCTTAAGAGACTTGGGAAATACTTTGGTTGTCGTTGAACATGATGAAGATACTATGAAATCCGCAGATTATTTAGTAGATATTGGTCCAGGGGCAGGTGTTTATGGTGGGGAAATAATAGCTAAAGGATCTTATCAAGACGTCTTAAACTCTGAAAGGTCATTAACTGGAGCTTATCTCAGTGGTAGGAAGTCAATTCCTACGCCAAAAGAACGTAGATCATCTGTAAAAAAAAGTTTAATTTTAAATAATTGCTCTAAAAATAATTTAAAAGATATTTCCGTGGAATTTCCTTTAGGAAGGTTAGTTTCTGTAACTGGTGTAAGTGGAAGTGGAAAGAGCACTTTGATAAATGAATTACTTCATCCTGCATTGTGTCATTCTCTAGGATTAAAAGTTCCTTTTCCTCAAGGAGTAAAAGAGTTAAAGGGTATAAAGGCAATTGATAAAGTTATCGTTATTGATCAATCTCCAATAGGAAGAACTCCAAGATCAAATCCTGCTACATATACAGGTGCTTTTGACCCTATAAGGCAGATATTTACTGCCACAGTAGAAGCAAAAGCAAGAGGTTATCAGGCTGGTCAATTTAGCTTTAATGTGAAAGGAGGAAGATGCGAAGCTTGTAAAGGCCAGGGAGTCAATGTTATTGAAATGAATTTTTTACCTGATGTGTATGTTCAATGTGAAGTATGTAAAGGAGCACGTTTTAATAGAGAAACTCTTCAAGTTAAATATAAAGGTTTCAATATATCTGATGTTTTAGAGATGACCGTTGAACAAGCTGCAGAAACTTTTTCTGCTATACCTCAAGCTGCTGATAGATTATCTACATTGGTTGATGTTGGCTTAGGATATGTCAAATTAGGCCAGCCAGCTCCTACATTATCTGGTGGAGAGGCTCAAAGAGTTAAGTTAGCCACGGAATTGTCAAAAAGGGCTACTGGAAAAACTTTATATCTGATTGATGAACCAACTACAGGGTTAAGTTTTTATGATGTTCATAAATTAATGGATGTGATACAACGTTTGGTAGATAAAGGTAATTCAGTAATTGTTATTGAACATAATTTAGATGTTATTAGATGTTCAGATTGGATTATAGATTTAGGACCTGATGGAGGGGATAAAGGAGGAGAAATCATTGCAGAAGGTATTCCTGAGGATGTAGCTAAAAATCCTAAAAGTCATACAGCAAAATATCTAAAAAAGGTTCTGAAATAAGAAAATCCTTGTTGTATTTCTTTTTATTTTAATTATTTAAGCAATATGAAATTCTTTTTTAAAGGGACATAAAACCCCTCTATAACTACTTTTTGAAAACTTTTATGTTAAAAAAGTTTCAAATCATAATGCTTTCTTAATATTTCCTTAGAAAATTCAGCTTATTTGTATTAAAGGCCGTTGATCGGAGGATTTGCTGAATGAGGTTGAAATTTTTACATTTACATTTACATGGTCTTATACGTTCTAAAAATCTTGAGTTAGGCAGGGATGCAGATACAGGAGGGCAAACACAATACGTTTTAGAGTTAATTAAAAGTTTGGCTAATACTTCAGAAGTTGATCAAGTTGATTTAGTTACTCGTTTAATAAATGACCCTAAAGTAGAAGATGAATATTCTCAAGAAGAAGAATTTGTAGAGCCTGGAGTTAGAATTTTAAGATTCAAATTTGGACCTAATAAATATTTAAGGAAGGAATTGCTTTGGCCTTATCTAGACAATCTAATTGAAAAACTAATTGCTTACTATAAAAAAAACAAAAAGCCTAATTTCATTCATGCACATTATGCAGATGCTGGATATGTAGGAGTTAAACTAAGTAAATCCTTAAACGTTCCTCTTATTTTTACTGGTCATTCTTTAGGAAGAGAGAAAAAAAGGAAATTGCTTGATACTGGTTTAAAAAATAATCAAATAGAAAAACTTTATTCTATAAGTAAAAGAATTGAGGCAGAAGAAAAAGCATTGAAGTCTGCAGATATTGTCGTTACAAGTACTAAACAAGAGTCAGTGTATCAATATTCCCAGTATTCTTCTTTTTCACCTCACAAAGCTAAAGTTATTCCTCCTGGTGTTGATCATAATAAATTTCACCATATTCACTCCACAAGCGAGACAGCTGAAATTGATAACATGATGAAACCTTTTCTAAAGGATTCTACTAAACCTCCATTTTTGACTATTTCTAGAGCTGTACGAAGAAAAAATATTCCAGCTTTGATTGAAGCATATGGAAGATCTGAAAAATTAAAAAGAAAAACTAATTTAATTTTGATTTTAGGTTGTAGAGATAGTACTTCAAAACTTGACCCTCAACAAAAAGAAGTTTTCCATAATATTTTTGAAACAATTGATAAATATAATTTGTACGGAAAGGTAGCTTATCCCAAAAAACATCTTTCAAGTCAGATTCCTGCTTTATATAGGTGGGCTGCTAGCAGAGGTGGTGTATTTGTAAATCCAGCTTTAACAGAGCCTTTTGGTTTAACTCTTCTTGAAGCTTCTTCATGTGGATTACCATTAATATCAACAAATGATGGAGGGCCAAAAGAAATTTGTTCAAAATGTGAAAATGGACTTCTAGTAGATGTTACTGATGTTAATGAGTTGAAAGTTATTCTTGAAAAAGGAATATCAAATAATAATCAGTGGAAAATATGGAGCAGAAACGGAATTGAGGGTGTTAACAGACACTTTAGTTGGAACACTCATGTACGCAATTATTTATCAGTACTTACCGAAGAATTCTCAAGTTCAAATAGTTATTCTTCATCTGACATTAAACAAAGTTGTTTAAAAGGGACTTCTTCACTTATAAAACCCCATTGATCAAAAACTTCAGGATCAGGGTGAAGAATTAGTTGATTATTTTGGGTTTTCTTTAGTTTAAAGCCTTTCTTAGATAGTTTTTTCATTAAGTTAGCAGTTTCTTCAAATCTTGATGCCATTGCATCAAGACTTGAGCAGTCACTTGTTAATCCATTATCTTTCCATGTAAAAAAATTCATAACAAATTTTTCAGAGATTGATTTTTAAAACTATACCTAAAATTACAAGTAAAATGTTGATTTTCCAAAAATTTTCAACTATTTTTTGTTCCTTCACTCCTTTAAGTTCAAAGTGGTGGTGTAGTGGAGCCATTAAAAATATGCGTTTACCTCTATGAAATAATTTTTTTGTAATTTTAAAAAATCCTACTTGAATCATTACTGATAATGATTCAATAATAAATATTCCTGAGAAAATAGATAAGGTAAAAACGCTATTGGTTAATAACGCTATAGATCCCAGCATTGCTCCAATACTTAGAGATCCTGTGTCACCCATAAATATTTTTGCAGGATAACTATTATACTTGAGAAAGCCTAAGCATATGCCGGACATCGAAAAACATAAAATGCTAAAAACAAAAAGTTCTTGTTGTTCTTTCAGTAAAATTTCTGTTCCTAATCCATAAAAGACAATCCCACTGCATCCAGCGGCTAATCCATCTAGTCCATCAGTCAAATTTACTGAATTACTTATGCCGACAAGTACTAAAAAAGAAACTGGCAATATGAAAATATTCATATTTATTCCCCAGGAGTCAGAAACTGTTATTAATGGACTGATTAAATTTTTTTCGTAGGCTAACAATATAAAAATTATTGAGATGACACTTTGTAAGGTTAATTTCTCTTTTGTTTTTAAACCTGTGTTCACTTTTTTTTTAATGCTTAAATAATCATCTAAAAATCCTGTAATAAAGAAACCAAAAATAGTAAGTAATAAAAGAAATAATTTTAGAGAACCTAAATTGATAGTTATTATTAAAAGCAAAATTAAAAAAGGGATTATCATAAAAATCCCACCCATTGTTGGAGTATCACTTTTTTTAAAGTGATTAGTTGGGCCTTCATTCCTAATATTTTGAAGTAAATTAAATTTTTTGATAATCTTTAGACCATTTTTCGTTGAAAAAATAGAAATAAAGAAGAATAATATGTAAACTCCTGTAAAAATAAAATTATTAAAAAAATAGGAAGTAACTATTAAAGCAACAGTATTTAATATAAATAAAGATTCAAAGTTAAACTTTTTAATCTTCCCAATCATCTTCTAATGAAGGATCTTCTTCAGTTTTATAATCTTCCTTTTCCCCCATTAGCGCTGAAAGTTCTTCTTCCTCTATTGTACTAATCTCTTGGGAATCTCCATCTTTTTCTGCAACGAGTCTTCCTGTATTTTCGAGCCAAGATAGTAGATCAGGCTCCTCTCTTAATGGCAATACAGGAGCTGGATCATCTCTGTGGTAGCAAGTTAAAGCGGGATTGACTTCAGAAATATCGTCTAATCTAAGTTTTAGTTTGTTTGAATCCATTATAGATAATGTTCTATATATAAGATAATACATAATGATGCACACTAAAAACTTTGTTTGATAAAGGAAATTTAAAATACTTTTTTATCTGGCTAATTTCATTGTTGCTGTCTGGATTATTAAAACTTATTGGATATTTGAATCCCAATGTTTTAATAATTAATAACTTTCTTCTCTTATTACTAGTTTTTGGTCCAGCTCTTTTAGTTACAATAGTATTAGTCTTTAATAAGTTTTCAAATTCTTAATTACGTCAAAAATTTTTAATTTATGGAGCAAATTTAGATGCAGCAGGTAAAAAAAGTTGTACTAGCTTATTCTGGTGGTGTAGATACGAGCGTTTGTATTCCATATTTAAAGAATGAATATGGAATTTCAGAAGTGGTTACTTTTGTCGCAGATCTTGGTCAAGGCGATGATTTAGAACTTATTAGGCAAAAAGCTTTAAATTCTGGTGCATCTCAATCAATTGTTGGCAATTTAGTAAAAAGTTTTGTTGAGAGATACGCTTTTCCAGCCATTAGAGCAAACGCATTATATTTAGATAAATATCCTTTATCTACAGCTCTTGCTAGGCCTTTAATTGCAGAAAATCTTGTAAATATTGCTCGAGAGTTTAGTGCTGATGCAGTGGCTCATGGATGCACTGGTAAAGGGAATGATCAAGTTCGATTTGATTTAGCAATAAATGCTTTAGGTCCTGATTTAAAAATAATTACTCCTGCAAGGGAATGGAATATGAGTAGGGAAGAGTCAATAGTGTACGGAGAAAAGTTTGGTATTCCTGCACCAGTATCAAAAAAATCACCATATTCAATAGATGTTAATTTACTTGGTAGGAGTATTGAAGCAGGCATATTAGAAGACCCAATGAAAGAAGCACCTGAAGATATTTTTGCAATGACATCATCTATTGAGAATTCACCTGATTCCCCTCAAGAAGTAGAAATTATTTTCAAAAATGGGTTTCCTGTTGGAATTAATGATGAATCTCTAACCCCCGTAGAGATTATTAAAAAAGCTAATATTCTCGCAGGTGAGCATGGTTTTGGAAGAATTGATATGATTGAGGATCGAGTAGTAGGAATTAAAAGTAGAGAGATTTACGAAACACCAGGCCTCTTGCTTTTAATCAAAGCTCACAAAGAATTAGAAAGCATTACATTAAATCCAGAAGTTGTCGACTTTAAAGGAACAGTTGAAAAAAAATGGGGTCAACTTGTCTATCAAGGTTTTTGGTTTGGACCTCTTAAAGATAGTTTAGATGCATTTATTTCGTCGACTCAAACTGCAGTTAATGGAAGAGTAAAGATTAGACTTCATAAGGGGAATGCAATAGTAATAGGTAGAATGTCGGAAAATAATTCACTTTACAGAGAAGATTTAGCAACTTATAGCAAAGACGATGTTTTTAATCATTCTTTAGCGGAGGGCTTTATTTATATGTGGGGTATGTCTAATAAAATATGGGCTGAATTAAATTCAAAAACAAAAGATTAATATTTAAGATTATGCATTTTCTTTAGTTACAGTATCATCTTTTCCCGAAGTTGCAGTATCTGCGCTTACTACTGGTTGTTCTTCCTTAGATTCAACTTTAGTTTCTGGATTTTCTTTGCCATCTGCTTTAGTTGAACTCTTCGTAGAAGGTCTTGGAGTTGGCAAGGGCCCTTCTTGTTTTACGGTCATGTATCTAATAACATCTCCACTTAGTCTCATTGCTTTTTCGATTTTGAAAATATGTTGTCCATCTCCTTGATGACTTAGTTGGACGTAAATACCTTCTCTATGTTTTGCTATTTGATAGGCTAATCTTCTTTTACCCCTCATTTGACTATCGAGGATGGTACCGCCAAATTCTTCTAAAAGCTTATTGTATTTATCAATGTGGTTAGTTACTTCATCTTCCGCAATATCTGGGCGGAGGATATACATGGTTTCGTAATAAGATTGTTGGTCGTTCATAGTTTCAGACAAGGTCTTTGGCTCATATAATTCATGTTATGAGCGTCTGTTCATCTTTAACGATACATCATGATGTGCAGTTCCTTGAAAATTAGCTTTATTTTAAAGATGATTTTTGAGTGCATCATTCATAATATGAAAAGGTACTTCTAAGCCATCTGTCCAAAATGATAATGATTTCAATCCCTGAGCAACAAGCATTTGCAAACCATCTATAGTCATGCATCCTTTATTGGCGCTGAATTTTAATAGATTAGTTGGAGCAGGATTATATATTAAATCATAAACAATAGTTTTTGAGTTAAGAGATCTCCAAAAGTAATCTCCATATGGCAATAAATTCATTTCATTTTTGGCTGTTTTCATTCCTACTGGTGTTGTATTTACAACTAAATCTGCTTCTTCAATTAAATTTTGAGCTTGATTATCGTTACTTAAGAAGCTCTGAAGTTCAATTTGATTTTCAAAGTTTTTTATTAATTCATCTAGTGATGTTTTGTTACGTGCTATTACTGAAATTTTTGAAAGTTTTAAATTTATTAAACCTTGAATAACAGATTTTGCTGCACCCCCGGAGCCCAGAACTATTGATTTTTTCTTTGCTAAGTTTAAATTTTTTAATGGATAAATAAATCCTTCTAAATCAGTATTAGTTGCGCTCCATTCATTTTCAGAATTTAATTTTAGGGTATTAATGGCTTTCAGTTTGCTTGCAATAGGAGAAATTTCACTACATAGGTTAAATACTTTTTCTTTATGGGGAATTGTAATATTTAAACCTTTGCAATTAATTTTTTTCAAAGAATTCAGAACCAATTCTAGATCTTCATCTTTGCAAGGTATAGCAATATAAATTAAATCTAGGCCTAAATATTGGAATGCAGCATTTTGCATAATCGGTGACAATGAATGGCTTACTGGATTGCCGATTAATGCTATGAAAGATGTCTTACTTGAAATCATGTTTAGAATTTTTCTTTAAAATAATGATCTGTTCGGGAACCACACCCCATCTTTGAGTAACAATAATGACGTCGATGACCGATTATGGAGAATAAGAAATTTAAAAAGTTTACCCATGGGGAAGGTTGTAGGTATCGATTTAGGCACAACTAATAGTTGTGTTGCTGTAATGGAAGGAGGTAAACCTACTGTAATAGCAAATGCTGAGGGTTTCAGAACTACTCCATCAGTTGTTGCATATACAAAAAATCAAGATCAGCTTGTTGGACAAATAGCTAAAAGACAGGCTGTAATGAACCCTGAAAATACTTTTTATTCAGCAAAACGATTTGTTGGAAGAAGAGTTGATGAAGTTAATGAAGAATCTAAAGAAGTTAGTTATTCCGTTGAAAAATCTGGTTCTAGTGTCAAATTAAAATGTCCTATTTTGGATAAGCAGTTTTCTCCTGAAGAGGTAAGTTCTCAAGTTTTAAGAAAGTTAGCAGATGATGCGGGTAAATACCTTGGCGAAAAAGTTACACAAGCTGTAATTACAGTTCCAGCTTATTTTAATGATTCACAAAGACAGGCTACTAAAGATGCTGGAAAGATTGCAGGTTTAGAAGTCCTCAGAATTGTTAATGAGCCAACCGCTGCCGCTTTAGCATATGGTTTGGATAAAGAAAATGAAAAAATTCTTGTTTTTGATTTAGGGGGAGGAACATTTGATGTATCAGTTATTGAAGCAGGTGATGGAGTAACTGAAGTTCTATCTACTTCTGGAGATACACATTTAGGTGGTGATGATTTTGATAGATGTATTGTAGATCACTTAGCTAATACTTTTAAATCAAATGAGGGAATTGATCTCAGACAAGATAAGCAAGCTTTGCAAAGATTGACTGAAGCTGCTGAAAAAGCAAAAATAGAGCTCTCAAATGCTACGCAAAGTGAGATAAATTTACCTTTTATCACTGCCACCCCTGAGGGGCCAAAACATTTAGATTTGAACCTTACTAGAGCAAAGTTCGAGGAACTAGCAGCTTCTTTAATTGATAGGTGTAAGACCCCAGTTGAGAGAGCTATAAGCGATGCAAAAATTTCTACTAGTGAAATTGATGAAGTTGTTATGGTCGGAGGCTCATCTAGAATACCTGCTGTCCTGGATTTAGTTAAAAAAATAATTGGTAAAGATCCAAATCAAACCGTTAATCCTGACGAGGTAGTAGCTGTTGGAGCTGCAATTCAGGGAGGAGTTTTAGCAGGAGAGGTTAAAGATATATTGTTGCTTGACGTTACTCCACTTTCTCTAGGGGTAGAGACTCTCGGCGGAGTAATGACAAAAATGATAAATCGCAATACTACCGTACCTACAAAGAAATCTGAAACATATTCAACTGCTGTAGACGGTCAAACAAATGTTGAAATACATGTTTTACAGGGTGAAAGAGAAATGGCTTCTGATAACAAAAGCTTAGGAACCTTTAGATTGGATGGAATACCGTCAGCACCAAGAGGAGTTCCGCAAATTGAAGTTACATTTGATATCGATGCAAATGGAATTCTTAGTGTTACTGCTAAAGATAAAGGAAGTGGTAAAGAGCAAAGTATTTCTATCACTGGTGCTTCTACTCTATCTGATAATGAAGTAGAAAAAATGGTAAAAGATGCTGAATCAAATGCATCTGCAGATAAAGAAAAGAGAGAAAAAATTGATTTAAAAAATCAAGCTGAAACACTTGTTTACCAGACAGAAAAACAGCTTGGTGAGTTAGGAGACAAAATTGATGCTGCAGCTAAGTCTAAAGTTGAAGAAAAAAGTAATGCTTTAAAAGAAGCAACTTCAAAAGAAGATTATGAATCAATGAAAAAACTTCTTGAAGAACTCCAGCAAGAACTTTATGCAGTTGGTTCATCTGTTTATCAGCAACCAGGCAATCAGCCACCATCACCTAGCGCAGCAGGAGGTCCTGATCAGAGTGATTCAAATGAAAAAGGTGGAGATGATGTAATTGATGCAGACTTTACTGAAACAAAAGATTAGTAAAGGTAATTTTTAATTTCATTAGCAACCCATTTAGAACAAGCTGGAGCCAGTAAAATCCCATTTTTGTAAAAACCTGTACATATAATTAGTCCATCTTCAAGATTCTTCATTATTGGTGAAGGCTCACCATCTGGTCTTGACCTAATTCCATACCACTTTTTAGAAATTTTTCCTTTTTCCAGCCAATTTGGTTTTTTATCGAGAAAATTTGTTAGTTTTTCGAATGTATTTTTTTCTGGCTTAGTACTATATTCGTCAGTTGATCCAATAATTAGCTTATTTTTTGATTTTGGAATTATATTTTTACCATTTATATTGAATTGTTTTGGCAGTGATAACAAATCAACTTCTGCATCATTAATCTCAATTTCCATAGCTTGACCTAAAACAGGCTTTAATTTGATGTTGTGAGATCGGCTATCTATTAAATCAATCGCTTTTAGTGAATTACACAAAATAACAATGTCAGATTTGATATTTTCATTATTCCTTGTTTTAGAAATCCATTGATTGTTTGATTTTCTTATTTTTATTATTTCTCCTTGTAAATAATTTACTTTTTTATGTTTTAGATATTTATCTAATGTTTTAAGTAGCGATAAAGCATTGATTCTTCCATCTTTGAAGGAGATCATCCCTTTTATATTTTTTGTTTGGAAGGCTTTATTTATATTCTTGATTAATATTGAGTCTTTTTCTAAAATTAGTAAAGTTTGATCATTATTTTCATAAACAAATTTCTCTAATTTTTTAAACTTTTCTTCATTAGTAGTTAGTTGTATTAATGGTTTTTCGATATTTAATTCATAATTAAATTTTTGTAGGAACGTAATCCATTGTGGCCATAATTCAATGCTTTGTTTCCTGAGATCCCAGCTTCTACCCCCTCTTTTTTGATACATATTACCCATTAGTAAGCCTAAAGCTGCATTGCTACTATTTTGGGGTGGAGTTGGATCTATTATCGTTACCTGAAAACCTAATTCTGATAATTCTAGGGCGTTAAATTTTCCAATAATCCCTGATCCAATAATAACTATGTTTGCTTTTTGAAAATTTTCTTTTAAGCTTTTCATTGATATATTAGATATACTTGCTTATTTGATTTAATAGATAAAGATTTTTTGGAACATCCTTCAATTATATTCAAAATTGTTTGTCCCGATCGGCCTGGCCTTGTAAGTTTACTTACAAGTTGGATTTCAAATTACGGTGGCAACATAAAACATTCTGATCATCATACAGATCAAGATGCAGGTTTGTTTCTTAGTCGAATTGAATGGAATAGTAACAATGAATCTTTTAATAGGGATGAAATTTATAAAGAATTTGAAAAAATTGCAGATGAAGTAAATGGACAATTTAACGTAAATTATTCTGATGAAGTCCCAAATGTAGCTATTTTCGTGAGTAAACAAAATCATTGTTTGATTGATTTACTTTGGCGAGTAAGAAATCGAGAACTCAAAATGAATGTTCCTTTAATAATTTCAAATCATTCTCATCTTGAAAATATTGCAAATGACTTTAAAGCAAAATTTGTCCATATTGATACTTTTAAAATTGATAAAACTATTGTTGAAGATCAATTTTTAAATTTACTAAAAGAATATGACATTGATCTTGTTGTATTAGCCAAATATATGCAAATTTTGAGTGACTCTTTTTTAAAAAAGTTTTCTTCAATAATAAATATTCATCATTCTTTCTTACCTGCATTTAAGGGCGGGCAACCATATCATAGAGCATGGAAGAGAGGTGTTAAATTAATCGGTGCTACTGCTCACTATGTTACTGAAGATCTTGATGAAGGCCCAATAATAGAGCAATGTACAGTTAATGTAAGTCATAGGGATGAAGTTGATGATTTGATTAGAAAAGGAAGAGATATTGAAAGAATAGCTTTAGCAAGAGCAGTAAGATTACATCTAAATCATCAAGTAATTGTCTATAACAGCAAAACTGCTGTTTTTGATTGAAGATAGTTTCTTAGTCTTCTAATTCTATTTGTATTTGTCTTTCATAAATTGATTCTTCATTAAAAGCTCTTGCTATCAAGAAACTGGCAATGCAGCTGATTAACACAGGTTTCATTATTAATAAATTTTTTGTTAAAGCAAAAGCTAAAAACATTGCTGTTATTGGCGTTCGCGAACATCCTGCTACGAAAGCTCCCATTCCCGCAAAAATGTATGTACTTGGTGCATGTCCTGTAGCAATTTCTACCCAGCTCCCCATTATTAGTCCGATTGACCCTCCTAAAGTAAGCATTGGATAGAATAATCCTCCAGGAGCTCCGGATGCTGCAGCTAAACCTGTCGTTATAAATAGTACTAAAACTGCTAATAAAGCAATTCCAATACTTGTATTTTGTTCAGCTATTATTTTCTGTAATTCATCTAAATTATGAAATGTACTGGGTAAACAAGAGTAGATGCTTCCTAAAATCAGTCCACAAATACTCATTTTTAAAACAAATTTATTTTTATACCACTTTTTCCCAAGATTTTGCATCAACAAAACATATCTGCTGTACAATTCTGCAAATATTCCAATAATTATTCCTAGTAAAACTAAGTAAATAAAATCTACAGGTAAGAAAAAAACTGATGGGTCATATTCTTTTTGAATCAAAAATCCGAGGTTAAAATCAAACCCTCCTGCTTTAGGATCTAAGCCTAAGGCTTGAATAATATCAGCAGATGAATCTGCAATGAAAGTTGTAATTACTACTAATAGCAAAATTACTGGTCTTGCAGAGTTTAATAACTCTTCTATTGCATAGACAAATCCTCCTAATGGAGCGCTAAATACTGCAGCTATTCCAGCACCACCCCCTGCTGCTACTATTACTCTTCTAAAAGCTGTGGGAGCTTTGAGCCACTTGGCCATTTGCCAAGCTACTGATCCTCCCATTTGAACGGATGGACCTTCTGGACCCAAAGGGAATCCACTACCAATCGCAATAATTCCTGATATTAGCTTTACTAAGCCTACTTTTAAATTCATTGGAACTTTTTTATGTCTTAAAAAACCCATGATTTGACTAACTCCTGAACCTTTTGCAGCAGGTGCTATATTTTTGATCAAATATCCTGCAATAGCTCCTCCTAGAGCTCCAAAAATAGGTAAGACCGCAATAGATGGGAATTGGTCTAATAATGCTAATCTCCAATTATTAATAAAATAGATTCCAGTTTTAAAAGATATGCTTGTAATTGAGGCTCCTAAACCTGTTAATAAGAGCGAAAATGCAACGACTAGAGATCTTTGTTTTAATAATTTTTTGATGCTACGAGACGAATTATTACTTGTTTTTTGAATATTATCTTTTATAAAGTTTGGCATAGTCCATGATTACTTTGTCAAGCTGAAATCGTTTATTTCATCAAATTGAAGATAGCGATAAAGTTCATCTGAATATGGATTAATTTTATTTTTAGTAATATCCTGATATTCCTCAACTTCAGGTATTTTGCCAAGCAGTGCGCAAACTGCTGCTAATTCAGCGCTGCCTAAAAAGACTTGTGCATTCTTGCCAAGTCTATTGTCAAAATTTCTTGTACTAGTAGAAAATACTACGGAACCTTCATCTACTCTGGCTTGATTTCCCATACATAAAGAACAGCCCGGTAACTCTAACCTTGCACCACAATCTTCAAAAATTTTATAGTAACCTTCAGTTTTTAGAGTTTCTTCATCCATCTTTGTTGGTGGACAAATCCATAATTTAGCTTTTAAATTTTGTACTCCTTCAAGAACTTTTGCAGCTGCTCTGTAATGACCAATATTTGTCATGCAAGAACCTATAAAAACCTCGTCAATATTTGTATTTGCAACATCAGTGATTTCTTTTACATTATCTGGATCATTAGGGCAAGCAACTATAGGTTGTGTTACTTTTGCTAAATCAATTTCAATAATTTCTTCATACTGAGCGTTTGAATCTGGTTGAATTAATGATGGTTTTTTTAACCAATTTTTCATATCATTTATTCTTCTTGAAATCGATTTTGAATCTTCATAATTACTCTCGATCATTTTTTCTAGCAGGCAAATATTGCTTTTTAAATATTCTTGAACAGTTTCTTGGGATAAAAGTATTGTGCTACCAGCGCATGAGCGTTCTGCAGTAGCATCAGTAAGTTCAAAAGCCTGTTCAAGTTTTAGGTTTGGTAATCCTTCAATTTCCATAATTTTCCCGTTGAATATATTTTTCTTATTTGCTTTCTCAACAGTTAAGAGTCCTTTTTTAATTGCGAATAGAGGGATTGCATTTACTAAATCTCTAAGAGTGATTCCTGGTAATAATTCTCCCTTAAATTTAATCAGCACAGATTCTGGCATATTTAATGGCATTGATCCTATTGCAGCGGCAAAGGCAACAATACCCGAGCCTCCAGGAAATGAAATGCCAAGAGGAAATCTAGTATGACTATCTCCGCCAGTGCCAACAGTATCTGGGAGAAGCATTCTATTAAGCCAGCTATGAATTATGCCGTCTCCAGGCTTAAGAGCTACTCCACCTCTTTGAGATATAAAATCAGGTAATTCTTTATGGGTAACTAGATCTACTGGTTTAGGATACGCAGCTGTATGACAAAAACTTTGCATCACTAAATCTGCAGTAAATCCTAAACAAGCTAGTTCTTTTAGTTCATCTCTAGTCATTGGCCCAGTAGTATCTTGACTACCAACTGTGGTCATAATTGGCTCACAGGTCATTCCTGGCCTTACTCCCTCTAAACCGCATGCCTTGCCCACTATTTTTTGAGCTTGAGTAAAGCCGGCATTACTTTCGGTTGGATTTTGTGGTCTAGTAAATATTTCACTTGGTTGATAATCTAATTTGTTTCTAATTTTGTCCGTAAGAGATCTTCCAATCATAAGATTTATTCTTCCTCCAGCTTGAATTTCATCAGTAAGAGTTGTTGGATACAACTCGAATTTGCTTATTAATTCTTCAGTATTTGAATCTTTTTCAATTTTTTTAAT
>QCIH01000018.1 GCA_003216795.1 Prochlorococcus sp. AG-402-K16
TTATTAATCTACTCTCATTATAAATATTGGATGAAAAATATAATTCTAGGCTCAGAAGTAATAATTTGTTCCATAAATTTCTTTAATCATAAGATTTATATTTAATGTCAAAAGAAAATATGACAGATGTTCTTGTTTTGGGTGCAGGGCCTGCAGGTATGGCTATTGCCTCAGCTTTAGGGAAGGAAAAATTAGATGTTGAAGTGCTTTCTCCAAATGGACCTGATGAACCTTGGCCAAATACATATGGCATTTGGGGGAAAGAAGTTGATCAACTCGGGCTGCAGGATTTACTTGAATATAGATGGAAGAATACTGTAAGTTTTTTTGGGCATGGCGCTTTAGAAGAGCAGGACGACGAGAATAAAGCCACGGAACATTCACTAGATTATGGACTATTTGATAAGAAGAAACTCCACAATTATTGGTTTAACGAATGCAATAAGTCTTTTATTAAATGGCATCAAGGCTTTGCAAGCAAAATACATTTTGAAAAATACAAAAGTACAGTAACTACAAAAGATGGCAAAACTTACTCTGCAAGATTAGTAGTAGATGCGACAGGGTATGATCCTATTTTTCTTAAATTAAAATCCTGTGGTCCCTTAGCAGTCCAAACTTGTTATGGGATAGTAGGTAATTTTAGTAAGCCTCCACTTAAGAAAGGGCAGTTTGTATTAATGGACTATAGAAATGACCATCTTAACGATGAGCAAAAAAAAGAACCGCCAACTTTTCTTTATGCCATGGATATGGGGGATGGGAAATATTTTCTTGAAGAGACATCTCTTGGTTTGGTAAATCCTCTAACAATGGAAAATTTAAAAGAGAGACTAGAGAAGAGGCTTTCTTATCGAAATATATCAATCACAAGCATGCAGCACGAAGAGCTTGGCTTATTTCTTCCTATGAATATGCCAATCCCAGATTTCAAACAACAAATACTTGGATATGGTGGTGCGGCTTCAATGGTACATCCTGCATCTGGATATTTGATTGGTAATGTTTTAAGAAGAGCTCCACTTGTCGCAAAGGCAGTCTCAGAAGCAATTAAAAACAAAAATCTAAGTACCTATCATATTGCTAGAAAAGGTTGGGAAACTTTATGGTCAAAAGAATTAATTAGGAAGAAATCACTTTACCAATTTGGATTAGAAAAACTCATGAGGTTTGATGAGAAACTTTTGAGAGAATTTTTTGGCAGTTTTTTCCAACTACCTAAAAATCAATGGTATGGGTTTCTAACTGATACTCTTTCTTTAAAAGAGATTGTATATGCTATGTGCGTAATGTTTATAAAGGCTCCATGGAGTGTAAAGAAAGGTCTTATGATTATGCATGGAAGAGAATTTAAAATGTTACTTAGGATAATATTTCCAAACATATAGTTAAAAAATGAGAACCATATTAATAAGTGGAGCAAGTAGAGGTATTGGACTAAATATTGCACATAAAGAATTAAAAGAAGGCAATAGAATTAGTGTTGGCATAAGAGATTTAGAATCATTAAAAGGAAGCGCTATTGATCCAAAAAAATGGCCAGAAGGGAAAATTATAATCAACCACTATGATGCTTTAAAAAAAATTACAGCCGAAAATTGGATAAAGAATACCGTAGATGAATTTGGAGGATTTGATTCAGTAATAAATTGTTCTGGAGTATTATCGAAAGTTCCTTTCTTATACAAAGATGGTGATGAAGAAGATATTTTAAATACATTAAATATCAATTTTTTGGCAATTTGGCATTTATGTAGGCTTTCTTGGGATCATTTATGTACCTCTGGAAGAGGAAGAATTATTGTTTTAGTTTCAATGAGTGGGAAAAGATCCAAAGGTGATTTAGCCGCTTATTCTTCTTCAAAGTTTGCTTTGATGGGATTATGCCAAACTATGAAAAATAAAGGTTGGGATAAAAATATAAGGATTTCTGCAATTTGCCCAAGCTGGGTTAATACAAAAATGGCCCAAAATATCTCTTCTTTAGACAAATCAAGCATGACACAACCTGAAGATATTGCTGAAATATGCTCAACTATTCTTAAGTTACCTACCCAATCAGTTCCATTTGAAATCGCCTTAAATTGTAACTATGAAATTTAACCTAAATTAAAAATTAAGTAAGCCATTGAAAGCATTGCAATTGCAATAAATAAACCTTTTATTCGATTAGTTAACAATGAAAAAAGAGATAAATCTTCAGAAAAGTATCCGCCAAAACTACCTGTAATAAATAATATAACCATTGGTAGAGAGGCCATTCCGAAAGAATAAGATATAGATCTTACAAATCCAAAATTTAAATAATTAAAAATAAAAGAACCTAATGAAAACAATAAAAAAGATGCAAATAGAGTTATAGAAACTTCAGCATCTAAAGTGTGAGGTAAGCTACCCTTTAAATCAAATTGCTTTTTACATTCTCTAATTTGTCTTTTAGAAAGCTTTAAATAACCAGTTTCAGGAATTCTTTGCGACTTATATTTTCTTAGTAATCTTGCTTCAAGAGTTTCTGGCTCCTTAGTCATAATTGATGTTAATAATTCATCTGGCTTTAATTTTTTAATTTTCTTTTCAAGATTATCCGTTGTCCCAATCCTATAAAGGTCTCCTACTCTAATAAGGTAAACATATCCCGACATTTGCGTTGTAAAATTAATACTGTTCCTACTTAGATAATACTAAAAGAATTAGGGAAATTAAAAGTTTTTACAATATGAAAAACGATATTTTATATTCATTTCGAAGATGTCCATATGCAATTCGTGCAAGATGGGCCCTATTAATTTGCGAAATAAAAGTAGAGATAAGAGAAATTGATTTAAAAAATAAACCTCTAGATTTTTTAAATAATTCAAAGACGAAAACGGTTCCGATTCTTATAAAAAAAAATAGTGAAGTTATTGAAGAAAGTCTTGAAATCATCCTGTGGGCTCTCTCAGAGTCGAAAAAAGAAAACATCAAATTAATTTATTTTCCTAAGGACAAAAAGGAAGATATTTTTGAAATAATTAATGAAAACGATAACGAATTCAAATATCATTTAGATCGATTTAAATATGCCACAAGATATAAAGATATTGATGAAGAATTTCATTTCACAAATGCTATAAAATTTATAAAGAGATGGAACGAACTACTTGCAGAAAACAAATATTTTTTTGGAGATAGCCCCACAATCGCTGATTGGTCTGTTTGGCCTTTTGTAAGACAATTTAGAATCGCTTGTGAAAGTCAAAAAAGGATAAATTATTTTGAACCATCTATAAAAAAGTGGTTAGATTCATTTGAAAAAAATAAAGAATTTAAATCCTTAATGTATAAATACGAATTATGGGAACCAAATTATAGAAAGAATTATTTTCCTTTTAATTAACTTTCTAACAACTTCCTTTTTTCAATTATTCTTGCTAACTCCAGAAAATATCCTGCAGTCCTAAATTTTCCAATATTTTTTTCCTTAAAATCAAGATCGCTTCTAATTTCCGCAGTCTCCGCCATTAGCAAATCTAAATCATTTGATCCAAGACTATACAATTCTCCTAGTTCGATTTCCCTTCCGAGTAAATGACTCCTAAACCACTTCCCTTTATTTTCTTGAGGTGGAATATCGTATGGAGTAAATGACATTAAAATAAAATTTAGGTTAATACTATTCTAGGGTTCTTATTGAAACTTTTTAATCTCTACTTTATTAAAAATCAATGCAAAAAAAAGAATTGCGAATGTAATTAGGGCACAAATTTCTGTCCAATAATCTAACCCAATTTTAGAAATCATTAATGGTGCAAGAACTGTGAATAGTCCCCCAGAAAGAATTAACTGAGCGAAAAGCTGTTTTGACGTAAAAATTGGTAAAGTCTTAGAAATATTTTTAGGATCTGCAAGCCTTAAAAGAAGTAACCCAGAAGCTACTACACCTGTAGAATTCCCAAACTCTATCAAGCTTTTTTCAAACCAATAATCATCAAAAATGAAGTATGCGAAATAAGAAATGCAGATTAAATTCCAAAATAAACCGAAAATAGTAAACACTAAAATAAGTATCCAATTATCAAAAACAACTGCGATATCTAAACTCGCCATAGCTGTAAAAATCAACAAATCTGTGGATAAAATACCAATCTCCCTTTGCAGAATATTTGAAATAAATTCTGTATTTTTGGTTTTCTCTAAAATATATCTTATAAGGAGCGAACCTATAAGGATAAAAGGGAATACTGGTAGTGAAAAAATAATTTCCTTCGAAAAATCTCCAAAAGAACTTGAAATATACCTTAAAAATTTAAGTAGCAAAACACCAAAAGAAATTGCCAAACCAGAGAATCCAAGATTTATTATAAAAATTCTTAAATCTGCAAAAATTCCTATCTTATTTTTTCCCTTTAGAGTATCTTTTTGTTCAAGAATTTCCTCAGTATCTGAAAGACCTAAAGTTCTACCAAGGAAGATGAACATGCTACCCAATATTGAAGAGGATAAAAGACCCATTGTTGCCATAGCCAAACCTAGATCTAAACCATTTGGAAAACCTAGTTTATTAAAACTTTCACCAATTATTGATGCAGCTCCATGACCGCCCTCAAAACCTACCTCTATTAAACAACCCATTAGAGGATTTGCGTCCATAGATGGAGGCAGAAAATATTTAACAACAAGGCCACCGACAAAAAATTGTCCGAAACCTAGTGAAAGAGCTAATAAAAATTGATTAAAAATCGGTTTAACTAAACCATTTATATTCGGTATAGGTCTTCCCATCATTAAAGTTGCGAAGACTAATGATAAAAGAGGAGTAGGAAAATTACTCCAAACATTTATTGTTTCTTTTGGTAAAAAGTGTATCGCACCAAATGGGCCTATAGATATACCTAAAATTCCTGATATGACTGCTATCGGCAATCCAAATCTCTCGAGTTGAACAGCTAGTTTGAATTTCCTTCCAAAAATCAACAAAAAAAATATAATTAACAATCCAAATAAACTTATCAATAGAGAATTTGAAAAAATATCTTTATTCTGTATCGAAAAAATATTCAATGATTTCAAAAACATATAATTCTAAATCTAAATTAATAAACAAAATTTTTCAAATAAAAAAGGCTCCAGTATGAGGAGCCTTTTGATATTGGTAAGAAAATTTGAAAATTAATCTTTAAGAGTAACCGTTGCACTATCAATATTACTGATAGCATTTGTAACTCTTTTGAAATCAAAGCCTAGTGCTCTTAAAGCGTGCCATAGATGACCTTGAATAAAGAAGAATCCAAAATAGTAATGAACATTAGCTAACCATGCCCTTGAAGTGTACTCACCATCAGGAAGATCAACAGTATCTACCCAATAAGGAGAAATACTAAATTTCAATTCAAGTGGTTCTCCAAAGAATTCTGTTGGATAAACTGTTGTATTAGCTGCACTCCAGAAGGCTGCAATAATAGCCATCCAGCCTATTCCAGCTAGTGACCATGAGAGAACAGCTTCTGCAGATAGAAGTCCTTTACCTTTGAATTTGGTATATTCACCAACTTGCTTAGTAGCAATATGCCAAGCCCCACCAGTGATCTCAACGAAAGCAAGAAAAGCATGGCCTCCCATTACTTCTTCAAGGCTATCAATAGTCAAAAAGTCTGTTTGGTGATTCCAAATTTTGGCCAAATTTAATTCATACTCAACCTGTCTTACAGAACCAATAGCTGGATCATAAATTCCATGAACCCTTGCCCATTCAACAAAAGCGATAACTGCGAAACCAAGAATAATTAGATGATGACCAAGAATAAATGTCAATTTGTCTGGATTATCCCATTCAATATTGAATTTTCTAGCTCTTGCTACATCAGAATCTTCTAGATTTCCAGGAAGAAGTAAAGAGTGTAAAAGTCCGCCTGCTGCTAAAACCATAGAAGAAACTAAGTGAACTATTGCTATCGCTAGAACAGGTTTAGTATCTCCCATCGCAACGCCATTAGCATCAAACCCTATTCCAAGAGTTGCTAAATGGGGAAGAACGATTAAAGGTTGATGACCCATTGGGACAGTGGGGTCAAATCGTGAAAGTTCAAAAAGGGTGAATGCACCCGCCCAGAAAACAATTAATCCTGCATGAGCTACATGAGCAGCAATGAATTTTCCGGAGCGATTTGCTACACCTGAATTACCAGCCCACCATCCATAGGTAGTATCTGGATTTCCATAGGTTTGCATTTAGGAATTGATTAGCTTAAACGTTTTGAGAATACTTTATATTTCACCAAACAGTTGAATTCATAACAAAATTGTAAAGGTTAGTAATCCTAACGATTACTAAACAAGAAATCTTCAAAAGGCAATCAAATAGCAAAAAAGGTAGATTTAATGAAGAAAAATTATTCTTAAAGATATAAGTTTTATCTAATAAACCAGTATTTTTAGATTTAAATAAGTTAATTAAATTTCATTTTGCTGACATTAAACGATATTTTGTTTCATTAAACCATCCTGTTTATTGCCTCATTCTCAAACAATTATTAAATATGGGATAAGACATTTAATATTATGACTACTTCTCAAGAGTCTTCTAGAAAATTTTCACTAGAAATGAAATCTGAAGTTCATTACAAAAAAGCTGCGAAATCTTACAGAAAATCAAAACAATACATAAATATGATTAACTTATATCCAACTTTGCAAAACACTCTAATTGAGTGTAAGGATGAGAATCTAATAGAATAAAAAAGAGTTTATATATTTTTCCAAATCAATAAAAAAAATATTTTTTTTAGGCTGCAATATTATAGTTTTCTTGAAAATGAAATTTATCAATGATCTTTCTGCACATTTTTATATTATAAAGAGCTTTGGGTTTCCAAGGTTTTTTCTGACCCATTGGAGAGCTTTTCCAATGGATCCCAGGCCTAAGTATTCCATTTTCACGTAAAAAAGAAAGTTTTATTTCAGTTATTCCTAGTTGTTCCGCGGTCAACTCAGGTGAGCTCCATATGTCCCCTAACATTGGATTAAGTAAATATTATTAATCCTTGATAACGTTAATCTTATTTTTTTGAAAGGGGTAAAACTTTTAAATAATTATTAATTAACAAAAAACCTAGTATTTACAAAGAAAAGAGATTTGAAAGATTTATATCAAATTAAGAAATATTAAATAAAGAATCTTCATTAATGAATATCTCATCCATATCCTCTCCTTTATTTATAGATTTATATCTAAGGTATTCCGCTGTAATCGATTGATGCTTTGAAAGATTGATCCAACCCTTATGCCAATTTCCACTATTTATTAATTCTTCGTATGTAGTTGTTAAGTTAATTTCAGAATCAAGGACAGAAACCATTAAAAAACTAATATTTCCTTTTTCTTTAGTCTCATTTACTAAAACAAAATGTCTCAATCCATTTATTATTTTATTAGAAGTCCAGTAATTTTCCATAATTATTTTTTCTTAATATTCCGCTCAGAATTTTTTCTCGAAATTTTCTTATATTCAGTTCTAATTTCGTCTAATAAAAGTTTTCTTCTATCCAAATAGTTAACAGAATCTTGTTTAGACAAGTTATATCTTTCTTTTTTAGTTAAATTCATCCAGTTATTAAGATTCTTTTTATTGAAAGTTGTTAATTTTTTACCCTTCAAAACTTTTTGTTTGCTATTTAATTTAAGAAAATTCCTTAAATAAAAGAAAATAAATATAAAAAGAAAAATTATCACAAACTTTAAGAGCATCACTTTGCAAGTAAATTATTATTTATCCATTTTCCCAATTCAATATCATTCTCAAAAGATATAACCTCTTCTTTATTCCCATTACCTGATTGATCAAAGAGCCTTATAATAAATTCACCTTTAACTGCCTCATCATCACCAATTATAATAATACTTTTAGACTTTAGTTTATTTGCCTTTTTAAATTGTTTAGAAAATGAGGCTCCACTTAAATCCAAGTCAACTATCAAATCATAATTCCTTAATTTTCTAGATAAATCCAAAGCTAATGATTCAGCAATTAAGCCTTGATTAATAATATAAATATCAGTATTTCTTGGGACTTCAAGATCTTTTCCTGCTAGTAGAATTAATCTTTCTAGACCAATAGCAAATCCAATTGCCGGGGTATTTGGCCCTCCCATTTGTTTTATTAAATTATCGTATCTTCCTCCCCCGCAAACTGTAGCTTGTGAACCTAAAGCACCACTAGTGATTTCAAAAGCAGTATGGGTGTAATAATCTAAACCTCTTACTAAATTAAAATTTTCTACGTAAGGTATTTTTAAACCCTTCAATTGTTTTTTTAAGTCTGAATATCTGTTATGACTTTTTTCAGACAAAAAATCAAATAATCTTGGTGCATTTTCAAGAGCTTTTTTTGTTTGAATATTCTTTGAGTCCAAAATCCTCAAAGGGTTTTTAGTAATCCTATTCTGAGAATCTAAATCTAGAAAATCTTTATTTATTTCTAGCCATTTTAAAAAGGATTTTTGAAAATTTAATCTGTCATTTGTATCACCTAAAGTATTTATTTCAAGATTGAGTTCTTTTATTCCTAATTTTCCTAAGATATCCCAAGCTAAAGCAATAATTTCAACATCACTTCTAATTGAATCATGTCCTATAAACTCAACGCCTAACTGATGAAACTGTCTTTGCCTGCCTGCTTGAGGTCTTTCGTATCGAAACATAGGACCCATGTACCAAAGTTTTTGAAGAGGATTTGACGATATTCCATTTTGTATTAATGCTCGTGCTACTGAGGCTGTTCCTTCGGGTCTGAGAGTACAGGATCTCTCCCCCCTATCAAGAAATGTATACATTTCCTTACTGACAACATCTGTTCCTTCACCAATTCCTCTTATAAATAACTCGGTCATTTCCAGTATTGGTGTTCTTATTTCTTTGATAGATGCTCTTGAAAGCTGTTCCAATACAATTTTCTCAACGTTTTGCCACTTTATTAATTGATCAGGCAATAAGTCTATTGTTCCTCTAAGATTTTTTAAGTTATTCAAAGTTCTAAAAAATAATTCAAAATTTTTAATTCCTCTAGAAATTAATCTTTGATTAGTTATTCTGTGAGACAATTTTAATTTAACATTTAGAAAAACTATTGGGAATTAATAAAAGTAAAGAGAATCAGCATTGCGGTACAAAGCCAAAAAAAATTGCTTTTGGAATAGCACCTCTTGGTATAGTTTCAATAGGAATAGTGCCAATGGGAGTAATAAGTATTGGGGTAGTACCAATGGGTGTATTTTCTTTTGGTGCAGTAGCAATGGGAATAGTCAATTTATCAGTAGTTGGGATGGGAATTATATCTGCCGGAGTTACTACTATGGGAATATGGGAGTATTCACCTAATTCTCATAACAATCATCATAATCATTCCAAAAAAAATTTAAATTCAAATAAGGAAAATATGATGTCAGATCTATTTAACACTAAACAAGAAGCTGAAAAAGCTGCCTCAAAATACGGATGTGTTGGAGCACATAAAATGGGTAATAAATGGATGCCTTGTAAGATGCACTAAATATTTTCTTAGTCAAAAATTTATTAAATATTAATTCAACATCTCTACTCTAAAATCAAGATTTTTTGCCTCATCAGTAGTTAATTTTCTTGACCAAGCTCCTTGCACAGGACTATTCCATCTGAACCCAGCATTTTTAGCTAAAGACCTATCTTCGTAACTAATCAGTGCCTTGTATAAAAACCTCGGTTCAGTAGCTTTAAGTAAAAGTCCCTCTAAATTATCACATTTTTTGAAGACCTCAGATATGTAAAAGCAATCAGATAAAGCTCTATGTAAATTCCAAACTGGTATTGAAAAAGATAAAGCTAGATCAGTAACTGAGG
Source organism: Prochlorococcus sp. AG-402-K16 (assembly GCA_003216795.1). Taxonomy (GTDB): domain Bacteria; phylum Cyanobacteriota; class Cyanobacteriia; order PCC-6307; family Cyanobiaceae; genus Prochlorococcus_A. The sequence continues at coordinate 9,851 of QCIH01000018.1, forward strand.
GTCTATTTTTTAGTGATTTTTGAAAAGACCAATTAATATCTTCTAAACTGCATATCCATTTTTTATTAAGTTTAGGTAATCTTCCTTTCCCAAACCATTTCTTATCAAACTCTACATTATGCGCGACAATGAAATCCGAACAATCAACAAGTTTTAAAAAGAAATTCAATCCATCTTCCCAAGGTTGAGAGATATTAGTTACTTCTGCAGATATGCCATTAACATATTCTGCTTCATTATTATTAACCGGGAATAAGAATGAGACCTGTGAAAGTACACATTTAAAAGATACATCAAACAAAATACAACCTATCTCTATCACTTCATCTTTATTTTCATCTAAACCTGTTGTTTCTGTATCAAGAATTAAAATTTTTTCAATTTTTTTATTCTGATTTGCAACACTATCTTTAGATGGATAACTGATAACTTGATCCTGAAGAATATCCAATTGATTTAATTCTTTTTTGTTAGATAGTTCCAATTAGCTGAAAACCCTTTCATTTATCTTGACGCATTTAATAAAAATTTCTCTTAAATTAATATAAATTAAGAAAAATGATTAGAAAATAATTTTTGAAACATTCTTAGTTTATGAAAGATGACTTTTACAAAATATCAATTTAATAATTTTTGTTATTGGCCTTCAAATCCTAAAAAAATTGTAGAATTTATTGGTGGGAGTTACCTAGCTTCTAAACCAGATTTAACTTATAAAAGATTCATCGAGAGTTTAATTAATAAAAACTATGCAGTACATGCATATAAATACACTCCACAATTTGATCACCAACAACTTGCTATTAAAGCATGGAAGGATTTCAAGAATTGCCGAATATCTTTATCAAAGAGAATAGGAACATCAATTCCATCTATAAGAATTGGACATAGTCTAGGCTGCAAACTTCATTTAATTTCCCCTGATGGTGGAAGAAATTGCGAAAAATTCATATCAATAAGTTTTAATAACTTCAGTGCCAACAAATCTATTCCATTATTAAAACAAATTTCTCAAAAATTAGAATTCAACAGTGAATTCAGTCCAAGCCCTGAAAGAACTTTACGATTAATTGAAAAAACATATAATCAAAAAAATAATTTCCTAATAAAATTCAACTCAGACGAATTAGATCAAACAGATAAATTATTTTCTTGTCTGAAAGCAAGAAAAGAAGATAATTCTAAGGGGGTAATGTTAAAAGGTACCCACACTATAATTGCAAGCGCAGGATTAAGAGAAAATTTTTTTGGAGACTGGGCCGATGATGAATTCAAAAGAAATACTATAAAAAAAATTTCCAATTTAATTGATGAATCTGATTAGGATAATTCTTTCAGCTTTTCCAAAACAGAACTATCTTCAAGAGTGCTTATATCACCACTAATTTTTTCTCCAGCAGCCAAAGATCTTAAAATTCGCCTCATAATTTTTCCGCTACGTGTTTTCGGAAGAGAGTCAGAAATTATAATCTTTTCAGGCTTTGCTATAATTCCAATTTCTTTAACAACATGTTTCTTTAGATCCTCTACTAATTCTGAAGAACCGTTCACCTCTTTCTCTAAAGATACAAAAGCAACTATAACTTCACCTTTTAAATCATCTTTTTTGCCAACGACTGCAGACTCTGCAACTGATTTATGACTTACCAAAGCAGATTCTATTTCCATTGTTCCTAACCGATGTCCTGAAACACTTATGACATCATCAACTCTTCCCATAATCCATATATATCCATCTTCATCAATGCGTGCTCCATCTCCAGCAAAATAAACATTTTTTTCTCCTTTAAATGAAATATATTCCCAATAACTCTCCAAATATCTCTCTGAGTTTCCGTGGATTGTTCTCATCATTCCTGGCCAAGGTTTCTTAATAATTAAATATCCACCCTCGTTCTCCTTAACCTTATCTCCATTCTTATCAACAATTTCAACTTCGATTCCTGGCAAGGGGAAAGTAGCTGAACCTGGCTTTGTAGCAACGACTCCAGGCAAGGGACTTATCATCACGCCACCAGTCTCAGTTTGCCACCAAGTATCAACAATAGGGCATTTATCTTTACCAATAACTTGCTTGTACCACATCCATGCTTCAGGATTAATTGGTTCACCAACTGTGCCCAAAAGTCTAAGACTCTCCAAATTATATTTATCAGGTATTTCACGCCCAGACTTCATAAATGCTCTTATTGCAGTTGGTGCAGTATAAAAAATAGAAACCTTATATTTTTGAACAATTTCCCAAAAAGCCCCTAAATTTGACGGTCTTGGAACTCCCTCATACATTAAGGTTGTAGCACCATTAGATAAAGGCCCATAAACTATGTAACTATGTCCTGTAATCCAACCAACATCAGCAGTACACCAGTAAATGTCGTCATCTTTCAAATCAAAAATCCATTTAAATGTCAAATGGGACCAAAGATTGTAACCACCAGTAGTGTGAACTACACCTTTGGGCTTTCCAGTAGAGCCTGAAGTGTAAAGAATAAAAAGTCTATCTTCGCTATTCATTATTTCTGGTTCACAATGATCTTTTTGATCTTTTAATAATTCGTGCCACCAAAAATCTCTATCATCAACCATCAAAATATTTTTTTGGGATCGTTGAACAACAACTACTTTTTCAACAACTTTATCTGCCCCACTTTCAATGGCCGCATCCACTGCTTTCTTAAGTTCAATTACCTTATCTTTTCTAAAGCCACCATCAGCAGTAACAACAAATTTTGCGTTGCCATCAATTAACCTATCTTTTAAAGCTTCTGAAGAAAATCCTCCAAAGACAACTGAATGAGGCGCGCCAATTCTTGCACAAGCTAACATCGCAAACATAGCTTCAGGAATCATCGGCATATAAATACATACCAAATCTCCTTTTTTTACACCAATTGCTTTTAATGCATTAGCTGCTTTACATACCTCTTTTAGAAGTTCTTCGTAAGTATATTTTTTGCTATCTCCTGGTTCGCCTTCCCATATAAGAGCAGTCTTTCCTCCAAGCCCTCTCTTAATGTGTCTATCTAAGCAGTTATATGTAATATTGAGTTTCCCTTCTTTAAACCATTTAAAAAAGGGCGCATTTTCGTTATCTAATACAGTTTGAAATGGCTCAAACCAATCTAATTCAGATTTTGCAAAAGATTTCCAAAATTGAATAGGATTATCTGACGCTTGTTTTTTTAGACTTAGTAATTCTCCTTGAGTACAAATATTTGCGTTTTCTGTAAATTTTTTTGATGGAGGGAAAATTCTCTTTTCTTCAAGTATGTTATTGATTGAATTTTTTTTATCTAATGACATTAAATAAATCTATGCTTAATAAATTTAGTCGAAAAAATTAGGGTTTTCAAAAATTTTAATATTAATTAAGCTCAAAGATTTATTTCTAATAGGTCTAATAAATACGGCTAAGAACAAATTCTGGAAGAGCCATTAAAGCTCTTTTATATTCTGAATCAGGAAGCCAGACTATAGCTTCTTTAGAAAGCACTGCAAAATCCTCAGCTAGTTTCCTAGAACTTTCAATAGCTTTAGAGTTCATGATGATATTAAGAGCATCATCTAAATCATTTTTTTCAGCAAGTTCTCTATTAATAAGAACTGACAATTGTTTATTTTCTTCTAGGGCATATAAAACTGGGGCGGTAAGATAACCACTAGCAAGATCACTTACAGCAGGTTTTCCAAGTTGTTTATCATTTCCAGTAAAGTCAAGAATGTCATCTACAACTTGGAATGCCAAACCAATATTTTTGCCAAAATCGTACAAAGAGGTTAAGTTTTCTTCATTAATCCCACTCAAAACTCCAGCTGCTTTGCAACTATTGGCTATTAAGGATGCTGTTTTACAATAACTCTTATTGATGTATTTGGAAAAAGATTGAGCCGAATCAAATCTATTTAAATTTTGTTTAATTTCACCCTCTGCTAAATCCATTATTACTCTACTAAGTAATTTAACTACATTTACATTATCAAGGTTTGCTAGGTGCCAACTTGCTTGAGCGAATAAAAAGTCACCCGCCAAAACAGCTACCCTGGTATTAAATCTACTATGAACTGTATCTACTCCTCTTCTTGTAGACGCCTCATCAACAACATCATCATGGACTAATGAGGCTGTATGAATCATCTCAGTTATTTCAGCAAGCCTTTTATGTTTGGTTGTTAAGCAAAATTCAGGGGATATAGCTTTTGAAATTAATAAAACTATTCCAGGTCTCAACCTTTTCCCCCCAGCACTAAAAAGATGTTCTGCTGCGGCTTGAAGAATTGGGTGACCAGCTCCTATTAGATTTTTCAGTTCTAAAATAAGATCATCAAGATCATTTTCAACTGGTTGTAGTAGCTCTGTTACTGTATTCATGATTGACCTCTTACATATCTTAAGGAATCAAACATTACTTCGGAGGTTAACCAACCTAATTTCTTTATTAATTCCAAGCCAAAATTTTACTTTATTGGAAAACTCATCTCTTTCTGAAGTAACAAAAAATTTTAAATTTTCGAAAGAAATACTCTCATAGCTGTCAGTTTCTGGAATATTAAAAGATTCATTAAATTTTTTTGTTAATGCTACCGATGGATCAATAATTTTTATATTTGAATCTAATTTTTTTCTTAAAAAGTCATAAATTAAAGGATAGTGACTACATCCAAGTATTAATTCTTCAATATTTTTGTTTATTAGTGGTCTTAAGTATAAGTCTGATAGGCTATTTAACTTATCAAGATTTAATTTTTCTTTTTCAATTTCTGATACAAATTCTGGACATTCTTGCTGAAATATTATCCTATTCTCTTTTTTAGCATTTATAGCTTTCTTGTAATAAGATGATCGAACAGTTGTTTGTGTTGCCAGGACACCAATTATTTGTTTATCAACTATTTCCGATACTGAGTTTATAAGGTCAAAACAAGGGACCTTTAGATTATCTTCTAGAATATCAAGCGCACACGCATTTGTAGTGTTGCAAGCAACTAAAAGTGCATCCAAATTCTTATCAACAAAAAAAGTACAAATCTCCTTTGCAATTAATCTAATCTCTTTAGAATTTTTGTTTCCAAAAGGTATTCTTTTTGTATCCGCCAAATAAAAAACTTCTAAATCTTTACGAGTTTTTAGTAAAGAATTAAGGATAGTAAAACCACCTATTCCGCTATCAAATATACCTATTTTAAGTTTCACCCTACTTTATCTAGATATTCGAGGATGCCTTTTGAAATTGCATAGGCTAATCTTTTTCGATGGGTTATTTTCTTTAATCTTCTTGCATCTAATCTTCCCGTTAAAAATCCAATTTCTACAAGAACTGCAGGCATCCTAGTATTTTTAATTACATAAAATCGACCTTGTTTAACTCCTCGATCAGGACTCCCAGGGGAAACTCTTAAAATTTGTTTTTGAATTCTTTTCGCGAGTAATCTTCCTCTCCACCCTCTGTAATAAAAGGTTTCCAATCCATTTATGTCTCTTCTTTTACCTCTTGAGGCATTTGCATGAATACTTACAAAAATATCTGCATCAGTATTATTAGCAATTGAGACTCTTGGAGGTAAATCCAAATCAACTTCATTTGTTCTAGTCAACCTTACTTTGACACCTTTCTCAGAAAGTAAATTTTTAACTATTTTTGAAACCTCAAGGACAACATCTGTTTCTCTAATACCACCTATTCCTATTGCTCCTGGGTCAGGTCCTCCATGCCCTGGATCAATTACAACCTCGTACTGGTTTCGTTTTACTTCTGGTAGTTTCAAGTAACCATAATTGTTTCTTTTCTTATGAATTAAATTTTGATTTTCTTTGATATTTCCTCTCTTCTTTTCAACTAAACCTTCACCAATCTTTTTAAATGAATATTTTGAGTTAAATAGTTTAATTCTCCATCTATTTTGATCTAAGCCCATCATTTGCCAAGTCAAAGGTTTCAAATAAGTCTCTTCCTTGAATTCAATTACTAGTCTTGTTTTACCCTTATCTGGTTTACCTAATCTAATTTCTTTTATTGGGCCATTACCTTTTATTGTTCTGGGATTTTTTAATTCTCCTGGGAAATCTACCCAGAATCTATCTCCCGATATTTGGTTAGCCTTCTGAAAGTATGCTTTTAAATTTGTATTTGATTTAGTTCTTAATTCTAGAACCCCATTAGTATTTATAGCCCATGCTGCAAGAGCACTTGAACATTTGACTGGAAGGATTGAAGAATTTAAAAATAAAAAAACGGATAAATAACGAAAAAGTTTATTATCTAAAAACTTTATCATTAGTTTGAAAAGAATTTGTTTTTTCTATGTTTAAGGCTTGGCATCTGCTCCCTAATTTTCTTTACTCTTTCTTTATCAGCAGGTGCTATTGCAGCTCCCTGAGTTTTTCCGGCATCAGATAAAACCGTACCCCAAGGATCAATTACCATTGCATGGCCATGACTTTGCCTTCTTCCATAATGAATACCTGTTTGAGCTGGAGCGACTACATATGCTGTATTCTCAATTGCTCTTGCTTGTAATAGGATTTGCCAATGGTCTTTTCCAGTAAATGCTGTAAAAGCTGCAGGAATCATAATTAGCTCTGCACCATTGGAAGACAAATATCTATAGAGTTCAGGAAATCTAACGTCGTAACAAATCGATAATCCTATTTTGCATAAACCTGGCACATCTATAACAGGTGGATACTCTGCTCCAGATAAAATAGTGGATGATTCCTTGTATAAATTTCCATCTGGCAAATCAACATCAAACAAATGAATCTTGTCGTATTTTGCCAAAATCTGTCCATCTTTCCCAAATAAGGCTGACCTATTAAAAGTATGACTATCATCGCCAGCAGGGACAGGATACCCTCCTCCCAAAAGATATACTTGATATCTTTGTGACATAGTTTTTAGAAAATTTGTACACTTCTCTGACAATTCAGAAGCTAATCTAAGTTTTTCATCATCTCCTCCTAAAAAAGCAAAATTCTCAGGCAATCCTATTAACTCAGCACCTCTTCTAGCAGCTAATTCAATCTGTTCTTCTGCTTCAGTAAAATTTGCTTCAACATTTGAAGTACTTGTAATTTGTAATGCAGCCACCAAAAAATCAGTCAAGACTTTACTCCTAATGAACCAATTCGTAAATCATGAGGCACGAATCACACCTCTTTCAACTTGAGCTGGAACAATATCTAAGCAATCAAGTTCAGAGCAACATTTAAAATCATCCTCATAATCTCCAAGACTTGTCAATCTTTTGCCATGGGTTGCTGTTTTTAAACATTTCAAAATATCATTTTTCCAGACATCCCAAAGTGCTAAAGCAGCTTGTAATTCGTCATTCAGAATATTAATTTCGAAATCACAGTTCTGTTTTAGGTATGAAGCCAAAGCACCAGCAGCTAAAGAATCCTCAAGTGAATAAGAACCTTCCCAACCACTACCAAGTATTAAAACATTTTCACTTTTTAATGAAATGATTTTTTCGGCAACTGCTTTCCTATTTGGGAGACCCATAGCAAATAAATGTTTAGCATTTTGAACTTTTTGCAATGATTTAGTCCCATTAGTCGTACTCATAAATAGTCTTTTACCATTAACAACTTTTTTTGTAACTGATAAAGGAGAATTTCCTAGATCAAAGCCCTCAATTTTCTTTCCGCCTCTCTCTCCAAGCATTAGTCTTTTTTCAGCTTGCCACTTAATTGCAGATTTTTTTAATAAATCTAAATCTGCAAAAACTTGTATTGAATCAGCTCCATTTTTTAAAGCCCAAGAAATTGTGGTTGTAGCTCTTAAAACATCAATGACCACTGCGATATGTGGACTATTTTCAGGAACATCCTTTGCAACGTGATAATAAGTAAGATTAATGATCAAATCCTTTTCTGAATTTATTATAGAAAACAGTTACTTAATTTGATTATTTTTTTTTTAAAAACAAACTTATTGATAATATAAAACTAATTTGTTTTTTCAGAAATTTTATCCAGTAATTAATTTGAAAATGAATAATATCCGCACAATAAAAGGTGGAGTTAATTTAAAAGGAAAAGTAAAAGTACCTGGAGATAAATCTATTTCTCATAGAGCTTTAATAATAGGAAGTATTGCTAAGGGTGACACGACTATTGAGGGGTTTTTACATTCTGAAGATCCACTCTCAACTGCTGATTGTCTTAGAAAATTAGGTGTAAAAATACCAGAAATAAAAGAAAATGAGCCTTTTACGATTTCAGGATTGGGTCTTGATGGATTAAAAGAGCCCAAAGAAATTCTAAATTGTGGGAATTCGGGAACCACCATGAGATTATTAATGGGGTTACTGGCCGGTCAAGAAGGTAAAAATTTCATATTAACAGGTGACATTTCTCTTAATGAAAGGCCAATGGGGAGAGTAGGCAAACCATTATCGTTGATGGGTGGCAAAATTTTTGGTAGAGAGAAAGGAAACAAAGCTCCAATCTCAATTGATGGGACTAAACTAAAAGGATGTCTTATTGGAACCCCTGTAGCGAGTGCTCAAGTAAAGTCTGCAATCTTATTGGCAGGCCTCAAAGCTTCTGGAACCACTTCTGTTATTGAACCAGCATCTTCAAGAGATCATACCGAAAGAATGTTAAAAGCATTTGGAGCGGACATCAGTATCAGAGGAGAATTAGGAAGAAATGTAGTTATCAAGTCGGGGGGCAACTTAATTGGCCAGAGAATATTGATTCCTGGAGACATAAGCTCAGCTTCTTTTTGGATGATTGCTGCATCTATTGTTCCAAATTCAGAGGTTTTAATTCAGAATGTCGGATTAAATCCCACTAGAACAGGGATTTTGAATGTAATGGATTCAATGGGGTGTCATTATGAGATTTTAGATAAATCGACTATTGCAGGCGAACCTATTGGATCTATAAAAGTAAAGACTGCAAAAAATTTAAGATCATTCACCATTGAAGGAGATATTCTTCCAAAACTTATAGATGAAATTCCTATCCTTACAGTGGCAGCCTGTTTTTGTAATGGAGTTTCTGAAATTAAGGATGCACAAGAATTAAGAATTAAGGAGACAGATCGATTAAAAGTCATGGCACGACAATTGCAAAAATTCGGTGCTGAAATAACAGAAAAAGAGGATGGGTTAATTATTAATGGGCAATCAAAATTTCATCCTGCGGAGGTAGACAGTGAGACAGATCATCGAGTAGCAATGAGTCTTGCTATCGCTTCACTTCTTGCCAAAGGTACCTCAAAAATCATGAGAGCAGATGCAGCTAGCGTCTCGTATCCCACTTTCTGGGAAGAGCTGGCCAAACTAACTAACTAGCAAAAAAAGTTTTTGTCTGAATTAATAGAAGTTTTAACTAAAGATGGTAGTTACTCTTTAAGAAGTGCTTTTTTTCAAGAGAACTTCCATAGTTTGTTTGGAGCATTAGAGGAAACAAAGTTAAAGTTTACAGCTACTTCAAATTTGCAAAGATTTAAGGGCAAATCTCTTAATGTTTTGGATATATGTTTTGGTTTAGGATACAATTCCGCTTCTTTATTAGATGAATTAATTAAACAAAAATCATATTTAAATTTATATGCATTGGAGATTGATAAATATCCTCTTGAATATTCACTTAGAAATGAATCTTTCCTTAAATTATGGGATCCAAAAGTCAAAAAAATATTTGAATCACTTTGTCGAAAAGATTACTTTGAGGATCAATTTTTTAAATGCAGTATTTTGTGGGGTGATGCTAGAGAAAAAATCAACATTATTCCTTCCTCTATTAAATTCGATCTGATTTATTTAGATGGTTTTTCTCCTCAAAAATGCCCACAAGTATGGACGATTGAATTTTTATCAAAAGTCACAGAAAATCTCAATCCTTATGGTTATTTAATAACTTATTCTTCATCAGCGGCAGTAAGAAAAACCCTAAGAAATCTTGGATTAGAAATTTTTACTATTAAGCCAAGTTTTAAAAACAGACCTTTTTGGAGTCAGGGAACTGTCGCAATATCAAAATTTGATAAGAATAAATTGAAACCTAATTTCAATTTTGAAAAGTTATCTTTAATGGAAGAAGAACATCTCTTAACTAAAGCCAGTATTCCATATAGAGATCAAGATTTGAACTCAAGTAAAGAAGATATAATCAGGAGAAGATTAGATGAGCAATTATTCTCAAATCTATTATCTACAAATAAATGGAGAGAGAAGTGGGGAATGACGAAGTTATCCTTTAAGAGTTAGATTTAAGTTAGGATTTCAAATAAACATGTTAAGTGTTGCGATATTAGCGGCAGGCAAGGGTACTAGGATGGAAAGCTCTTTGCCAAAAGTTTTACATAAAATTTCTGGCAAAAGTCTTCTACAAAGAGTAATTGATTCATGTGTCGAATTAAAGCCCGATAAGATATTCGTAATTACAGGACACAAATCAAAAGAAGTACAAAAGTCAATCCCAAACGATAAAAAAATCCATGTTGTTGTTCAAGAACCTCAATCAGGAACCGGTCATGCTATCCAGGTACTATGCAAAGAAGTAAAAAAACATGAAGGAAAACTTTTGGTACTAAACGGCGACGTACCACTCATTAAGCCTAGTACTCTAAAAAGACTTTTATATTTACACGATTCAAAAAATGCTGATGTTTCTTTAATTACCACAAAGAAAACAAATCCTTATGGATATGGCAGAGTTTTTTTGAAGGGGAGTTTTATAGAGAGAATTGTTGAAGAAAAAGATTGCAATGATCTAGAAAGAGAAAATAAATTAATCAATGCAGGTGTTTACTGTTTTAACTGGGGTAACTTATCAGAAATAATTAATACATTGCAAAGCAATAATAATCAAAAAGAGATTTACTTAACAGATACAATATCTCTGCTAAAAAATTCCTCAAGTCTCGAAGTAGAGGATAATGGAGAGCTTCAAGGAATTAATAACAGAATTCAACTATCAGAGTGCGAGGAATGTATTCAGAATTCAATTAAAGAAAAACATATGCTTAATGGTGTTACTTTCATAAATAAAGCAAGCTGTTCAATTAGTGAAGAAGCTGAAATTGGTAAGGATGTAATCATAGAGGCTAATACACATATAAGAGGAAATACGAAAATAAATAGTCATTGCATTATCGGTCCAAATACTTTTATTGAGAATTCTAATGTGGGATTAAATTGTGAAATTTTAAACTCTACTGTTTATGATTCTCAGATAATGGATCATATAAAAATTGGCCCTTATAGTCATATAAGACCTAATTCCAAATTATCTTCCCATAGCAAAATAGGTAATTTTGTTGAGATCAAAAATAGTCAACTTGAGGAAGAATCTAAAGTAAACCATCTCAGTTATATTGGTGATTCTATTATTGGAAGTTCTACAAATATTGGAGCAGGCACTATTACTGCAAATTTTGATGGGCAGAAAAAACATCAAACAAAAATTGGAAAAAATTCCAGTATTGGAGCAAACACAGTTTTTGTAGCACCAATAAATCTAGGGGAATCAGTAACAACAGGTGCTGGTTCAGTGATCACAAAAGACTCTAAAGATAATTCATTAGCGATCTCAAGAACTAAGCAAGTAAACATAGATAATTGGAAAAAAAGAAATCCTGATTTAGTTAATTAATTCAATAATTTTTTCAAGTTGCCAACATCTGCTCCCTTTTATAAGAATAGAATCACCTTTTTTTGTAGATTTGTTTATCTCTTGAGGTACATCTTTAATATTATTTAAAACTAAGAATTTATTCTTATCTTTTAGATAATTGGAGTAAATTTTTTCATTTTCTTTATCGCAAATAAATAAACACTTTTTTATATCTGAATTATTTATTAAGTCGAATATTTCTTTGTGATACTTTTCAGATTCTTTTCCCAATTCTTGCATACTTCCAAATATGAAAAATTTATTTCTCGGTTTTTCAAGTAGGGTTTTAATACATGCTTTTACTGACTCCGGCGAAGCATTATATGATTCATCATATATTGTTGTTTTTACTGATTTAAGAATTTTATTTCTTCCACCTAAACTTACAAAATCAAATTTATTAAAACTTGCAAAATCAATGCCTAGCTCTTTAGCAACTGCATAAGCAAATAAGAAATTCGAAGCATTGTGAAATCCCTCAAAAGAAATTTCAAATGTATTTTCTTCAATTAAAATTGTTTTATTCGAAGGATTATAAAATCCTCGCAAATTATCATCTTTCTTAAAACTATCCTTTTGATTTTCTATATTTAATAGTTTTACTTTTATCACTCTACCTTTCCAAAATTCTTTTAAAGTTTCTTCTAGGAATGGATCATTTGCTGGAATTATTACAACTCCCTTTGGATTTAAGAACTTACTAATTTCACACTTTGCATGAGTAATATTTTTTTTTGACCCCAACAATCCAATATGAGCTGTCCCAATGTTAGTAATAACTGCAATATCGGGTTCACTATATTTAGATAAATTCTCGATCTGTCCAAGACCTCTCATCCCCATCTCAAGAACTAAAATTTTATCTTCTTTATCTGTAGCAAGAATAGTAAGACCAACTCCAATCTCATTATTGAAATTTGCATGAGATAATTTAATTCTTCCAAGTTTATTTAAAACTCCTCCAATCATTTCTTTTGTTGTGGTTTTACCCACTGAGCCAGTTATTGCAACAATAGGGATATTTAATTTTTTTCTTTTTAGCAATGCTAATTTTTGAAAAGCCTCTGTTGTGTCATTTACAACCCAATAAGGAAAATTACTAGGCAGTAATCTCTGCATCCCTTTTTGAATTACAACAGATTTAACTCCTTTATTTAAAACCTCTGGAAGAAAACTATGTCCGTCAAAATTTTTACCCTTGATAGCTATAAAAAGATCATTTTTTAATAAAGTTCTACTATCAATACTTATATTCTTAAAATTCAAAAAATCTCTTTCCCCCTCTTTCAGATTTCTAATGTCACCCAAAACATCTTTTAATTCTGATAAAGAGAATTCCATTAAAAAATTAAGTCATACTTTTTTTAAGGATGGATCAGCTGATTGTCCGTAAGAAAATTTTTCAACTTCAGCAACATCTGGCGATGGTTCTTTTATTCCGCAAACATCCTTATACATAACTTCGTATTCAAGAGCTGATCTTTGCCAACTAAACTCTTGGCTCATGGCTCTTTTTTGCAGTAATTCCCAACTATCTTTATGTCTAAAGGCTTCCCAGGACCTTACTAAAGAAGTATAGAAGTCTATAGGTTCAAAGCGATCAAAGCAAAATCCCGTGCCATTATTATTTTCTGGATCATGAGGTAAAACTGTATCAACTAAACCTCCAACTCGCCTTACTATAGGGATAGAGCCATATCTCATAGCAAGGAGTTGACTAATTCCACAAGGTTCAAATCTACTTGGCATTAAAAATGCATCAGAGCCACCGTAGATAAGCCTTGATAAAGAATCATCATAGGTAAGAAATACTGAGAATCTTCCAGGGTAATCTAATGCCAGTTGCCATAATCCAGACTCTAAATATCTATCTCCAGTCCCTAAAACAGCAATTTGAGAATCTGTATAGGCTAATAGTCTTCTTGAAACTTGTAAAAGTAAGTCAACCCCTTTCTGATCAACTAACCTACTGACCATACCTAAAAGATATTTTTTAGGATTAACTTCGAGACCCATTTCTCTCTGCAAAATTTTTTTATTTTCTAGCCTATTTTCTAAATTCTTAATACTGAATTGTGCAGGTAAAACTGGATCTTTGGCTGGATTCCATTCATCAAGATCTATGCCATTAAGAATTCCCCTTAATTTACTTGAAATGTAATTAAGTAATCCTTCGAGGCTTTCCCCGTATTCATGGGTTTTAATCTCATCTGCATAAGTCGGAGAAACAGCATTTACCCTATCTGCGTAAAGCATTGCCGCAGCCATCGTGTGGTCTCCATGCATATACCAAGGACACCAAGTCATTTTTTCAAGTTTCCATCTCCAAGGGCCTTGGTATTTTAAATTATGAATTGTGAAGACAGTACTAATTTCGGGATCCTGATGCATCCACACAGGAATCATTCCAGTGTGCCAATCATGGCAATGGAGAACTTGAGGTTTCCAACAATTCCAGGCAAATTCTGCAGTAGCACTAGCAAAAAATGTAAAGCGCCAGTCCTCATTTTCGCCTCCATATATTTGGTCAGAGTCAAATGTTGGATGACCCACTAGGTAAATCACATAATTATGAATGGGATGTTTTGCCTCATATACGGCAAAATCAGTGCCCATTGTATTTGCTCTAAAGACTGGTTCATTCGATACCTCTAAAAGACTCCACAATTTTCCATATCCTGGAATTATTACCCTTACATCGTGACCAAGTTTTATCAAAGATGGAGGCAACGAACCAACCACATCTCCCATACCTCCAACTTTGATCATTGGAGCACATTCAGCAGCGGCAAGAAGAATTCTCATTGATAATTATTTAAAAAAAGTTCTTTTGAAAAATAAACTAGGGTGTCCACTTATAGTCAGAAAAGTCTGGTGGACGCTTTTCAAGAAAGGCATCTCTACCTTCTTGAGCTTCTTCAGTCGAATAGAATAATTGAGTTGTGTATCCAGACAATTCTTGAATACCTGCAATCCCATCATTCTCTGCATTGAATGAAGCTTTAAGAATACGAATAGCAGTTGGACTATTTCGTAAAATCTCTCTTGCCCAGATTACACCCTCAGCTTCTAATTCTTCAATCTTTGTAATTGCATTTATCAAGCCCATCTTCAGAGCTTCCTTGGAATTATATTTTCTACACAAAAACCAAATTTCTTTTGCTTTTCTTTGACCAACAAGTCTTGCTAAATAACTAGATCCAAAACCCGCATCAAAACTCCCAACTCTTGGACCTGTTTGACCAAATATTGCATTTTCAGAGGCGATACTAAGATCACAAATTAGATGAAGTACCTGCCCTCCTCCAATGGCGAAACCAGGAACTAAAGCGATAACCACTTTAGGCAAACTTCTTATTAATCTTTGAAGTTCAAGTACATTTAATCTCTGCTTCCCTTCATCATTCTTATATCCATTTTTACCCCTTACACTCTGATCACCTCCAGAGCAAAAAGAATAAATGCCTTTCTTGTCAGGTCCCGCACCTGTAAAGAGAACTACGCCAATAGTTTCATCATTTCTTACGATATCAAATGCGTCAATGAGTTCATCTACAGTTTGTGGCCTAAATGCATTTCTTTTTTCAGGCCGAT
>QCIH01000019.1 GCA_003216795.1 Prochlorococcus sp. AG-402-K16
AATATTGTGACGATTAACGGCATAATTGCTTGTTGAGTATTAACAAGGCTAAACCATTCCCTCCAGCTATTAAAAAATCTCTCTCTTTGAAATTTTCTTTTTTCATTTTCTAATAATCTCGCTTTTTTGGCGAAAGATTTTGTTACCCACTTTTCGAAAGGAATCTTTTTTATAATCGCCATTTTTCTCTCCACTTCTAACAATTGTCCAGAATTTAGATATGGATGAAAAGTACTTATCAATTCAAGAGTTTTTAAAAACATCTCAACAGTTGCATCTTTTATGAGCTTTTGCTCATGACTTAAATCAGCCCACTCTATTTCTGGATAAAAACGGTTTCTGTTTGATGAAATTTGATCCTCTGACATTTGACCAGGTTCTCTAAGCCATCTATTAGTATTTTCGTCAAATCTCCGCCAATATAAAAAAGGATTAATAAAAATTGTTTTACCAGATACTTTGACTACATCTTGTTGAAGATGATTAGTTATCTTTCTTTCAGAATTTTTTGGTTTTATCAAAAGCCTAAATTAATAATCTAATTAAAGATTATCTTTTATTCAGTATTTTTCCAGAAATATAAAAAATTATCCCATGAATATTAAATCATCGATAACTGCCAACGCTTCTTTAAATAATTACAGTATTCGCAATTTAAAGAAGGTTTTGGGAAAACTTCCGAACGTAATAAATTAACCGTATCAATTATCTTATTTTCTACCCATGAAGTAGAGCAATCTAATTTAATAAGATGTACGTCAAAATTTAATTGGTTATTAAATAACTCTTCATTTTTCTTTCCGTTGAAATATAAAAGATAAGCTTCTTTAGCTACTTGAAAACCATTTTTTTTAAATAGCCACTGATACATTTCTAATTGTCTCTTATAAGCTTTTGCATATTCGTATTTATTAAAAGTCTCAGACCAATCAAAATTATTTCTAGATGTTGCTTTTACATCAACGATAATAAGATCACCATTTTTTTTCTTCCAAATATCATCTACAGCTCCACCAAAATCATAGTTATGTTCAATTGACTTATATCTTATCCCTTGAAAATTACTTCTCCAACGTTCTAGATCTTTATGTTGGAAAGGAACAGCATCAATACCATATTCAATAAATAAAGGATGCGGCTTCTGAATTTTTCTATAATAATCAAATTCATTTTTACACAAATTATCTACAGCGATATTTAGAGTGAATGGTAATGATGGTGGTTTTATTTTATATTTTTTATCAAGTACACAACATCTTGGACAACTAAGATATTTCTCAACGGTAGATCTACTTAATTTAATAATCTCGTTCATTACGATATATATTTCATTTGAAAATATTTCTTACATAAAAAGTATTAAATTTATTTAGAAAATTTGTTAACTTACTTTCACTAAATGGTTCCACCCAATTTTGATACTTCAAAGTCATTGATATCTCATTGATATCATTGACTTCTGTGAGGTGACAAATTCTGTGCCAAACCCGTGACAAAACTTTTAGTTCCATTTTTGATGAAAAAAGACAATTTTCCGTCACTCCCACTTAATGGTTCTAGTTGTAGAAGAAAAAGAAATCATCAGTTATTGCAACGGATACTTGGGAACATACTAACAGACATTTCTTGGGTGAGCATGAGATGAGACTCTAAAGTGATATTCTTAAAAAAGTTAGGAAGTTTTATACGATTCTTTTGTAGAGATATTAAGAATTAAAATTATCATCTATATTTTTAGCGATTGAAGACTTTTTATCAATCAAAAAATAATTTTAATAGGTAAACATTCTATAAGTTAGATTAAGATATATTGTTTACTTATAATGGAGAATTCATATATGTAGGTATTTCTATATTTAATAAATCCAATATAGTGGGACAAATTTTTGTTGTTTCTATAAGGTGATTTTGATAATTTATTAACCTATCATTATTTTTCCCTAATGCTAAAAATATCCCCTGCGGAATATGATATCCCGTCCCGATGTCCCTTTTAATAATTTCTAAACCAAATTGCTTAATTGAATATTTCTTATCTTTGAAGCACAATTGCTTATTTAGAGATACAGTTATAGATCTTTTCAAAGATATATTTAATCTATTGTCTTTTGGTGGATAACGTTCAGTTAATAAATGGTTACCATCAAGATCTTTAATATCTTTTAATAGGTTTTTAAGTTTTATTAAATCTTCTTTTGAAGAGCATTTAATACAATAATCAGGTTGCATAGCAGGCAATAATTCAAAACTACTATCTTCTAGATTGAGGGCTGATAAAAAACTATTAAAATTGCCTAAATATAATTCAGGAATATATTCTCCTCTATCAATAGATTCCTGTCCCATACTAGAAATTACCCATAAATCATAATTATTTGATTTAGAAAATTTTATCAATTTCTTTAAATCATTATTAGCGAGATGCATACTCTTTAATATTGACTTTGAGTGAAAAGGATCAACTTCATTTTCTTTTAAACTAAAGTCTTCTGGAAATAAATCTCTCCAATATCTATGCATCATTCCTGCAACATGGTTTGTAAAGTAAGTACAAAAAGTAGGTTTATCCTTATACAAATTCTTTAGAAATAAATCAAATCCAAGTACATTTTGAATCAAAGCTCTTCTTGTCTTATATTTACTATTTAATTTCTCCTTAATTAATTGAAGCAAGATTGAATTTAAACCATTAATAGATACTATTCTTTTTTTTATCAATGGATAAAGTAAATTGATTTGTGAAGTTGAAATACCTCGACTAATCGCTTTATTTTTATTGACCATTGCCAAATTAAAAGATTGAAATTGACTCAACTCTTCTGGTTTGGCATTACTATCAGGAGAAAAAGTATCTGGCAAATAAAAACTAACATTCTTGCCAATAATTGGTGGATATGATTGCAATGATCCAAAAATACCAATGTTGATATCTTTTTCAAATAAAATCTCCCATATAGGTTTGAATCGTTTTGCCTTGGTTAAATCTTGATTGATAAATCTAATATTATGGTCAAAATTATATACACCTCTATGGACTGTTGGCCAAGTACTCCAGGGGTGCAATTCTCCATCATCTTTAGTAAAAGTATCTAGGACAAGACCCTCTTTCTTAAAAACAGCAAATGCTGAATTAGGATACTTAGCAATATAAAGTTCCAGAAGTCTTCTAGGTACTTCATTTAATTCATAAATTAATATTTTTGTTTGATCAAAGTTCATGTTTTTTACTTTAAACAGTTAAACAAAAAATTTTTAAGTTTTTATCTTAATATAGATCTAATTTTCTATTAAATTAAATAATATAAAAAAATATTGTATAAATTCATTTCTTGACGATATATGCAAACATCTATGTGAGAGATTCTTATCAATTTTTAAAAGATGGATCATCTCATCATACTCAAACAATTTTTTGTTTTCTCCTTTTCGCATATTTACAATTGTAAGATATATGTGTAGAGAAATGACCTTCTTAAGAATTTCTCGATAGAGACATAAAATCGTCCCACCTGTGAAGATTGTGTGATGTGTGCTTAAAATCCTTACAAAAAGGTAGTCAAAAAATCACGTGTGATTCACGTATGATTTTTTTCTAGACTATGACAAAGGTTATAATCTCTTCCTATTCCCACTCAATGGTTCTAGTTGTATAAGAAAAAGTAAAAATAAATTATTGAAGCGAATACTTGAGGTCATACTAACAGACTTTTCTTGGGTGAGCATGAGGTGAGACTCAAAAATGATAATCTTAAAAAAGTTAGGAAGGTTTATACGATTCTTTTGTAGAGAATTCATTATGAAACTTTTCAAAAATACAAAGTAACTTAAGATAAAAAAAATTAAAGAATTTAATAATGTTTGCATGTCCAAGTTGCAATGAGAAATTAAAACTTATTAAATCTGGTCACTTACAATGTATTAATAAATCTTGTCACCTCCCTAAAAAGACATTTCCAATAATAAATAAAATACCAATATTAATTCCATTTAATCTTGAAGATTGCATATTAGAAAATACTTATTCTGAAAATTTTATAAATTTTGGTAGCAGAAAAAGAGATGACTCTAATATAAAAATGAAAATAAAAAAAATTATTAGAGATTTAATATATGGTAAAAACATTAAAACAATTAAAAACTATAAATATCTTGCTGATCATTTAAAAAAAGACTCAAAAGTCTTAATAATAGGTGGCGGGACTCTAGGTTCAGGATCAGATTATTTCTTCTCTATGTGCAAAAGAAAAGGAATAAAAATAAATTCTATTGATGTTTATTTTTCTCAAAACATAACTGCAATTGCTGATGCTCACTATCTGCCTTTTGAGAATGAATCATATGAATTAGTAATAATTCAAGCAGTTTTAGAACATGTTATTAACCCCAATCGTGTAGTAGAGGAGATTTACAGAATACTTAAAATTAACGCTATTGTTTATGCAGAAACTCCCTTTATGCAGTGCGTTCATGAAGGACCTTATGATTTTACTAGATTTAGTCATTCAGGTCATAGATGGTTATTTAAGAAGTTCAAAGAAATCTCATCAGGTGCACACCATGGTGCATTCTCGTCCACATTATTTATTTTGAGTTATGCAATTGCAGGTTTAATGAGAAATAAAACAATTGGGGTTTTAATAAGAATTGTATTTACTAGATTCAGTAAATTTCTAGACTTGTTAAATGATGACAAGTCTAATATTGATGTCGCTTGTGGAACTTATTTTTTAGGTATTAAGTCAAATGATTATTCAAATAAAAAAAACCAAATTAAAATAAGAACTTTTTATAAAGGTGCACAAAAAAAATAACATTTTCAGATATTAAATATTGATATCTTAAAATTTATTCTTCAATTTTCTCTACAACCACTACGACTTCAACATAGAGACAGTCATGATGCTTCGGGTGAGACAAGGAGAAGGATCACGTTAGATCCATTACAAATACGTAAAAAAGACGGGAATCATACATTTTTCAAGTTATAACTGGGGTCTTAAAATCCGTTTATTCCCACTCAATAGTTCCAGGAGGTTTGCTTGTTATATCGTAAACAACTCTATTAACTAAATCTACTTCGTTTACGATTCTATTTGCAATCCTCTCCAAAATCTTAAAAGGAATTTTTGACCAATCCGCTGTCATACCATCCTCACTTGATACACAACGTAAAACTATTGGCCATGCATAAGTCCTTTTATCTCCCATCACTCCCACAGTTTTAACAGGTAGCAATACTGCAAAAGCTTGCCAAATATCATTGTAAAGACCTGCTTTTTTAATTTCATCTCTTACTATCCAGTCTGCATCTCTCAAACAATCAAGTTTTTCATTATTTACCTCTCCCAAAATTCTTATAGCTAATCCAGGACCTGGGAATGGATGCCTTTTTATAATTTCATCCGGCAACCCTAAAGCAGCTCCCACTTTTCGGACTTCATCCTTAAAAAGTTTTCTTAATGGCTCAACTAATTTAAATTGTAAATCTTTTGGTAATCCACCCACGTTATGATGACTCTTTATTTTTACAGCTATTCTTTCACCAGTCTTAGGATCAATATTAGTACCAGCACTTTCAATAACATCAGGATAAAGAGTACCTTGGGCTAAATACTGAAAAGGTCCTAATCTATTACTTTCTTCTTCAAATACTCTAATAAATTCTTCGCCTATAATTTTTCTTTTTTGTTCTGGATCAGTAACACCTTTTAATTTAGAAATAAACCTTTCCCTTGCATTAATATATTCAACTTTTATATGAAATTTCTTATCAAAAAAATTCATTAAAAATTCTGGTTCACCTTTTCTCATGAAACCTTGGTCTATAAACATGCATGTAAGCTGATTTCCAATTGCTTTATTAAGAAGAAAAGCAAGAGTTGAGGAATCAACTCCTCCAGACAAGGCAAGCAAAACTTTTTTATTGCCAACTTGCTCTCTTATCCTTGGAATAGTTTCCTCTATATATGTTTCGGTTGTCCAATCAGCCGCACAACAAGAAATTTTATAAACAAAATTTTTAATTACCGTCATCCCAAACTCTGAATGAATAACTTCAGGATGAAATTGTACGCCAAATAATTTCTTTACATCATTTGAAATTGCTGCATGGAGTGTGTTCTCGGTATGAGCAATTTTATCAAATCCATCAGGCAAACAATTAATAGAATCGCCATGACTCATCCACATAATTGATTTATCTTCTACATCAAAAAGGAGGTCAGATTCTTGGTCAATATTGATTGGTGCTCTACCATATTCAGCTCTTTTGGTTGCTGAAATAACAGATCCTCCAAGTTCTTTGACCATTAATTGCATTCCATAGCATATGCCAAGAATAGGAATTCCTAAATTAAAAATTTTTTCATCACAAGTAGGAGCATTTTGTTCATATACAGAATTTGGGCCTCCACTCAAAATAATCCCTTTAGGGTTGATATTTTTAATTTCCTCAATTGAAATGCAATTACTTACCACAAGAGAAAAAACATTAGTTTCTCTAATTCTTCTTGCAATCAATTCAGAATATTGAGATCCGAAATCTAAAATTAATATTGAAGGATCTCGTTCTTTTTTTAAAATTGTTTGACTCATGTATAAAAGTTAACTCAATTTATTTACAAAAGCATAATGAATCACAAATTAATCTCATTGAAAATAAGAAATATACTTATTACCGTTAATTCCAGCCCACCTTATTTTCCTTTTTCGATCAAAAATGATTGATGCGATTTCCATATCGGTTTTAACATACCTATTTACATAAGTAAAAGAACGCTTTTCGATCATATTTGATAAATTCTTGAATAATTTATCAGCTAAAGTTTTATTAAATCTTTCAAGATGTTGTAATGCATTTTCAAGATTATCTAGCTGAGATAATTCAACTACTATTTCAGGGGGTAACTTTTCTTGAACGGCTAAATAAACAAGAATCTCAATTCTTGCATCAGCTAAATGATTATGTGTATGAAAAATACCGCCTGCTAATTTAATTAATTTCCCGTGATAACCAAAAAGAATTACAGTTTTGACTTTTTTTATTGCAGCATCAACTAATAATGGTCCTATCCAATTTCCAATTTTGATAATTGGCAAATTAACATTATAACTTTCGGCCAAATTTAAACCATTTTCACCAATAACAAATACAACTTCCCCTTTAAAATCATTTTCAATTAACTTTGCTAGATTATTTTTAGCCTCTTCCAATTGATCAGGTGAAGCACTAGAGTAAGTCTCAGCAGAAGTACCAATAATAGATAATCCATCAACAATACCAAATGACTTATTACTTGTTCTTTCAGCTAAAAATTCTCCATTTGGGAAAATAATTTCTAATTTCAAATAAAAGCCCGCAGGAATACTATCTAATAAATTTTCATATAAAACTTCTTTGGCAAAATCAGAAATGCACATCTCTGATGTATCTTCTTTTATTCCTACACCATATCCTGCAATAATATTTATTGGAATTGTTTGAACAGGATTATTTATAGAAATTTTTTCTAAAGAGGCTATTGTCCATACCTCTAAGTTTTGTGTAATGTCAAGATCTAAGCCAGACTTCGCAAAGGTAATTCCTAATGCATGCGATTCATCTTTAAGTAAACCAACAGAATGAATTTCAATTTTTATTTCTTTTTTTTCATTAGGAATTTTTATTAGTTCATAATTCTTCAATGGTAAACCTACTAGTTTATTTAATGCTGACCTAGCAGCTCCAGCAACCCACAAAGGTAAAGAAAATCCTTTTTTCAAATCAAGTAATTGAAAAATATATAATGAGAACTAATCTAAGAATGACCTATTTAACAAAAAGTGGCCATACAACAAAAATTATCATTGATGATTCCTGGACCCACACCAGTTCCAGAAAAAGTTTTACAAGCATTAAGTAAGCATCCAATAGGCCATCGCAGTAAAGAATTTCAAGATCTCGTAGAGAGTACAACTAAAAATTTACAGTGGCTTCATCAAACTCAAAATGATGTTTTAACAATCACTGGTAGTGGGACTGCCGCAATGGAGGCCGGAATAATAAATACCTTAAGTAGAGGAGATAAAGTAATTTGTGGAGAAAATGGAAAATTTGGCGAAAGATGGGTAAAAGTTGCTAAAGAATTTGGTCTAGAAGTAATAAAAATTGATTCCGAATGGGGTACTCCACTTGATCCAGAAGAATTTAAAAAGGTATTAGAGGAAGATAAACAAAAAGAAATAAAAGCGGTTATTTTGACTCATTCCGAAACCTCAACTGGTGTAATTAATGATTTAGAAACTATTAGTTCATATATTCGTGCACACAATACAGCTTTATCAATTGTCGACTGCGTTACAAGTCTTGGAGCTTGCAATGTACCAGTAGATGAATGGAAATTAGATATCGTTGCTTCAGGATCACAAAAGGGATATATGATACCTCCAGGGCTTAGCTTTATAGCAATGAGTCAAAAAGCATGGGAAGCTGCAGAAAAATCTAATTTACCAAAATTTTATTTAAATTTAAAATCCTACAGAAAAAGTCTTTTAACTAACAGTAATCCATACACCCCAGCAGTTAATTTAGTTTTTGCTTTAGATGAAGCTTTAAAAATGATGAAAGAAGAAGGCTTAGATAACATTTTCCGAAGACACAATAAACACAAATTAGCGATGAGCAATGCGGTAAAGGCTTTAAATCTAAAATTATTTGCTGATGAAAAATATTTAAGTCCTTCAATTACTGCAATAAAAACTGAAGGAATTGATGCTGAAGAATTTAGAAAAACAATAAAGCATAATTTTGATATTCTACTTGCCGGCGGGCAAGATCATCTGAAGGGGAAAATATTCAGAGTTGGACATTTAGGTTATGTAAATGATAGAGATATTGTTACGGTAGTTTCTGCTATGAGTAATACACTTCTCAACCTTGGTAAAATTACAGCCCAACAAGCTGGTGAAGCATTAGTTATGGTATCAAAATTCTTAGAGGGAAATTAAATTAAGTTCCTGGCTCTTCAACATTTCCACCTAATTCAACAATCTTTTTTCTAAGAACAATTGATTTTTTTTCATCACCTCTAGTTTGAGCTATTGCAAGGGCAAACTCTAATTTTTCGAGCTGGTGTCCACCCTCAAAAAAAGATAATTTTTTCTTAATGCGGTTTTTATTATCTTTGTATGAAATTTGTGAAGACATAAAAATTAATGCTTTAGTTAATATTATGCCAACAAAATGGGACATTACGAGAGGAAACTAAAAATATTATTTGACTATAAACTTAAACAAAAAAAAATTTTTCTAATATTATGTTCAAACATCCTTGAAATTTATGATTAACATAAATCTGATCTATTATCTTTTTGCAGGTTGTATTTTTGGAGCTTTAGCTCTAAAAACAGGTATTCCTGCGGCTCCTCTAGCAGGTGCTTTACTTGGCGCAAGCATACTTAGCATAAGTGGCAAAGTCGACATGGCAGAGTGGCCAATCGGAACAAGAACAATTTTAGAAATTGGAATTGGAACAGTCATTGGTACATCATTAACAAAAAACTCATTAGTCGAGATTCAAAATTTATGGAGACCAGCTATTTTAATAACTTTTACTTTAGTTATTACTGGATTAGCAATTGGATTATGGACAAGCAGATTACTTAATATAGATATCATTACAACAATTCTAGGAGCTGCACCAGGAGGAATTAGCGGAATGAGTCTTGTAGGGTCTGAGTACGGAGTGGGGCCTGCAGTAGCAACTTTACACGCTGTCAGGTTGATTACTGTACTCTTGATTATTCCTTTAGTTGTGAAATGCTTGAATTTATTTGGAGTGATTAAATCTTAAATTTCTATAGACAATATCTCAATAGAAGATATTTTTAAAGAGAAGATAAAAGCCTAATGCAAAGATTAAAAAAGAAAAAACTAATACCATTAGCGTTGGGAATTTTAGCTCCTCTCACTCTTAATACATCAAGAGTAAATGCAAGTGCATTTGGAGCAGAAATTTTTTGTACTATGAGAGATGGCGGAAATGACCATGAAAGTAGTTGGGACGCAGCTTACACGTATATAAAAAAACAAAAGGGAGGATTCTTCAAAGTTTCTCCTAAAAATGCTGCAGCGCAAATTACTGAAACAGTTATAAGAGAAAGAGAAAAATTTAGTTATTGCATTGAATATTTAGATAATCTTCATCCAAATAGAGAACTAATAAGAGATTTAGAAAAAGAAGCAAAAAGAAAAGAAAAAGAAGCAAAAGATAGAGAAAACAAAAGGAAAAGATTAAAAAAAGAATTAGAAGAAGCTAATGAAGAAATTTCTGAAGAATTTACTGATGAAACACTTGATAGATATAGTTATTAATTAAGGATTCCAAAAGATAATAATTTTTTTCTAAATTTTATAAATACTATTTTGTATCTAAACACACTAAATCATATTTTTGATAGCAATTTTAGGCTGTAAGGAATAAATAAATGTTGACTTTTAATATATTCAAGCGATTATTTATTTAACTAAATATTCTGAATGCATATTAATGATGCTGTTTTTTTAGAGGATTTATGTCCTAAATTCAGATTGAGACAATGGCGAAAATCTATTCATAAATTTACTGGAAAAAGTTGTATATATTGCGGAAAACCATCTGAATCTATTGACCATGTAATACCACGAAGCCAAGGAGGATTAAGTACAACAGAAAACTGCGTCCCTGCATGTCTTTCATGTAATGGGGATAAATCAGATGAAAATGCTTTGTATTGGTATAGAAGGCAAAAATTTTATGATCCCCGAAGAGCAATGGCTATAAGAGCTTGGTTAGAGGGAGATTTAAGATTAGCTATTAGATTACTACAATGGGCGAATCCTAATTTTAAGGTAAAAAATAAAAATTATATAAAAGATGAATCAAAATATAAAGCAGCTTAACTACCAAACATTACATATTTTTCTAGAGTTATAAGTCTCACATATATTTTCCAATTCTTTTGGCGAATCTGGGAATATTAAAATTGTCGAAAATGAAATAAGAAAGACAAATAACTTTTGGTAGAATTGAAAATTAACTAAGCTTGCTTCTTTCTTTTCAAAAAAGGAGTAACTTTTACTTATACAGAAAGTTTTTGATTTTAAATCGGTATCAGAAGCTGTCTTCATTATCAATTAATACATATGTACTACTTTATCCCAGCATGAAGAAACCTGCAAGTTTACTCGGAAATAAAAATAAATTTTTAATCTTGGGATGTGGTTTTAGCGGCAGTTTTTTTGCAAAAACTATTAGAAAATTCGGTTGCACTGTGTTAACAAGCTCAAGATCTGCAAGCAAAGATCAAAATAGTTTTATTTTCGACAGTGAAAACGGTGTGGTTCCTGATGAAGAAATTTTTGATGGAGTCACGCATATTCTTAGTTGCATTCCTCCTGATAAAAATGGTAATGATCCCGTACTAGAAAGGCTTCAAAGTAAACTACAAGATTTACCACTTGAATGGGTTGGATATTTATCTACCACCGGAGTTTATGGAAACACTGAAGGTGGTTGGGTTTCTGAGATAGATCAGCCTAATCCGTTTCAAAAAAGAAGCCATAATAGATTAAATTGCGAACAAAAATGGATTGAATCTAGTTTGCCCGTCCAAATTTTTAGATTACCTGGTATATATGGACCTGGAAGATCCACGTTTGAATTAATCAAAAATCAAAAAATTCGAGTTATCTTAAAAAAAGCTCAAGTCTTTTCAAGAATTCATGTTGCTGATATTACGCATGCGATTATTTTTTTATTACAAAATAAAGATTCTTTAAAGTTTCACCAAATCATAAATATTGCAGATGACGAACCCTGTTCTCAGATAGAAGTTATTCAATATTGCTACGACTTACTTGGTTTAACAATGCCAAAGCCAATATTATTTGAGGATGTAAAAGATGCATTATCACCAATCGCTCAATCTTTTTGGATGGAAAATAGAAGAGTTTCAAACAAACTTTTATGCGAAACACTCGGATATAAACTAATTTATAAAAACTATAAATTAGGTTTAAAAAATTGCTATCTAAACAGTTAAAAAAATTATAAACTTTTTATGAATTTTCCAAATACAAATAAAATATTGAAGGTGGTATTAAGCGTAGGAGATGAGTCAGGTATTGGACCTGAAATAATCTTAAAAGCACTTTGTTCTAGTCAGATACCCAAAAATATTGACTTTGTATTAGTTGGATCAAAAAAAAATCTGCAAAATACATATAAATACCTTAGATCATTAGGATTAAAAAACCTTGCAAATCCAAAAAATTTAAAGATACATGATCTCGAAATTTCTTCTTCAGATAATGACCCTAAATCAAGTTATGGTGATTCAAGTTTCCAATATTTAACAAAAGCAATAGAAATTGTAAAAGAATCTCCCAATTCTGCACTCGTAACTGGACCAATTTGCAAGAAATCATGGTCTCTTGCTGGTCATTACTTCTCTGGTCAAACTGAAGTACTTGCAAAAACATGCGGAGTAAAAAACGTTGGAATGTTATTCACAGCAAAATCACCTATTACAGGTTGGAGATTTAATACTTTACTAGCTACAACCCACATAGCTCTTTCTGAGGTTCCCAAAAAATTAACTACAGAATTAATCCACTCTAAATTGGATCTTTTCAAAGATTTTTGTAATACCTATACTGATAAACCCACTTTAAAAGTAGCAGGATTAAACCCTCATGCCGGCGAAGAGGGTATTTTAGGTGATGAAGAAAAAGATTGGCTCAATGATGCATTAATTTCGTGGAATGAGAAGAATAGAAATATTAAATTATTAGGCCCTTTATCTCCAGATAGTTGCTGGAATTCTTCCGTAAAAGCTTGGAGTGACAATAATGCTGATAAGCACGATGGCATTCTTGCTATGTATCATGATCAAGGTTTAATACCAATGAAAGTGATAGCTCTTAATTACGCAGTCAATACAACAATCGGCTTACCTTTTATAAGAACATCTCCTGATCATGGAACGGGATTTGATATTGCTGGCAAAGGAATTGCTCAATCTCAGAGCATGATTGAGGCTATTAAGGCTGCAGTAGAAATGACTAACAATTCAAGACTGCTTAACACGCATTAAAACTTGACCAAATTCTACTGGTGTTCCATTTTCAACGAGAATCTCTACTATTTCAGCATTAAATTCAGATTCAATTTCATTCATTAACTTCATTGCTTCCAAAATACAAATAGTTTGACCGACCTTTACATTATTCCCTTCTTCGACGAATGGCTCCTCATCAGGCGCTGCAGCCCTATAAAATGTTCCTACCATAGGAGAAGTAATTTCAGTTAGATCAGAGCGTCCTGGGGGTGCCACCTGAGGTGCTTCAGGCTCATTAACAATTGGGATATTATCATTAATAGTCTTTTCATTAGCAATAGTTTGGTTATCAAATGAAGTATTAGAAACTAAATTATTAACATCTTGGTTCTGATCAAATACATTCCTTTTTATTTCAAGTTTAAAATCTTCTCCCTCTAGCGAGAACTCTTGTATATCACTTGTAGAGATTTTCTCTATTAAGCGATCTAAATCATCATGATCTAATTTCATAGCCATTAATTTTCACGTCCAAGATAACTGTCATTACGAGTATCAACTTTAATCATTTCTCCCACAGTAATAAATAAAGGAACCATAACTTGAGCACCTGTTTCTAGAATAGCTGGTTTCGTGCCCCCACTGGCAGTATCACCTTTAACTCCTGGATCAGTCTCTGTAACTTTCAAAGTAATAGATATTGGAAGTTCTACTTCTAAAACTTTACCATTATGAAAAATTACATTAACCTCCATTCCCTCTTTCAAATACTTTGCACCTTTACCAATTTGTTCAGAGGTGAGTCGTGTCTCTTCAAAACTTGTCATATCCATAAAAACATAATCACCGGACTCCACATAAGTATGCTGCAGGTTAGACTTCTCAAGGATAGCCTGCTGTACTGATTCTCCGGCTCGAAAAGTTTTTTCAACCACGTTGCCGCTTTGAACTGATTTTAATTTTGTTCGCACGAAAGCAGAACCTTTGCCAGGCTTGACATGTAGAAATTCTACAACACGCCAAACTTGTCCATCCAATTCGATGGTAGTACCTGTGCGAAAATCGTTACTGGAAATCATTCCTGTATTACATCCCCAAGGATCATAAACCTGCAAGAGTGCTATGCAAAAATTCTTATCAAATCAGAACAAACTTTTCTTAATCCTATCTATTGTAATTTTACAGGTTTTTCTCTTAAAACCTATTAAAGTACTAGCTGATTTACCTACTGGAAATGCAGTAAAAGATCCTAGTGCAATCCTCAGAAACGCACTCCCTATCAAGCAAGTTGAGTTACAAGAACTTCAACACAAATTAGAAGAAACTAGTGATCTTGTAAGAGGAGGAAGATGGCCCGCTCTTACGAAAACTGTTACAAAATGTCAATCTTTACTAAAAAAATACCAGAATAAAATTATTCAAGAATTACCAATCGATAAAAAGAAAATTGCTGAAGAAACATTTTTAGAGCTTAAAGAAAATTTTGATAGTCTTCAAGATTACTCTAAATCAAAGGATAAATACTCATTTATAACGACCCGCAGAGATGCTTTAAATAAAATAGGTGGATTAGAAGAATATTTTCTACCAAATGAATTTCCATACTCTATTCCCCAAGAATTTGATAATTTACCAAGATTACTGGGCAGAGCAAAAGTCAATATAAAAACCTCCAAAGGAGATATGCAAGCAATTGTGGATGGATTTAACGCCCCGCTTACAGCAGGAGCATTTATAGATTTATCTTCAAAAAACTTCTACAAAGATTTACCTATTAACAGAGCAGAAGAATTTTTTGTACTGCAAACAGGTGATCCAATTGGTAAAGATATTGGTTATATAGATCCTGAAACAAACGAAGAACGTCACGTTCCCTTAGAAATTAGAATTCCAGATGAAACAGATACTTTTTATAATCAAACTTTTGAAGATTTAGGTCTTTATACAGAGACGCCAACATTACCTTTTGCAACACTTGGAACTCTAGGATGGTCCCATTCAAATACCGCAGTTGATGATGGCTCCTCGCAATTTTTCTTCTTTTTATATGAAGCAGAATTAAATCCAGCAGGTCGCAATTTAATTGATGGGAGGAATGCTGCCTTTGGTTATGTTGTAAATGGATTTGATGTATTAGAAGAGCTT
This sequence comes from Prochlorococcus sp. AG-402-K16, assembly GCA_003216795.1. Lineage (GTDB taxonomy): Bacteria > Cyanobacteriota > Cyanobacteriia > PCC-6307 > Cyanobiaceae > Prochlorococcus_A. Next base: position 15,223 of record QCIH01000019.1, read on the forward strand.
ACTAAAGATGACACAATAATTTCAATTGATGTTTTAGAAGGGATTGAAAACCTTAAACTAAATGCATAAAGAAAAATTAGAAGCTATAGGAGAAAAAGAATTAATAAATAGGCTCGGAAAATTTATGCCTAAAAACCAAATTTCAGATGATTGCGCTTTAATCAATATTAAAAATGAAAATTTACTTGTTAATACTGATTCTTTGGTGGAAAATGTTCATTTCAATGCCATGACTATTTGTCCTGGTGACCTTGGGTGGAAAGCAGTCGTTAGCAACATCTCTGACTTATTATCCAGTGGAAGCAAGAAAACTATAGGTATTACAATAAGCCTAGTTCTACCTGCTAAAACTGAATGGATTTGGGTTGAAGAATTATACAAAGGAATAAATAAAGCATTGAAAGAATATGGAGGAGTGATTCTAGGGGGAGATTGCTCAAAGGGGGATGCAAAAATCATTTCGATTACGGCCTTTGGCATTCAAGGTGAACTTGAATTACGAAGAAACGCATGTAAGCCCGGAGATATAATCTTAACTACAGGAATTCACGGTCTTAGCAAACTGGGATTTTTGATACAAAATAAAATTAATTTCTATAATGAATTTTCTCTTAATGAAAGATTAATCATTAAGTCCATTGAACATTTTTGTCGCCCAAGAGTTTACCCAAATTTTTTAAATAATCTCCTCAAAACTCGCTCCAATAAAAATATAAAAAGAATAGGATGTACTGATAGCAGTGATGGTCTATTTCAAGCCTTACAAGATTTAGCAATAGCTAGTAACTGCAAAGCTATCTTAAGTTATGAAAAATTACCTAAAGATAAGGATTGGCCTAGAGGAGATAAATGGGACGAATATTATTTTTTTGGAGGTGAAGATTATGAATTAGTTTTCTCATTGCCAGAAATATGGGCAAAGGATTTATCTAAGCTTGATAATGATATTAACGAGATTGGTTTTTTTGCTGATGGTGAACCATCAATAGAATTTAAAGATAATAAAAAAAACAAATTATTTAATAACAGACCTTTCAAACACTTTTAAATTACTCCCAATTTTTAGCAACAATCTCTGCTAAATCTACAACTCTCTGACTATAACCCCATTCATTGTCATACCATGCAAGAACCTTTACAAGGTTATCTCCGATACACATAGTAAGGTCACTATCTACAATTGATGATTCATTCGTACCTGCATAATCGCTTGACACCAATGGTTCATCTCCATACTTAATAATGCCTTTCATTGAGCTTAATGATGCTTCCTTAAGAGCATTATTGACTTCTTCAGTTGTGACAGATTTAGAAGATTCAAAAACAAAATCAACTGCTGAAACGTTAGGAGTTGGAACTCTCATTGCAATTCCTGTTAATTTACCTTTCATTTCTGGGTATACCAGAGCCACTGCTTTTGCGGCTCCTGTAGAAGTAGGAACAATATTTGTAGCAGCGGCTCTAGCCCTTCTTAGATCTCTATGACTATTATCTAAAATTCTTTGATCCCCTGTATAACTATGAATTGTAGTCATCAAACCTTTGTTAATTCCAAAAGTTTGGTCTAATACTTTAACAACTGGAGCTAAACAGTTTGTTGTACAACTAGCATTACTCAAAATATCATAATCTTTATGTTTGTATGTATCAGCATTGACTCCAACTACATAAGTACCAACTCCATCGCCTTTACCAGGAGCAGTTAAGATAACTTTTTTTGCTCCAACCTCTAAGTGCTTGCTTGCACCAACGTCTGTATTAAATACTCCAGTAGATTCAATAACCAAATCTACACCCCAATCTTTCCATGGGAGATTTAATGGGTTTCTATCAGAGAAACACTTAATTGTCTTATTATTAATTACGAAAGTATTATCAGTATATTGAATATCAACACCATCAAGTTGACCAAGGACTGAGTCATACTTTAATAGATGAGCATTAGTTTTAGGATCTGAGGTAACGTTAATTCCAACTACTTCAATATTGGTGTAAGCCCCTCTACTAAGCCAACAACGCATAAAGTTTCGACCAATTCTGCCAAAGCCGTTAATTGCAACACGCAAAGTCATAACTAATAATTTCTAAATGATTAACCTAAGTTGCTGATCATACTGAATTTTGTGCAATAACGTAAGGTTTTTTTGATTTATTAAGCAAATAAGTCTAGTTTTGTATTAATTCAAGAAAAAAAAGCATTTTTTTTTAAGAAAAAATAGCAAAATTTTACCTAGAAGTTATTTTGATTTTAAGTAAAAGATAAAAATTGGATAAAGAATTACTGTTGAAAAGTCATTTTCATTTTATTGGGATTGGAGGTATTGGGATGTCAGCATTAGCAATGGGTTTACTTAAAAAAGGTTGTTCAGTTTCGGGATCTGATTTAGTTAAAAACGATGAAACTAAAAAATTAGAGAAATTAGGTGCAATAATCTTTACTTCTCAAGTTCGACAAAATATCGAATTTGTTATTTCAACATTTACCAACAAATTGATTAATTTTGTTGTAAGCTCTGCGATCAAGCCTGAGAATGAAGAATTTTCATACTGCAGAGAAAAAAATTTATCAATAAAACATCGTTCAGAGATACTTGCAATGCTAATGCGCACTTACACTGCATTGGCGGTAGCAGGCAGTCACGGAAAAACATCAACCAGTACATTTCTTTCTACGATACTTGAGTTATGTACAAATAATTCTTCTTCAATAACTGGAGGAATAATTCCAATCTACAATTCCAATTGTCATTTAGAAAATACAAAATACTTAGTGGCTGAAGTTGATGAATCTGATGGAACAATTAACAAATATAAATCTGATATTGGAATAATTAATAACATTGATTTTGATCATTGCGATCACTTTTCTAATTTAAGTGAAGTCATATCTTCTTTTAAAAGTTTCGCTACAAACTCTAAAAGATTATTACTTAATTTTGATTGTGAAACCTCAAGAAATAATTTTTATTCTAATTCTAAATGGTCAAACACTACAGCTAAAAACGTAGCTTATGCAATCATACCGACTGAAATTAATTCAAAGTATACAATTGGAAAATATTATGAAAATGGAAATTTTATTAGTAGTTTAAATATTCCAATTCCAGGATTACACAATCTATCTAATATCACTGCAGCAGTAGCCGCTTCAAGAATGATAGGAGTAGATTTTATAGAAATTAAGAAAAATATAAAATATCTGAAACTACCAAAAAAAAGATTTGAATTCAGAGGCCAAATAGATGAAAGAAGTTTATATGATGATTATGCACATCACCCAAACGAAATAAAAGAGACGATTAAATTAGGAAGATTATTTATTCAGCAAAAAAATAATAATGAATGTCAAAAAAGTAGATTAATAGCTATATTTCAACCTCATAGATACTCTCGCGTAAAACAATTTACTAAAGAATTCGCTGAAGAATTATCAAAAGCAGATGTTATTTATATAACCAATATTTTTGGAGCAGGAGAAGAAAACGAAGATAAAATTAGTTCGAAAATTATTACTGATCTGATTTATAAAAAAAATAAAAACGTTAGTTATGTAAATAATTATTATGAAGTTACAAAGAATTTTTATGAATTAACTCAAAAAGGAGATTTGATTTTGAATATGGGAGCTGGTGATTGTCATAATTTCTGGTCAATTTTAAATGAAAAAAAATTTAAATAAATAACTAATTTATGTATAAAAAGATTTTTTCTGAAAACTGTGATTTAAGTAGTTATACAACTATCAAAGTGGGAGGAGTAGCTGAATATTTTGCTGAGCCAAGAAGCATTGAAGAACTTTCATATCTTATGAAATGGGCTAATTTAAACAAACTAAGATTTCAAATAATTGGCGCAGGTTCAAATCTTTTAATAAATAATATTTTCATAAAAGGCTTAGTTGTATGTACAAAAAAATTGAAGTCATTAAATGTAGATCCATATTCAGGTATCGTTGAAGCGGAAGCAGGTGTAATGCTCCCAACATTATCTAATTCTCTTGCTAAAAATGGATTAAAAGGAGGGGAATGGGCTGTCGGGATTCCAGGAACATTAGGAGGAGCAATTTATATGAATGCCGGCACAGGTAATTTATCACTAGCAAAAAATCTTATTTCCGTAAAAGTTATAAATAAAAAAACTAATGAAAAACTTGAAATTGAAAAAAAAGATATTAATTTTGAGTATAGATTTAGCTCTTTTCAAACAAATGATTTGACAATTATTGGTGCAAGACTACATTATGAGCCTAATGGCAATCTAAAACAATTAATTCAAACAACCAAAAATAACCTTAAATTAAAAACAAAAACACAACCATATCACCAACCAAGTTTTGGTAGTGTTTTTAAAAATCCTGAAAATAATTATGCAGCGAAATTAATTGATGATATGGGTTTAAAAGGATTTAAGATTGGAGGCGCTGAAATTTCTACAATACATTCAAATTTTATAATTAATACTTCTTCAGCAAGTTCAAATGATATTTATGAATTAATAACAGTAATTCAACAAAAAGTACTACAAAACAAAGGAATTTTTTTGCAACCGGAAGTAAGAATGATTGGTTTTGACTATCCTAATTAAAGAAACTTTTTTACAAAATGGCGGGTTTTGGACTTCCTAACTTTGGACAACTTACAGAAGCTTTTAAAAAAGCGAAACAAATTCAACAAGATGCTCAAAAATTACAAGATGAACTTGAAAACATGGAGATTGAAGGAAAAAGTGATGATGAAATGATAAAAGTCTGGATAAGTGGGAATCAACTTCCTTTAAAGGTAGAAGTAGAAGAAAATATTTTAAATGCAGATAAAGAAAAAATAGAGCAAAACATTTTACAAGCTATTCAAAAAGCTCATGAATTGTCAACTACAACTATGAAAGAAAGGATGAATGATTTAACTGGTGGATTAAATCTTAATCTTCCTGGTTTTGATAATAGTGACTCTTAGAAGACTCAATCATTTCTTTATAAAAAGGATATCTTTCGAAGGATTTATTTAAATTACAGCCCTCATCGTTTAAATGTAAGCAATTACGAAATTTACACTTAATTTCTTCCTCGATTACCTGTTTATATATTTCTGAATAAAGATTTGGTAACAAGTTAATATCAACCACGAGAGGTTGCATATTAAATCCAGGAGTATCCACAATGTAACTTTGATTCGATATAGAAAATAACTCAACATTTCGAGTAGTATTTTTTCCTCTCTTAATTTTATTGGAAACTGGAGCAGTACTATTTTGAAGACCTGGAATAATCATATTTAGCAAAGTAGTTTTACCAACTCCTGATGGGCCAATAAAAATTGAACATTCTTTTTGTCTTAACTCAGCTAATAAAATTTTAAAGCAATCAGATTTCCGTAAATTTAAAGTTATTACTTGGTATCCCCATTTCTCAAATTTATCTAGTAAATACGATCTTCTTTTATCAGAAATTAAATCACACTTTGTCAAAATTAATGAGACTTCAACTTCCATTGATTCTGCTGATATCAAAAACTTATTAACTTGAGATAAATTTAACTCTGGTTCTTCAACGGAAAAAGTAACGTAAATGTTAGAAATATTTGCAACTGAAGGTCTACTTAGAAGATTTTTTCTTTTTTTTAGACTTGTTATTAATGCGCGTTTACTTTTAAAATCAATTTTTTCAATCTCTACTTCGTCTCCAACAAAAATAAATTGATCCTTGAAATTTATAGACTTCTTAACCTTACATAAAAATTTCTCGCTATTTTCAAAGTTTTCTTGATTTTTTAAATCGACTAAAAAAAAATCATTAAATTTTTTCGTTACTAAACCTAAATGTTTATTATTAATTTTCATTCAATATTTTTATTTTTATAAATTTTTCATTCTCTTTAATTTGTTTAAAAAAACATCCCATTTCTTTTAAATTGTTTAATACCATTTCTTCTGGTTCACCTTTATCTAATTCAACAATAAGTTGTTCGTTTTTAGATAACTTCTCCAAAGCCAATTTGATTTTGACAACATTTAAGGGACATGGTACTGATTTAAGATTCAAATGCTTTAAGGAAGTCATTAAGATTCTTTACCAAATAATTTACTAAAAAGTCCACTACTGGAATTAATATTTTTATCTATATATTGAGAAGCTAAACCCTCTAAAAGCTCTCGTTCTGCGTCGGTTATACGAGTTGGTAATTTTACCTTTACTAAAACTTCATGATTTCCTCTCGCAACCGGATTACCAAGTCTAGGTACCCCTTTATTCTCAAGTGAAAGAGTTGTATTTGGCTGCGTACCACTTGGAATTTTTAAATTAACATCTCCATCAACTGTAGTAATTTTAACAGTATCACCTAAAATAGCCTGCAAATAACTCACTGCTATTTCTGAGTAAATAGTCACACCCTCTCTTTTAAGTTTTGGATCATTCTTAACCTTTATAAAAACATAAAGATCTCCAGGTGGACCCCCTTTCAAACCAACATTTCCCTCACCGGAAACTCTTAATTTAGTGCCAGTATCAACTCCTGCAGGAATATTAATTCTTAATTTTTTTCTGACTTGCTTCACTCCATTTCCGCCGCAACTTAGACATGGATCTGCAATTATCTGACCAGCACCATTACATGTGGGACATTCAGCTACTTGTGTGAAATTACCAAAAGGCGTTCTTGTAGCTCTTCTAACTTGTCCACTTCCACCACATGTTGAACAATTTTTGGGTCCGGTTCCTGGTTTTGCACCTGTTCCCCTACAGACTTCACATGTCTCCAGATGAGGAATTTTAATTTCTCTTTGTTGGCCAAAAATTGCATCTTTAAAGTCAACAGTAAGGTCGTACCTTAGATCATCTCCTTGTTGAGGACCTCTTCTTTGTGCTCTTCCCCCCTGTGGATTTTGCCCCCCAAAACCATTAAAAAAAGTTTCAAATAAATCAGCAAAGCCACCCATGTCTCCCATGTCAGGCATTCCAGCCGCGCCTCCAAGGCCAGCTTCTCCAAATTGGTCATATCTTGCTCTAGTTTCAGGATCAGCTAATGCCTCGTAAGCCTTACCAATTTCTTTAAATTTATCTTCCGCACCAGGTTCTTTATTAACATCAGGATGGTACTGTCTTGCTAATTTTCTGTAAGCCTTTTTTAAGGTATCCGCATCAGCATCTCTTGAAACTCCAAGTATTTGATAGAAATCAGCCATTAGATAATGCTTAAATAAAAATTTGGAATTTATACATCAGCAGAAGTATTTTCCTCTGAATCAATGTCCCCTTCAACTTTATCCTTTTCTACTTCCTCTTGTGAATTTTGTTTTCCAGGTCCCATAGAAACTTTAACCAAAGCATGTCTCAAAACCTTACCTTCAAGATGATATCCTCGCTGCAATTCTTCTATAATAGAATCTTCTTTAAACTCTTCACTAGGCTCTCTTAATACAGCTTCGTGCAAGCTTGGATCAAATTGCTGACCAACAACTCTCATAGGTGATACTCCTTGTTGTTTTAAAACTTCTACCAATTGTTTATACAATCCTTGATAACTTCTATGAAGAGCTTGAGCTTCTTCACTTTCAGGTTTTAGTTGTTGTCTTGCTCTCTCGAAATTATCAACAATAGGTAGTATTGCAGTTAAAGTCTTTGAAACAAGTTGAATTTTTAAATCGTCCTGATCTCTAGACTGCCTTTTTCTAAAATTATCAAAATCTGCTGAAATCCTTACATATTGATTTTTTAATGTTTCATGCTCTTTTTCTAGTTGCTCTAATCTTGCATCATTATTAGAAATAGAATTTTTTAATTCTTCAGTATTTATTTCTTCTGTTTTTTGAGAAGATATTTCATCACTTTCAGTGGTTAATTCTTGCGGAGATGATGAATCTTCAAGAGCATTATCCTGATCAGAAAGATCATTTTCTTTATTATCTATATTTTCTGATTGATTTTCAATCATTTTTCCAAAATTTAATAAAACTATTCTCCAATAAAGTGATGCACAAAACAAGTTGCGGAAGGCCGCACATATATTTAGTCAGGAACAAACCTTAATGCTAATCCATTATTACAGTATCTTTTGCCAGTAGGAAGTGGCCCATCATTGAAAACATGTCCTTGATGACCTCCGCATCTAGAACAATGATATTCGGTTCTAGGAACAATTAACTTAAAATCAACTTTCGTTTCTACTGATCCTTGAATTGAATCCCAAAAACTTGGCCATCCTGTCCCACTATCGAACTTTTTATCTGAAGAAAAAAGCGGCAAATCGCAACCTGCACAGTGAAAAATCCCTTTTCTTTTCTCATTATTTAATGGGCTGCTGAAAGCTCTTTCAGTCCCCTCTTCCCTTAGAATATAATAAGATTCTGGACTAAGCTTAGATTTCCATTCGTCTTTTGAGAAATTCCACTCTTCTTTAGAAGCAAGTGAAGATGCTAATACTTGCATAGGTTTAAAGATTATTTTTAAGATTGACATAGTAGGAATTAGAATAAAAGTTCTTCTTGATAGAAATTGATTCATATATTTAAATCACAAAAAAGTAATGAATTTCATTCAATCTAATTCTATTAAAAATATTCATAAATTAAGTATCGCTCCAATGATGGATTGTACTGATAAACACTTCAGAATGATAATGAGAAAAATAAGTTCTAAAGCTCTATTGTATACGGAAATGATTGTGGCCCAGAGTTTAGTTTTTACGAATAAAAAAGAAAATTTTCTAGATTTTAATAAGGAAGAACACCCTATATCGGTTCAGTTTGGAGGGGACGATCCTAAAATCCTTAAAGAAGCAGCCCAAATGGCACAGGATTGGGGTTATGACGAAATAAACTTTAATGTTGGCTGTCCGAGCCCAAGGGTCTGTTCTGGAAATTTTGGCGCTTCTCTTATGAACGACCCTGAAAAAGTAGCTAAATGTATAGAATCCTTAAAAAATAATTGCAACTTACCGGTCACGATCAAACACAGAATCGGTGTAGACAATAATGATAGTTTCGTAAATTTGAATAATTTCGTAAGGATTATCGCAACTGCTGGTGTAGACAGATTTACAGTTCATGCAAGGAAAGCCATATTAAAAGGTCTAAATCCAAAGCAAAATAGAACCATACCGCCACTAAATTATGATGTAGTAAAAAAATTGAAAAAATCAAATCCAGAATTATTAATAGAAATCAATGGGGGTTTAACAACTATCGATGAATCATTAAAAGCCTTGGATGATTTTGATGGGGTCATGATTGGACGGTCAATTTATAAACATCCCTTGAGATGGTCTGAAATTGATCAAAGGATTTATGGAATTAACAAAAAACCCAAATCTGCTTCGAACATTATATTCTCCTTAATTCCATACATTGAAGCTCATTTAAGTAATGGAGGAAAATCTTGGGATATTTGTAAACATCTTATAAATTTAGTTGAAGGTATACCAAAAGCTAAAATTTGGAGAAATCAAATTTCAAATAAATCGATAAAAAAAGAATTAAATATTGAATATCTATTTAAATTAACAACGGCTCTTGAAGAAATGGGTTACTAATTTGTCTCGTTTGAAGCATTG
>QCIH01000020.1 GCA_003216795.1 Prochlorococcus sp. AG-402-K16
CAGGAATGGGAGGTATGCCAGGAATGGGAGGTATGCCAGGAATGGGAGGTATGCCAGGAATGGGAGGTATGCCAGGAATGGGAGGTATGCCAGGAATGGGAGGTATGCCAGGAATGGGAGGTATGCCAGGAATGGGAGGGATGAGTGGTAATAAGCCGATGAAAAAACAAAAAAATAATAAAAAGAAAAAAGGTTTTGCCGATTTATAGTTTCTATATTTTTACCTTTAAATGATATTATTATTAAAACGCATTAATTTAAGATGATTAAATTGCGCCTTAAGCGCTTTGGAAAGAAAAAAGAGGCAAGTTTCAGAATTGTTGCATGCAACAGTACTTCCAGAAGAGATGGTAGACCCTTGCAAGAACTAGGTTTTTATAATCCAAGAACTAAGGAAACCAGGCTTGACACAGAAGCTTTAAGAACGAGACTTACTCAGGGTGCTCAGCCAACTGATGTTGTGAGAACTTTATTAGAAAAGGGAGGGTTATTAGAAAAAACAGAAAGACCCTCTATCGCAATTGGTAAAGCAAAGTTAGAGAAGGAAAAATTAGCTAAGACTAAAACTAAAGAACAAGAAAGTGATAGTAGTAAAGTTGAAAGCGAGGGCAATGAAGCTGAAAGCTAGTGAGTTGATAAATTTTTATTCTTATTCAATAACTAGATGAAGGAAGTTTCCAAAACTGGTCACTTCAAAATAGATTTGCCAAGCTCTGATGCCGCTACAGCATTATCTGGACCTGGTAATTCTTTCTTAAAAAAATTTGAGTCTCTTACAGGAGTTTCTTTGACTATAAGAGGCTTACAACTTGAGATGAACGGTGTCATATCTAAAATTGAGAGAGCCTCAGCATTAGTAGAACTAACAAGACCAATTTGGGAACAAGGGTTAGAAGTCCCAGAGGTAGATCTTAAAGCGGCTTTAAGTTCTTTAAATATGGGCGAATCGTCTTCACATGCTGAACTAGGAAAAAAAATTCTTGCGCGTTCCAAAGAAGGAAGATATTTAAGACCAAGAACTATAAGGCAAAAAGAATACGTTGAATCAATTGAAAACTTTGATCTTACCTTTGCGATCGGTCCAGCTGGAACTGGTAAGACATTTTTAGCAACTGTTTGCGCGGCACGACTATTGAACGAGAAAAAAATTGAAAAAATTGTTTTAACTAGACCAGCTGTAGAAGCTGGTGAAAGTTTGGGATTCCTACCTGGTGATTTGCAACAAAAAGTAGATCCATATTTAAGACCCCTATTTGATTCTTTACATAGTATTTTCGGGATTGACAGAACAAATTCGTTAATTGATAAGGGAATTATTGAAGTTGCTCCTTTGGCATTTATGAGAGGCAGAACTTTAGACAACTCCATAGTTATCCTAGATGAAGCACAAAATACTACTTGCTCTCAAATGAGAATGTTTTTGACCAGATTAGGAGAGAGATCAAAAATGGTTGTAAATGGAGATATTACACAAATTGATTTAAAAAAAGATCAGGAAAGCGGCCTCATCGAAGCATCGAGAATTTTCTATGAAACTCAAGGTATAAAATTCTGTTATTTAACTGTTGAAGATGTAGTTCGTCATCCTTTAGTTCAGAAAATTATTGAGGCTTATCAATAACTTCATAACTCTGGAGATCCGTACCCTGAAATTTTAAAAATCTAGTAGAATAAAACCATATTTAAAAAAGAAAATGCCAGCAAGTAGTAATTTCAGTCAAGCTATTCGTGAAGCACAAACTAGTTCAATTGTTGGACCTAATGTTGTTCAAAAAGCTTTACCTTACGTTGGTGGAGGTATGGTTCTAACTTCTTTGGGCGTTCTAGCAGGTGTCTCACTAATAGCAACAAATCCTGGGCTTTTCCAGCCTCTTTCAATAGTTGCATTAATTGCAGAATTGATTTTGTTTTTTATAGCTACAAGTGCTGCAAATAATGCAAATAATGCGAAGGCTTTGCCCTTGCTAACAGGATTTAGCTTGTTAACTGGATTCACCTTAAGTGGAATAGTTGCTTTAGCAATAGGAACTATTGGTATTGGTTCTGTTGGAACAGCTGCATTAGCTACAGGAATAACTTTTGTTATTGCCTCTTATACTGGCCAAAGAATGAGTGATAGTGTCGGTCAAGCATTAAGTGGGGTAGTTGGTCTTGGGTTGATAGGACTTCTTATAGCAATGTTTGTCCAATTAATTGGAGGGTTCTTTGCTCCAGGCGTTTTTGGAGGTTCAGGACTCGAATTGATAATCGCAGGATTTGGAACTGTCTTATTTGTTGCAATGTCATTTCTCGATTTCTATACAATGCCAAGAAGATACAATGATGATCAATACCTTGCAGGGGCTTTAGGTATGTATCTAACTTATATAAATCTTTTTGTTTTTATTTTGAGATTAATGATTGCACTTCAAGGCGGCGGAAGAAGAGACTAAACATATTACGTAAATAATTAAACCTAAAGCGTAGATCTATTTCTATGCTTTTTTATTGGGCGATATCAAGAATTTGTTTTTTTATAAATTCCTTTTGCTCTGCGTCATACTTTACTGAATTATCAAAACTATTGCCCATATCATCTAAGTCCTTAAGGACTTGATTGACAGATTTTGTGACTGACTTAGTTTCTAGCAGTCTTAAAATAGCCTTACATCTATCTGAAATATTTTCCGATGTTATCTCATATTCATGATTATTATCTCTTCGATGAATAATAATTTGAGCCGAACTCATTATTAAATTTTTTACTACTATGTCTGTTACAGCATCACCACCTTCGTTTAGTTTGTAAATTAGTGAAAAAGGAAGTTTATCTAACAAAAAACAATCTTTATCCGATAAAGCGTATGCAAAAAATCCTCTGAGTCCATTTCTTGTTTTAGTTAGCTCTGCGATTCTATCTGCTAAAACCTCTTCGCTGAGTAAATCTTCACCCCACTCTTTGCACCATTGTGCGGATATATTTATTGCTTGCGTGAAAGAGGCTTTTTTAAAATTTATGGTTTTTTTTTCCATTTTTGATCAGAATTTTATTATTGATGCATTAAAAGTCTTTGGCCAATTATAGATCTGGGTTTGTAACTTTACTAGGAAGGCCAAATGTCGGTAAATCTACTTTAATAAATAAATTGGTTGGAGAAAAAATAACAATTACTTCTCCAATAGCTCAAACTACTCGAAATAAATTAAAAGGAATACTTACTAAAGAAAATGGGCAAATAATTTTTGTTGATACGCCAGGTGTTCATAAACCTCATCATCGACTTGGAGAGATATTAGTAAAAAACGCAAAATCTGCAATTAATGGAGTTGATATAGTAATTTTTGTAATTGATTCAAGTGAAGAACCTGGTAGAGGTGATGAATATATTTTGAACTTTCTAATCGCAAATAGAACTGAATTTATTGTTGCTTTAAATAAATGGGATTTGGTTAATAAAGAATTTAGGAATTTACGATTAGATCAATATAGAAGATTTTTTGGAATTAATAGAAACTTTCAAATTGTAAGTGCTTCTCAAGGTGAAGGATGTTCTGAACTAGTCGATATGGCACTTAATATTCTTCCAGAGGGGCCAAAACTTTATAGCGAAGAGATGAAATGTGACCAACCATTAGTTAATTTATTATCTGATTTAGTAAGAGAGCAGGTATTAATAAATACAAGAGAAGAAGTACCTCATAGTGTTGCTGTAAAAATAGAAAAGATAGAGGAAATAAAAAGAAAAAATGGCAAAATTTTTACTGCTATTTTGGCTACTATTATTGTTGAAAGATCAACTCAAAAGGGGATTCTTATTGGAAAGAAAGGTTCAATGTTAAAAATAATTGGTCAGTCAGCAAGAGCAAATATGTCAAAATTGATTGATGGCCCAGTACACTTGGAGTTGTTTGTGAAAGTTGTTCCAAATTGGAGAAAAAAAGAATCAAGGTTAATTGAGTATGGTTATGAGGAAGATTTCTAGATGAGTAGTTTTAATTTTGATGTAGTTACATTGTTCCCTAAAGCTTTTGAATTAATAAATAATTTAGGGGTTATAACAAGAGCTCTTGATAAGAATTTGATCAATGTAAATTTATATGATTTGAGAGAATATGGTGAAGGTTCTTACAGGCAAGTAGACGATAAGCCTTATGGAGGAGGAGCAGGTATGGTATTGAAACCTGAACCCATTTATAAGGCATATGAATCAATTAGAAAATCACCGAAAAGTCAAACTTTGTTGATGACCCCACAGGGTAAAGTATTAAAGCAAAAGGATCTTGCTAGATGGTCCACTTTGGATCAAATAATAATTATTTGTGGTCAATATGAAGGTTTTGATGAAAGGATTAGATGTTTAGCTGATCAAGAGATATCGATGGGAGATTATGTACTATCTGGAGGTGAAATACCTGCTATATCAATAATTAACGGCTTGACTAGATTATTACCAGGAACTCTTGGTGATCCAGACTCCTTAGTGGATGAGAGTCATAATTCTTCTTTATTAGAATATCCCCAATATACGAGGCCGTTAACTTTTAAAGATATGAAAGTGCCAGATATTTTAGTGAGCGGTAATCATGAAGAGATTAAATCGTGGAGAAAACGAAAAAGTTTTGAAAGAACACTGAAGAGAAGAAGTGACTTGATTTCAAATGAAAAATATAACCAAATACCACAAAGTAAGAGAATAATAGAAGAATCTAATAAATTTATGAAATTTATAATTGGCAAAGAATACGATATTTATCCTGATTGGTAGTTTTGAATTTAAATTGAATGTCTGTCTACATAAAGCTGGAGTTCCTCAAGAACGTAATAAAAATAAAATTATAATGCTACCGTTAAATTCATAAAGAAAATTACACTTAAATGCAAACTTATATGAAATGTATTTTAAAAAAGAACCAAAATTTACTTGCCTTGATAAATAAATTTGTAATGAGAATATCTTTAAACTAAAAATTAAATAATATTCTTGAAATTAAATTAACTCTTTGAACTGTTAGTTTTTTATTTTTTTTTATTTACAATAATTGGCAAAAATTTTTTTAAGGTTTTTAAAAGTATCATTAAATGTCAAAGAAGATATTTAACTGAAATTGAAGATTATTTAAAAGTTATTTAGTAATTCTCAAAGTCCATTATCATGGTTCGAATTTATTCTTTGCGCTGTATTGAAAATGAATACCCGCACCATAATGGTTGGTAATTATAATTAGCTTTCATAATATGAATTTAGCTATAGATTACAAAATAGTTGCATATAATTTTTAATTTTTATATATTCAAGTTACTTAAAATTACTAATTTTTATAGTTTTTTAAGATCCTTTAATTAATGAGAGTAGTATTTTAAGGATGCAAAAATTTAATTTTATTAATGTTTTAAAACAGTCAATAAAACCAACAAGATTTGTTGTGATGTTCAATAAAATTCGAGGTCGGTTTTTACCTTATGAAGGGACATTATCACGTGAGCAAAATTTAGAATGGATTAAGAGAAATTTAACAGAAGTTTCTGTTTTTGCAAAAACCATCTCTTCAACTCTATGGGAAGAGGCAATAACTCAATCAAAAATTATAGAACAAAAAGCCAATAAAACTCTGGAAACCATAATGTATCCTCTTGGAGGAGGTGCTGATTATCCATTACTCTATTTTCTAACTAGGTATTTAAGTCCAAAAACCGTCTTGGAAACTGGAGTCGCTGCAGGATTCTCATCATATGCAATATTATCCGCAATTCAAAAGAATGGGAAAGGAACTTTGTATAGTAGTGACTTTCCTTATTTTAGAATTAAAGATCCTGAAAAATATATAGGAATAGTAGTAGAAAATCATTTAAGAAAGAACTGGAATCTTTTCATAGAAGGGGATGAAAATAATCTGCCGAAGATACTCAAAACAGTAAAAAATATAGATATTTTTAGTTACGACTCCGATAAGACATATTCAGGCAGATCAAAAACATTCAAAAAAGTATCTGAATTTTTAAATGAAAATTCAGTGATAATTATTGATGACATTCAAGATAATTCTTTTTTTTATGATTACATTAAAGAAAATAATATTTCTAATTGGAAAGTATTTAAATTTAAAAATAAATATTTAGGGATTATTGGTAAATTAGTTAATCCAAAGAACTAATCAATAAGTTGTATTTTCTTTTATTGATTAAATCTCAGTCAAGAGTTAAAAGTATTATTGAATATCAAATAAATTATCCCTATGTAATTAATGATAAATTTGAGATCATTTTCGATTCTAGTAAAAATTTCTGATACTGCACTGATAGAAATAATAGATTATTGATTGATTACAAATTTTTTTAAATAAAGAATAATCAAAATTAGATCTTGATTCTTTAAATAGCAAATCACTTATATTTATTAAAAATTAATTTTTATTAGTTTTTTTATTATCGTTGGTAAAATATTTATTAAGGAGGTAAAAAGTATTATTAATTATTAAGTTAATATCCATTTGGAATTACAGAATAATTACAGATTGTTTTAAGATACTCCAAACCTATTGGTATGACTAATAGTTTTCCACGCTTTCGTATCGGTAATGGATACGATATTCATAGACTAGTAAAGGATAGAGATTTAATAATTGGAGGTGTAAAATTACATCATCCTAGTAATTTAGGATTGGGTGGTCATAGTGATGCTGATGTTCTAAGTCACTCAATCATGGATGCATTGTTGGGAGCACTGTCTTTAGGCGATATAGGAAAGTATTTTCCACCATCAGATGAAAAATGGAAAAATGCTGATAGCTTGTTTTTGTTATCTAAAATAATCCACTTGATTAGACAAGATGGTTGGGAAATAAATAATATTGATACCGTTCTTATAGCTGAAAGGCCCAAAATCATGCCATATGTAAAATTAATGAAAAAAAATATTTCTGAAATCTTAAATATTGATGAAAATTTAATTGGGATTAAAGCAACTACGAATGAAAAATTGGGTCCAGAAGGTAGAGAAGAAGGTATTAGTTGCCATTCAGTAGTGCTACTTGAGAAAAAATGAAATTAAATTTATATTTGAAAAAAAAAATTCAGAGATTTTGTTTAGTATTAATTTTCTTAGTGGTTTTAATTTTTCAATATGATATTCCCAATTTACAAGCTTTTACTATGGATAATTATCAACATGAAATGGTCATAGAGGAATTAAGACTTAAAGTCCCTTCAGATGCAAAAGCAGTATGGCTAGATGCTGAAAAAGCAATTTGGGAGCCATGGTTGTCTTCTCAAGATGGTTTTTTGGGGCGACAATTATTTTGGGATAAAAAAAAAGAAGAAGCTTTAATATTGGTAAATTGGAAAAGTAAAAAATTATGGAAAAGCATACCAATGTCAGAAGTAAATGTAGTCCAACAAAAATTCGAAGATAATGTTAAAGCTGCTCTAAATGTAGGAGAAAGTCCTTTTAAATTGATTTATGAGGGAGAGTTAGATAAGCAAAAATGAATTTTGATATCAAGTTTGATTTTCAAAGAAGAGCGAGGCTTGGACTTATTGAAGCTATTTGGGGGCAAGACAAGAGTAAAGACCAATTAAAGAGATTATCTGAGAATGTATTAAGTAAAAATGAGGTTGTTTTCATTACTAGGATTAATAGTGAAAAGGCAAATTATCTCTTAGATTTTTATGATGATGCACGATTCTATGCAGAAGCAAGTTGCTTAATAATTGGTAAAAATCTAAATAAAATAAACACAAATAAAAAAGTTGCCATAATTTCAGGAGGATCAAGTGATTTGCCGGTAATACTTGAAGCACAATTAGCGCTTGAAGTTTATGGAGTTAATTGTCAATCTTTTATGGATGTTGGAGTAGCAGGACTTCATCGATTAATGAGTCAATTAGAAGAAATTAATAAATATAATGTATTAATTGTTTGTGCTGGAATGGAAGGAGCTTTGGCGACAGTTGTGGGAGGATTGTTGGCACAACCTATAATTGCAGTGCCTGTCTCAGTCGGCTACGGAGTTAGCAAGGATGGAAGCACTGCTTTAAATAGTATGTTATCTAGTTGTTCTCCAGGTATTGCAGTTATGAATATAGATAATGGCTACGGAGCAGCAATGGCGGCTCTCAGAATTATTAAAAGTATTTCCTAAATAATTACTTTTTTTCTATTTCTAATAGGTTTTCTATCCATAAATTAAGCTGTTTTGATAGCATTCCTTCTTCTCTCATTTTAATTGCTTTTATCACAACTTCTGTATTTACCCACTCTGGGAATCTTTTCGGCATTTATTTTTAAATTCAGTAATTTTAATTTGGTACAAATTTTTATAAAAACAAGATCTTAGTAACAAATTTAATCTTTTATGTTTGATTTTGTACCTAATCTAGATAGTTCAGATGAGGCATGTTCACTTTCTACATTTTTTAATCTTTCAATTAACTCAGAGAGATCTTTGTGAGCCAACTCTCCATTTTGCTCCCATTTAAGGGATCTTGAGTTACTGTTAATTTTTTCTTCCATTTTTTTATAAAGGTATTAAAAATATAAAACGAAAACGCTTGAAATTTGGTTATTGTTTCAAGCCTAAACTTAAAAAAATATGAAGATTTTTATATATGTAAATAATTTTTTCTTTAACCACCACCAACTATTGAAACGATTTCTAAATTATCACCATCTTTAAGTTTCACTTTTCCCCATTTTAGTGAATTAATAATTAAATTATTTAACTCCACTACTATTGTATTTGGTTTATATCCCATTAAATTCAAAACTGTAGATAGGTGAGCAGTTTCTTGATCAAGTTCTATTTTTTTTTCTTCTCCATTTACCTTAATTTTCATGAGTCAACTCTTTTAGAATAATAATAGCGTCTTCTCTAGGATCTTCAGAATTCATTAATTGCGATACTAAGGCAACTTTTTTAAACCCTTTGCTTTTTAAATATGAAATATTTTTTGAATTAATTCCTCCTATAGCAAACCAAGGAATATCTACATCTTTGGTTAATGTTTTGATCTTTTCAATACCTATGGGTTTTTTCCCCTTTTTTGTTGCAGTTTCAAATACCGGTCCTATTCCTATATAATTACAACCGTCTTTAAGAGCATTAGAAATATCAACTTCATTATTTGCGCTTATGCCAATAATTTTTGAATATCCTAATAATTTTCTCGCGGTTTTTAAGTCTAAATCATCTTGTCCAAGGTGTATGCCATCTGCATTTGATGCGAGAGCTATATCAAGTCTGTCGTTAATGATGAACAAAGAATTATATCTTTTACATAGATTTTTAATTTGAATAGCTTCTTTAAGATGATCTTTATCAGTTCCCGTTTTAAATCTATGTTGAATGATTCTTACTCCCGCAATTAAAATCTCTTCAATTATTTCTAATAAATTATCCTTTTGATCTGTGATTACATATAAGTCATTTTCTTTTAATATTTCCTCAGACTTTTTAAATTTGTTTGAACTCAATAGGTCTATCTCTAGAGTATAGATTTCATATCTAATTTCCGATGCGATTTTTGAAAGCTCATGATTATGGACTCTTGAGAATTCTTCTATGACTCTTAATGCTTCTTGAACTCTGCCTGCATTAGAACTTATGATTTGATCAGAACTCCTTCTATTGTTTTGCTCTTGATGAGTCAATCCTTTACATTGGTCTTCAATATGATTCCTAGATTGTTTATAAACTTCTAAATGATTCTTTCCTAAAATTTGTCTATAGTTTTTGATCTTAGCAACACAATTATTTTCCCCTAACGCAAACCTAGCCCAATCCTCAAGCACTCTTAAGCCTTCTCTAGCTCTATCGAGATTTGCATCAATAATTTGATATATTCTTAAATCTTCAGCATTTGTAAGATTGGAATTCTCCATTTGTAATTTATTTTTTGTTGATTTTAAAAATTCTAAGGGCATTATCTCTATCTTTTCTTATTTGATTAGAAAGTTGATCTATATTCTCGAACTGGATTTGAGATCTCAGCTTTTCAACTGGTTCTACAGATAGATTTAAAGAATATAGATCGACATCTTTATTTATTAAATGGACTTCAACCGCAGATGGCAATAAAGGATTTATTGTTGGTTGAGAGCCAAGATTCATAACAGATTCAATTTTTTGATTCGAATTCTCAATAGTTGTCCAAGCTGCGTATACTCCTTCTCCAGGTAAAAATTTCCTACCATCTATTTCAAGATTTGCAGTGGGCCATCCTATAGTTTTTCCAATACCTTTACCTTGAACTACCTTACCATTAAAACTATAATGCCTTCCAAGAATTTTGAAAGCATTTTTCAGATCACTTTTCTCCAATAAATATCTTATTCTGCTGCTGCTGATTCTACCTTCTCTGTCTTCTAAAATTGGAGTGATTTTTAGTTTGATATCCGTATTTTTAATCGTATTTTTTATAGTATTTATATCTCCACTTCTTCTGAAGCCAAATTTAAAATTAGCACCTACTGAAATGCTTTTTGCTTGTAATTGATTTATTAAAATTTCTTTTACAAAACTTTCTGCGCTTAGTTTAGATAGTGCCTCATCAAATGGAATCATAACTAATTGTTCAATCCCGAGATCTTCAAGAATAGGTAGTTTTTCCTCAGGAAGATCAAGTCTAAGACGCGTCTCTTTGTAAAGAACTTCTCGGGGATGAGGCCAGAAGCTTGCAATTGTTGGGGTATATAGATTTTCTTCAACTACACTTTTAATTAATTTTCTGTGGCCAGCATGTAGGCCATCAAAACTTCCAATAGCTATTGAAGTTGGATGCTTAACTTCAGATGGCGATATTAAAGAGATCAAAAGATTACGTGCAATTTTATGATTTTGATGGCAAATTTGAATAGATTATAGTTTATTCAATCAAATGAATGTCTGACAAAATTGATTTTCAGTCCCTTTCATTTGGAATGCGACGAGTTGGATGGATACGCTTTTGGGTTCAGTCCATTTTAGGTGTTGTTGTTGCAGCTGTTTTGCTTTTTTCAAATGTTGTAAATAATAGCGAAGGGCAGCTTGGCTTAGCTCCTGGCCTATCACTGACAACAATATCCTTGATTTTACTACTTTTTAGTCTTTGGCAAGGTTGGTTAATTGTTAGAACGGGAAGAGCCATTGTAAGCAATGCAAGACCCTCAAGAGGACAAACCAGTAAATTGATAAAAAGAGGACTAATAGTTGATTTATTAGGAATTTTATTTGGATTAATTGGATATCAAGCTCTTATGGGAGCTTTATTTATACAAGCATCTTCTCAAACAACTGGACAATTGATAACAGCGACATCTGATATCCCAATTACTGGACTTGAAATATTATCTGTTCTCAGTAACACACAAGTTATTGCTGCTCATTTTTTTGGACTTTGCTTTTCTTTATGGCTTTTAAGAAGGGTTTACAAATGAATTATTAATTTTAGGTAAGTCTTCTAAGTTACCCCTCCAAAATAAATCTGGCTCAACGGGTGTGAGGGATATTTTATTTTCTTGTATTTGTGAAACGTCACTTGGCCATTTCTTTGGACCATAACCTTTTGATTTAAGATCTAAAACTACTTCACCTGCGAGCCAATAATAATCATCACCCCTCGGGTCTTCTCTTTTGGAAAATTGATTTTTATATTTTCTTATTGATAGTCTTGTCCAGGATAATTCTTTGATTTTATTTTTCTCACAGGGGGGGATATTCAAGTTTAATAAAAGTGAAGCTGGCCAACCATCATTAATTGCTTGTTCGGCAACATTCATTGCAATTTCTCCAGCAAATTCAAAATTCTTCCATTTAAAACTAGCAACACTTATTGCCATGGAGGGAACATTTTCTAAAGTTCCTTCCATGGCTGCAGCGACTGTGCCAGAACAAAAAATATCTGTCCCTAAATTGGGCCCGTGATTAATTCCAGATAGTACAAGGTCAGGTTTATGATCCAATAGTTCAGATAGGGCTAATTTGACGCAATCAGCAGGTGTGCCAGAACATCCCCAAGCTTCAATTCCTTCGCCAAATAATTCGTCAGCTTTTTCTACTCTTAATGGAGATTGTAAAGTAAGACCATGACCAGTAGCTGATCTTTCTTGGTCAGGGCATACTACCTTTACCTTATGTCCTCTTTTTTGTGCCGATTTTGCTAAAGCTCTTATCCCCGCTGCAAAAACTCCATCATCATTGCTAATTAATATATTTAACGGTTTCATTAATCAATACATTTTATTTATGGACGATATTTAAGTAAGATAAAGTAATACTTATTTTTACTATATCAGTGAGTCAAGTTGAATCGTTAAGTCAAATTGAGGAAAAACTAAATGATCTTTCTCTAACAGCAAAAAATAATATAGACAGTTCTAATACTCATGAAGAATTGGATCAATTGAGAGTTTCCTTGTTAGGGAAAAAAGGTGATTTGTCAATTATCTTGAAAACAATGGGTCAATTATCTGCTACTGATAGGCCAATTATTGGCCAGAAGGCAAATTTAATGAAGTTAAATTTGCAAGAATTAATAAATGAAAGAAAAAATCAACTTAACAGCGAAGCCTTAGATAAGAAGATTAAAAAAGAAAAAATTGATGTAACTATCCCTTCAATTGGAACACCGCCTGGAAATAAACATCCTTTGATTTCTACTCAAGATGAAATAATAGATATTTTTTGTGGTTTAGGATATTCAGTTGAAAGTGGTCCTGAAATAGAAACTGATTTTTATAATTTTGAATCTCTTAATATCCCCAAAAATCATCCCGCAAGAGATATGCAGGATACTTTCTACTTAGATGAAAATCGACTTTTAAGGACTCATACCTCTCCAGTTCAGATAAGATATCTAGAGAAAAATCCTCCTCCAGTAAGAATTATTGCTCCGGGGAGGGTATATAGGAGAGATGCTGTAGATGCTACTCATTCCCCTGTATTTAATCAGGTTGAAGTTTTATGTATCGATCAAGATATTAATTTTAGTCATTTAAGAGGAACAGTTCTTACATTTTTAAAGACCTTTTTTGGAGATATTCCAGTTAGATTTAGAGCAAGTTATTTCCCATTTACTGAACCTTCGGCAGAAGTAGATGTTCAATGGAAAGGTAAATGGTTAGAAGTAATGGGATGCGGAATGGTAGATCCGAAGGTCTTAGAAAAATTAGGAATAGATTCTGAGCAATGGACTGGCTTCGCAGCTGGATTAGGAGTTGAAAGATTTTGTATGGTAAGACATCAGATTGACGATATTAGAAAATTTTATACAAATGATCTTAGATTCTTAGAACAGTTCTAATGTAATTGAAATTTTAAATTAGGATTGTCCAGCAAATTAGTTTAAGATAGACATAGTTTTAGTTTTTTGGTTGGGACGTAAAGCAGGACTAATCGTTAATGATGGGAAAGAACTTGCTGTTCAAACAGCAATTTCTGTTGAGAAAAAATTGCAAAAATCCAATTATCAAGTTGTAAGGGTTAGCAGCTCTGGAGGAATGGTTGGATTCGCCAATCCTGATCAACATGTTCGTCCTTTGGCATATACGAACTGTGTCCCCGAAGGTTTTGACTCTTCAATGGAATTTGCAATTGTTCTTGGTGGGGATGGAACCGTGCTTTCTGCAGCAAGGCAAACAGCACCTGCTAAAATTCCAATCCTCACAATAAATACTGGTCATTTAGGCTTCCTCGCGGAAGCTTATTTATCAAATCTTGATGAAGCAATAGATAAAATCATTGATGGTAATTGGGATATTGAAGAA
Organism: Prochlorococcus sp. AG-402-K16; assembly: GCA_003216795.1. GTDB lineage: Bacteria > Cyanobacteriota > Cyanobacteriia > PCC-6307 > Cyanobiaceae > Prochlorococcus_A. The sequence goes on from QCIH01000020.1 coordinate 13,719, forward strand.
AGAACTTGCTTTATTATTAGTGTAATGAGGAATGATCAGAGGAGATGGGAGTCTCTTTGTCTTAATGAGATGGCTCTTCATAGAGAACCTCTGACGAGTATGTGTCATTTTGAGATTTCTATAGGGCGACATGCTCCTGTGGATATTTCAGCTGATGGAGTAATTCTGTCAACTCCAACTGGATCTACTGCCTATTCTCTAAGTGCTGGAGGACCAGTTATTACACCTGATTGTCCAGTCGTGCAATTGACTCCAATTGCTCCACATTCATTGGCATCTAGGGCATTGGTTTTTAATGATTCAGAGCCAGTAACTGTTTTCCCCGCAACTCCTGAAAGGTTGGTAATGGTTGTTGATGGAAATGCTGGTTGTTATGTTTGGCCTGAAGATAGAGTTCTTATAAGAAAAAGTAAACACTCAGTAAAGTTTATTAGACTTGAAGATCATGAATTTTTCCAAGTTTTAAGAAATAAATTAGGTTGGGGGTTGCCCCATGTGGCTAAACCTAACAAATAACAAATATTTAAATTTATTTTTTCCCTTTTAATAGAAAAACAGGATTATTTGGTTCTAATCTCATTCCCTCCGCGATACTTAAAGTTTTATATGTCTGAACTAAATTTAAATTTGTTTTGAAATTTTTATCTTCTAATTCCTCTTTCAACTCTTTAATAGTTTGAATGTCAATTATTGGGATAACGATAATATCTCCAATGATCATATCCTTAACCAGCTTATTTATAATTTGAAGTTTAGTCTTTTTATCACACCCTCCAATTACTAATCTATTAGGTTTTTCAAAAGAATTTAAATTTCTCGCGTTCAAGATATTAATTATGTCTCCCTCGAAAATAAATTCTGGTTTAACGCCAAGCCTTTTTGAGTTTTCTAGAATTAATGCTTTTGATCCAATCCTTTTATCGATACAAAATAAATCCAAATTAGGCCTTAGTTTTAATGCCTCTAAACCAATTGACCCACAACCTGCTCCAATATCCCAAATGACACCATTTTCTGGGAGCTCTAAATCAGCCAAGATTTGAACGCGAACTTCCCTTTTTGTTAATAAATTTGGTCTATCATCAAAAGTTTTAAAAACATTGTTATTGATTCCGAAAAGAGGGAGATTATTATTTGAATAATTGTTCTTCGTTTTTATAAGAACAGCAATGTTTAAATTCGATATGTCAGAGGGCAAGGTCTCTTTAAGATTTAATTTTCTTATATTTTCATTGTCAAAGCCTATCTCTTCACACAGCCAAAAATCATAGAATTCAATCAGATTTAATTCTGATAAGTTTTTTTTTATTATTTCTAAACTTTCGTTATTTGAATCTGTAATAATAGCCAAACTCGAAGGCCTTGATTTAAGAGCCTCAACTAACTTAGTCGAGTCTCTACCGTGAATACTTATATGAACAGTATCTTGCCATGGGATCTTTAACTTACTAAATGCTAATTGAATGCAAGTGTTTGAAGGGTAAAAACTTAATTCATCTTTTGAAAAATTTTCAAGTAATATTCTCCCAATTCCAAACCAAAGTGGATCTCCTCTTGAAATTAAAATAACATCATTTTTTTGTGATCTAAGCCAGTTAATAAGTTCTTCATTACTGTTGCTTGAAAAAAATGATTTCTTTTTTTCTTGACCATTTTCGCTCCATGATTTAATTTCTTCAAAATATGAATTGGGAACAGCAATATTTCCTGTTTTTATAAATAAATCTTGTAATTTAGAAGGTAAATCTTCAAATATATATGAATTTATACCTAGCACATATATTTTTCTATTAACTTCAGTCATTAATATTTAATGAAAAGGAACTAAACTGTTTGAATGTTTTATTAAATTATCTTATTATTGTACGAGTTATAATTCTAAGTTAATTGTCTGAAAGAAGAAAGAGATTACATGATTTGTTGTTAACTTTAATTGATAAAGATACTGAATTTGAATTTATTGAAGGAGACTCTAACGATTTAACATCTGGATATTCTGAAAACGACACTTTGAATTTATCTCGAGTTATAGAAAAAAATCGTAAAATAATAAAAAGATATCAAGCTATTGTAAGAACAGCTGTCACTCTTGATGCTCTGATGGATTCTGAAAATGAAGAAAATTACAAAATTAAATAGAAATATTTTTTTAAAAGGAATTTTACCTATATTTTTTATATTATCCCTTATTTTTAGCCCAATACAAGTATCTGCAGAAGTTGCAGAAACTGAAATAAATGGGGAATTAATAAATGCTAGCAGTGAATTTTTAAGGGACTTGGACTTTGAAACTTGGCAATTAGTAGCTTATAAATCACCTCTTTTTGCAGATAAATTGATCTTGAGAGTAATAGGGTATCCAGGAAATCTTAGGATTGATCATCCTACTAGCTTGAAGGTTGAATCAGGGAGAAAACAGTGGCTTTTAGATGATAAAACATTACTTAATGTGGAATTAGCAAATGATGGAAGACAGGCTGCTGCAGAATTTGATCTTGATAAATTGATTAAAAATCTAGATAAAAATAGACCATTAAGATTATCTTTGTCAGGAGTTTTTTCTGAGTTGCCAGTTCCTCCCTTTGTTGTTAAAGAGTGGAGATCAATGGACAAAATTTGATTTTGGAGATGTTTGATAAAAATGTAATCCATACAAAATGGATGAAAAGAGCAATTTTTTTGGCTTCTTTAGGCAAAAATACAGCTAGTCCTAACCCTCTGGTGGGAGCAGTGATACTTGATAAGAATGGAAAACTTATTTCTGAAGGATTTCATTACAAGGCTGGCATGCCCCATGCTGAGGCAATGGCTTTTAATAATTTAAAAAAAGATGCTAAAGAAGGATCGATGTATGTAAATCTTGAACCTTGCTGTCACCATGGTAAAACACCTCCATGTGTAGATAAGGTGATTTCTTCTGGGATAAAAAAGATGTATGTATCTATTGAAGACCCGGATAAAAGAGTCTCTGGTAAAGGTATTAAGCTGCTAAAAGAAGCTGGAATACAAGTACATCTAGGATTATGTAAACAAGAATCCTTAGATTTAAATCAGGCTTTCATTCATAGGAATGTTACTAAAAAGGCATTTGGGGTTCTTAAATGGGCAATGAGTATTGATGGAAGAATAGCTTTAAAAAATGGAAAAAGTAAATGGATTACTAATGAAGCATCAAGGTCATTAGTTCACTCTTTTAGAGCAGAATTTGATGCAATAATCATTGGTGGAAATACATTAAGAAGAGATAACCCATTTTTGACTACTAGAGGTTTAAAAAAACCTGAGCCTTTGAGAGTTGTTTTTACAAAAAGTTTAGATCTTCCCTCAAAATCTAATCTTTGGGATTGTAATAAGGCAAAAACTATTGTTTTTTATGATTCTTCTACAGCAAATGAAAGCTACCTCAAAAGGATCCCAAAATGTGTGGAGGTTCAAAGATTATCATCAGATAATCCAGAGTTAATTTCAAAAATACTTGCTTCTAAAGGGTGTAATAAAGTTCTTTGGGAATGTGGTCCTAAATTGGCTACGGCTGCGATTAAATCTAGTTGTATTCAGGAAATTATTACTTTTATTGCTCCAAAAATTTTAGGTGGAGAGAATAATATGAATCCTTTCGGGGATTTTGAATTTGAAGAAATGCATGAAATTATTAAATTAAGTGATTCTCAGGTTAGTTTGATTGGCAATGACATATGTGTTAAGAGTTCATTTAAAAATTAACTCTTAATTAATATTTATCAGTCAAAGTAACGTACGGTTCTTACCCAAAAAAAACAATACGAATACAGAATTTTTTAGTTTAGTTTATAATATAGAAAAAGTTTATAACCATGCCAATAAGACAAGACGATAATCAACCTAACAGAAGATTTGGAATTGTAAATATAATTTTGATAGGAGTTGGAGCATTACTACTTTTTAGTAGCCTTTTCCCTAATCAAAATATGCAAATTCCTAGGGTTCCATACTCTTTATTTATAGATCAGGTTAATGATGGGGAAGTAAAGCGTGCATATATCACTCAAGAACAAATTAGATACGAGTTAAATGGAGCCGAGGAAGGAGCCCCTTCAGTTTTAGCAACGACACCAATATTTGATATGGATCTTCCACAGAGGTTAGAAAGTAAAGGTGTCGAATTTGCTGCTGCGCCTCCAAAGAAACCTAATTTTTTCTCAACCATCTTGAGCTGGGTTGTTCCTCCTTTGATTTTCATCCTTGTCTTACAATTTTTTGCCAGAAGAAGTATGGGGGGAGGAGGTGCTCAAGGAGCCTTAAGTTTTACTAAAAGTAAAGCTAAAGTTTATGTGCCAGATGATGAATCAAAAGTTACATTTGCTGATGTGGCAGGAGTTGATGAAGCAAAGGATGAATTAACAGAAATAGTTGATTTTTTAAAAAAACCAGAGAGATATACTGATATTGGAGCTCGAATTCCTAAAGGAGTTCTTCTTGTAGGGCCTCCAGGTACAGGAAAAACTCTTCTTTCTAAGGCTGTTGCTGGCGAAGCAGAAGTTCCTTTCTTCATTATTTCAGGTTCTGAATTTGTTGAACTTTTTGTAGGCGCAGGTGCAGCAAGAGTTAGGGATTTATTTGAACAAGCTAAGAAAAAAGCACCTTGTATTATCTTCATTGATGAATTGGATGCTATAGGTAAAAGCCGCTCTGGTTCGATGGGAGTGGTAGGTGGTAATGATGAAAGAGAGCAAACTTTAAATCAGTTGCTTACTGAAATGGATGGTTTTGCTTCGGCTGATAAGCCGGTTATAGTACTTGCGGCAACCAACCAGCCAGAAGTCTTGGATGCAGCTTTATTAAGACCTGGAAGATTTGATAGACAAGTGTTGGTTGATAGACCTGATTTATCTGGTAGAAAAACAATCCTAGAAATATATACTAAAAAAGTTAAATTATCTGATTCAATCGACCTAGATTCTATTGCACAAGCAACAAGTGGTTTTGCAGGAGCTGATCTAGCAAACATGGTAAACGAAGCTGCTTTGCTAGCTGCAAGAGCTAAAAGAAAAAGTGTGGAACAACAAGATTTAAGTGAGGCTATTGAAAGAGTCGTTGCAGGCTTAGAGAAAAAAAGTAGAGTTTTGCAGGATGATGAGAAGAAAGTTGTTGCTTACCACGAAGTTGGTCATGCAATAGTTGGCCATTTGATGCCTGGAGGATCAAAAGTTGCAAAAATTTCAATTGTTCCAAGAGGTATGAGTGCATTGGGTTATACACTTCAACTTCCTACAGAAGAAAGATTTTTAAATTCTAAAGATGAACTAAAAGGTCAAATTGCAACATTGTTGGGAGGGAGATCTGCTGAAGAGGTGGTATTCGGTAAAATAACTACTGGAGCTTCAAATGATCTTCAAAGAGCAACAGACATAGCTGAACAAATGGTAGGCACTTTTGGAATGAGTGATATCCTTGGCCCTTTAGCCTATGACAAGCAAGGAGGCGGACAATTTTTAGGCAATGGAAATAATCCAAGGAGATCAGTTAGTGATGCAACAGCTCAAGCAATAGATAAAGAAGTAAGAGAGCTTGTAGATGATGCTCACGAAACAGCACTGAATATCCTAAGAAATAATTTACCTTTGCTTGAATCGATTTCTCAAAAAATTCTTCAAGAAGAGGTTATTGAGGGGGAAGATCTAAAGAAATTGCTTGAAGAAAGTAAAATGCCTGCGTAGTATAATTTAGGTTTTGACAAACAATTTGACGATAAAGCCAAAAAAATTAAAGAATAAAAGCTTTTTATCTGCTTTTGATATATCTAATCAAGAATTTATTCATATATTAGAGCTTGCAGAAAAATTTAAGAATAAAGAATTCACAATAAACTTTCAAGGAAAAGTTTTGGGGTTAATTTTTGATAAGTCATCTACTAGAACAAGAGTAAGTTTTCAAGTTGCTATGTCAAGACTGGGAGGAACAACTATTGACCTAAATCCAAATACATCCCAAATAGGAAGAGGTGAGCCAATCAAAGATACAGCAAGAGTTCTAAGTAGGTATTGCGATGTTTTGGCAATAAGAACATTTAAACAATCAGTTTTGGGGGAATATGCAAAATGGGCCACAATTCCAATTATAAACGCACTAACTGATTGGGAGCATCCATGCCAAGCATTAGCAGATTTCTTGACAATAAAAGAAGAATTTGGAGAACTTAAAGGTAAAGTTATTACCTATATAGGTGACGGTAATAATGTTGCTAATTCTCTAATTATTTGTGGCGCACTGCTAGAAGTAGAGGTTAGAGTTGCATGCCCAAAAGGTTATGAGCCAGATCCTGATTTAGTAAATAAAGCTCGCGAAATTTATTCAAATAAAAGTTTATTAAAAATCACAAATGATCCTCTTGCCGCAGTCTCAGGTTCAAATGTCTTGTATACAGATGTTTGGTCCTCTATGGGTGAGGAAAATCAAAAAGAACAAAAAGACAAAGAATTTAATGGCTTTACTATTGATACCGATTTAGTTGGCAAGGCTAATAAAGATGCTATTGTTTTACATTGTTTGCCAGCTTATCGAAATAAAGAAATTACCGAAGAAGTAATTGATAGCAAAAATAGTAGGATCTTTCAACAGGCTGAAAATAGAATGCATGTTCAACAAGCATTGTTAACATTACTTCTTTCTTAAAGTAATTAATGTTAAGGCACAATTTCTAATTACTTTTTGTTCAAGTTGAAAAAATTAAAATTTAATAAAAGAGTAAAATTCAACTAATAATAAGATCTTTTTAATATGAAAAACTAATACCCCCGTAAAACCTTATATCACAGCTGTTGTTAGGACATAAATCATTATTATATTTAGGAAAATTCCTTATAAAATCAGTAGCATAAAAAGAAAAATTAATTGGTTTCTCTTTAAATGGTCTAAATGATATACCTGATCCGTATCCATAACCAAACCATTCATTAATAATTGCGAATTGGCTATTAATAGCTAGGGCAACCGATCCGATTGGACCCCATGTACAAGTATTCTCACCATCACCTGTAAGATTTGGGGTTCCAAAACATTTAGTTCTTGCTAAGAAACCATTCCCTTTATAGCCGTAAAAATCTGAACCTATACCAGCGTTAATAAATAGAATAGAGGGTTCTTTTTTTTTATTTAATGGATAATAGCTACTGTACATAAAGTAAAAATTACGTCCTAGATCGAGCCTATTATCAAAGTAAATGAGATTTTCTCCACCAAAAGAAAATGAAGTTTTAGGATTAATTGATGTAGCAGCTTTAAATCCTATTGATGAAGACTCTCCTAATTTTGAACTTCCTCTATGCGAATTTCTACTGCTTAGACTTGATATGGTAAATTTGGGATTTAAGCTAAATTTATCTGTATTAATTAGATTAAAATCAATATCCATAATTCCATCTAAGCAAGAATATTGGAAATTAGGTGAATTACAATGTCTTACTTTACTTATGCCTCTTAACATTAAATTTAAAGTTTTATTTTTGTCTTGAACATAAGCATTAGGAACGTAATTTGAAATCTCAGGATAAAGAATATTATTCACTGTTAAAGCTTTTCCTAAAGATCTTATTTTCAAATAGCTAGAAATTGATTGTTTATTATCATTCAATTCATTGATAAAAAGCCGCTCAGGACTTTCTCTACTCCAAATTAGCTTTTCTTTTAAAGTTGTTTCTTTATCTTGAATGATTTCCCATTCTAAATTTTTCTTAAAATAATCTTTTTGATTTATATTAGGATTGGGTTTTGTTTGATTACTGAAACTCGGGTAAAGCAATAAAAGAAATATAAAAATATTCTTTATTCTTTTGAAATTAAAATTTTTTATTTTAAATTTGTTCATGCAAACTTCTATAGTAAATAGAACAGATTTTTAAATTAATATTCTATTAATATTCTATTAATATTCTATTAATTTATATTATTAATTAAATAAATTTGTTAATGACTAGAAATTTAATTGGTAAAAAATCAATTAATTGAAAGATCTTCTGAAAATCTGTGTTTAATTTATTTTAAATTAAGTCATATTTTAATAATTAACAAATTAATAGCTTGCCTCTTTCCTTAAATAGAGGTACAAATGTATTAGTTTTATTCTTTTTGTGGAAAATTACTTTAATAAAAATCTAACAGAAGCTCAAAATGAGCTTTATGGATGGATAAAAAGCTATATGGAAAATAATCAACATAGCCCATCAATTAGACAAATGATGCAGGCTATGGGTTTAAAATCACCAGCACCAATTCAAAGTAGATTAAAACACCTTCAAGAAAAAGGATATATTTCATGGCAAGAAGGAAAAGCTAGAACATTAAAACTTATAGATGACACCTTTAAAAAAGGTATACCTGTAATGGGCTCAGTCGCGGCTGGAGGTTTAATTGAAACATTTTCTGATATTAGTCAAAATTTAGAATTTTCAGAAGTTTTGCAGAAAAAAGATGTTTTCGCGCTCACTGTTAATGGTGATTCAATGATTGAAGCTTGTATCGCAGACGGTGATATGGTTTTAATGGAACCTATTAATAATTTATCCTCTTTAAGAAATGGAACCATAGTTAGCGCAATGGTTCTTGGATTAGGAACTACTTTAAAATATTTTTTTCAAAGGAAGGGTAAGATTATCTTAGAAGCAGCTAATCCTATTTATGAACCAATTGAATTAAATCCTGAACAAGTTATTTTTCAAGGAAAATTACTAGCAGTCTGGAGAAAATTAAAGTAGCTTTAAACAGTGAAAATTAATCTAAAATTTCAA
>QCIH01000021.1 GCA_003216795.1 Prochlorococcus sp. AG-402-K16
AGTAAAAAAATTTGGCGGTACTTCTGTCGGTGATATTAAAAAAATTAAAAATATTGCAAGTAGCATTTGTCAAAGTAAAGAAGCAGGGAATGAAATTGTCGTAGTTGTCTCTGCGATGGGGCAAACTACAGATGATTTAAATTGTTTAGCGGAATCAATTAGTAAAAATCCTAATCGAAGAGAATTGGATATGCTTCTCTCAACTGGAGAGCAAGTAACCATAGCTCTTCTTTCAATGGCATTAAACGAATATGGAATCCCTGCAATTTCAATGACTGGTAGCCAGGTTGGAATTATTACTGAATCAATTCATGGAAAAGCGAGAATTCTGGATATTAAAACAGAAAGAATCCAAAATTATTTAAAGCAGGGTTTTGTAATTGTCGTGGCTGGATTTCAAGGAACAACATTAAGCCATACGGGTTCAATGGAAATTACAACTTTGGGTAGAGGTGGTTCAGATACTTCCGCGGTAGCTTTATCAACAGCTTTAGGAGCTGAGACTTGCGAAATTTATACAGACGTTCCAGGGGTTCTTACTACTGATCCAAGGATTGTTCCTAATGCAAAACTCTTAGATGAAATTAGCTGCGAGGAAATGCTTGAACTTGCAAGCGTCGGTGCTTCAGTTCTGCATCCAAGAGCAGTAGAAATTGCTCGCAATTATGGAATTAAATTGTGTGTCAAATCAAGCCAAATTGACTCCAGTGGGACTCTCCTAGAAAGTCAAATCCAACCTCTCCCGCTAAAAAGAGGAAGCTTAGAATTAACAAAAACAGTTAATAGTCTTGAAGTATTAGAAAACCAAGCAGTATTCAGTCTCTCAAATATTCCTGATAGGCCTGGGATTGCTGCGCAAATATTTGAAAAACTTTCAGAAGCAAGTATTAACGTAGATTTAATAATACAAGCGACAAATGATGGAAATAAAAATGATATTACATTTACTGTAGGTGAATTAGAAATAAAAAAGACTGCAGAACAATGTGAACTTATAACTAGTCAATTAGGGGGAGAATTTAACTTAAAAACCAACATGACTAAATTAAGTATTCAAGGAGCAGGCATTATGGGCAGACCTAGTGTTTCAGCTGATTTATTTGATACTTTATCTCAAGCGAATATAAATGTTAGGTTAATAGCCACTAGTGAAATTAAAGTCAGCTGTGTAATTGAAATTAACAATATACCAAAAGCTATTAGATTTGTTGCTGAGAAATTTAAGTTATCCGATACACAAATATTTGTTAATCCAATCAATGAAAAACAAGATCTACCTGAAGTAAGAGGAATTGCATTAGATAAAAACCAAGTTCAGGTAAGCTTTCGAAAACTGCCTGATCGTCCAGGTGTAGCAGCATCGATATGTTTAGCATTAGCTGAAAATAATTTACTTATCGATACTATTGTTCAGTCTGAAAGAATTTCCTCTTTAAAAACTAAGGATATTAGTCTTACAATGAATAAACAAGATAGAGAAAAAGCTAACTTAGTTTTTGAGGCCTTAACAAAAAAATTACCCGGATCATACATTGAAGATGGCCCTGCGATAGCAAAAGTAAGTACTGTAGGAGCGGGAATGGCATTTAAGGTTGGGACGGCTGGAAAAATATTTAGAGCATTGGCTGACCAAAATATCAATATTGAAATGATTGCCACGAGTGAAATTAGGACTTCATGTATTGTCTTAGAAAAAGATTGTGACAAAGCAGTTAATGCGATTCATAATCATTTCGAATTAGGAAAATAAGTTCTTTTTAATTATTTCTTGCCAATTTTTGTCTTAATTTTTTGATTCTATCCCTCAAATTTGCTGCTTCTTCAAAATTTAACTCTTTTGCAGCGTCTTTCATTTTAATTTCTAACTTTTCTATTAAGTCAGGCAATTCTTCGAGCAAACATTGATTATCACTGGAACTGAGAATTGCGTCAGTTTTGTTATTAACTATATTTATTAAATCTTTAGATAAGCCACCAGCATCTAGTTTTCTGGAGAGTTCTAGAAAAGATAATATTGAATTTTCTAATTTTTTGCCTGCAGGTTTTGGAGTAATACCATTGACTTGGTTATATTTTTTTTGAATAGTTCTTCTTCTTTCAGTTTCAGATATTGCTCTTTTCATTGAATCTGTGAAGTTATCTGCATAAAGCAAGGCAACACCTTCAACATGTCTGGCAGCTCTTCCTATTGTTTGAATCAATGACCTTTCTGCCCTCAGAAAACCTTCTTTATCAGCATCTAAAATGGCGACTAAGGATACTTCTGGAAGATCTAGTCCCTCTCTTAATAAATTAACTCCTACCAAAACATCATATTCGCCCATTCTAAGGTCTTGAATAATTTCAATTCTTTCAATTGAATGGATTTCGGAATGCAAATATCTAACTCTTACTTTATTTTCAGATAAAAAATCTGTTAGATCTTCAGCCATTCTCTTAGTCAGTGTTGTCACAAGCACTCTTTGATTCTTTTCAGCTCGAATTTTTATTTCAGATAACAGATCTTCTATTTGGCCTTCACTAGGTCTTACATCAATTACCGGGTCTAATACCCCAGTTGGTCTTATAACTTGCTCAATAAATTCACCATCACATTGATCTAATTCCCATTGACCGGGGGTTGCACTTATAAATAATGTCTGTTTTGATTTTTCCCAAAACTCTTCACATTTTAAAGGTCTATTATCTGCAGCACTTGGCAATCTAAAACCATGATCTATTAAAACTTTTTTTCTAGATTGATCACCATTGTACATTGCATGAAGTTGAGGACATGTTACATGACTCTCATCAACTACCAACAACCAATCTTTGGGAAAGTAATCTATTAAGCATTCTGGCGGTGACCCTTCCTCCCTACCTGATAAATGACGAGCATAATTCTCAACTCCATTACAATAACCAACCTCTTTAAGCATTTCTAAATCATATTTTGTACGTTGTTCTAGACGTTGAGCCTCTAATAATTTTCCTTCGTATATAAATTTATCGAGTTGAGTTTTTAATTCACCTCTAATTGCACTTATTGCACTCTCAAGTCTTTCTTTTGGAGTCACAAAATGCTTCGCTGGGTAAACGCTAACTTGTTCCAAACTTTCAAGTATTTCTCCCGTAGTAGGGTCAACATATCTAATAGCCTCGACTTCATCACCAAATAACTCAATTCTTATTAATCTATCTTCATAAGCTGGACCGATTTCTAAAACATCACCTTTAATTCTGAATCTACCTCTAGTAATTTCAATATCATTTCTAGTATATTGATTTTCAACGAGAGACCTCAAAGAAGAACGTAGATTTATTGATTTTCCCACTTCAAATTTAACTGCAGCTTTTAAATACTCACTCGGTATACCAAGTCCATAAATACAACTTATTGAGGCTACAACAATTACATCTTTTCTTTCAAATAATGATCGTGTTGCAGAATGCCTAAGCATATCTATTTCTTCATTAATTGAAGCCGTTTTGGCTATGTAAGTATCACTTACAGGTACATAAGCTTCAGGTTGATAATAATCGTAGTAAGAAATGAAGTACTCAACAGCATTTTTTGGAAAAAATTCCCTTAATTCATTACATAGTTGTGCAGCCAACGTTTTGTTATGGGCTAAAACAAGTGCTGGTCTTCCTGTTTGTTGAATTACATTAGCGATGGTAAATGTTTTACCAGTTCCAGTAGCTCCTAAAAGAGTCTGAAACTGTTTACCATTATTTACGCCTTTAACTAATTTTTTAATAGCTTCTGGTTGATCTCCATTTGGTTCGTAAGGAGCTTGAAGCTTATAGTTGTTCATCAAGCTAGTAGCTAAAGGATGTTGCTATACTAGGAAATTTTTTCTCCAATTATTGAATTTTTCAAAGATTCTTTTAAGCCCCTAACAACCGCAATCATTGATATTAAATCATCTAATTTATTAACCACAGATCCAACGCCAACTGCTGAGGCTCCAGAGGATATTGCTAGTGGACAAGTTACTTGGCTTAATCCAGAGGCACTCATGATTGGTGTATTCAGAGATTGTTTCTTAAATTCTTGATGAATGGCATAGGTAGCTGCAAGGGTTGGTACTGATTTTTCAAAAAAACCTTGAATTCCTGGAGAGTAAGGAGTAGAACTGGTACCGCCTTCTGTTTGAATAATATCAACGCCTGCTTCCACGAGCTTTACAGCAAGATCAACTTGTTTATCAATAGGCATAGTATGAGGAACAGTTACTGATAAAGGAAAATTAGGCAATAAATCCCTCGTCTCTTTTGTAATGTTTAAAACTTTTTTATCTGAAAAATGAATGCCTTTTTCATAAAAAGTATCGTAATTTCCTATCTCAATTAATGATGCTCCTGCTTTTACACAATCTTGAAAAGATCGAGGCACTACTGAACTAACACAAACGGGTAGTGTTGAATTCTTAAGTGCTAAATCAACGAGTTCAGGTTTACAAGCAATATCGACGAGATCTGCACCTCCTAATGAAGCGGCCTCAACAATTATTTTCACAGACTGAACATCGAAATTATTCAATCCTGAAATAACTTTGAGTAAGGATTTGCTTCTTAACTCTTCTTTGATTTTTTGTGGCAAAAGATTAATCAGACTCATTTACTTAATGAATTTATTCCCCGATTGTGACATTGTTTTAGTAAAACAGTGCATTTTTTAAAAAATATTATCTGAGCAACACAAAATGACTGATAAAAAATTAAGTCAGAAAAATTGGTCATCATGGCATCATCAGCTTCATAAGGAGATTCTTACCAAAAAAATATTAATTCCCGAAGGATCCAATATTTTAATAAGTGTTTCGGGGGGGCAAGACTCAATGGCCTTATTAACCCTAATTAATGATCTAAAAAAACTACATAATTGGTCTATTAGTGTTTGGCATGGTGATCATCAGTGGCACGAAAAATCATCACTATATGCTCTTGAATTAAAAGATTATTGCGAAGATAAAAATATTTCATTCTCTTTCGATCAAGCAAATAAAGAAAGTATTTCTTCAGAAGAAAAAGCACGAGAATGGAGATATAAAAAATTATGTGAAAGAGCCAAAACTTTATTAGATAAAAACAAGCAAAAACATAATATTTATTTGTTAACTGGTCACACGAGTAGTGATAATGCAGAAACATTTATCCTCAATTTATCTAGAGGAAGCAATTTTGCAGGTCTGAGTAATATTGAGAGTAAAAGATTAATAGAAAATCAAATTTATTTAATAAGACCAATATTAATTTTCAGTAGGGAAGATACAAAACAATTTTGCAATGATATGAAGATCCCAGTGTGGGAGGATCCTACAAATTCAGATCTTAAATTAAAAAGAAATTTAGTAAGAAAAAAAATTATTCCTACCTTAGAAGTCATCTATCCTGGTTGTTCTGAAAGGATAAATAATTTTTCCCAAAAAATGAGCAAATACAATAATGAACGTAATGATCTTAGCGAACTAGCGTATTTATATTGTAAAGATGTTAAAGGTATCGATAGGAATCTCCTAAATGGTATGTGTGTTGAAGCAAGGTGCACAATTTTAAATAGATTTTTAAAAGAAATATCTACAAAGCAATGTAGTTCTAAAAATCTGACAAAATTAGCAACTTCAATTTATGAAAAAAATAAAGGTCAAATTAATCTTCAAGATTTCTTAAAAATTGTTTGGGATAAAAACTATATAAATTTTGAAAAAAGTTAAGATGTTACAGCAGATCTTCTTCTTCTTGTTCTACCTTCAAATGAATCTTCTGTAGCAGTCTCAGCTGATGGATTCTGTGAAACTTTTGGACTTTTTTGGGTATTTTGTGGGTTATTTGAACTATTAGAATGATTATTGTTTGATTTCTTGTGGAAATTATTATTATTTCTATTTCTATTGGAGAAATTTTGCTCTTCGGTAATCTTTGGAATATAAGCACGAGTACCACTTGGAGCAGGTTGAACTAAACACAAAATAAGTGGTTCAACTTGTAATTCTCTTCTCATTCTTCTCGATAAACCATTTTCAATTTCTCTTTGTACACCAATCCAATCTACCTCAAAATTATTCGGCCCAGTTTGCCTGGATAATTGTTTCCATCTATTTTCTAAGACCCAGCTTATTTCTCGTTCTGTCCACATAGACATTTTTCTTGGCTCTGCAGTAGTAACAACTCCTCTTAAATTAACTCTAGGAGGCGCAACCATCTTCCCATCTGTACTAATAGGAGCTAAAACAGTTACTACACCATCCCCAGCCAATTGCTGCCTTTCCTTTAATACTCGAGCATCTACTATCCCATTTCGTGAGTTATCAAGCAGTTCAACACCAGCTTTTACAGGATCACCCTTTTGAATAGAATTAGGTGTTAACTCAACTACATCTCCATTTTCAATAATTAAGATATTGTCCTTTGGAACCCCCATAGTTTGTGCACTCTTCCCATGACAAACAAGCATTCTATGTTCTCCATGAACAGGAACAAAAAACTTAGGTTTTGCGAGTGCCAACATTAGCTTTTGATCCTCTTGAAAACCATGACCAGAAACATGAATATTCTCACCCTTTCCATAAACAACCTTTGCTCCGAGTTTCATTAATCTATCTATTGTATTAACAACAGAAATAGTATTACCAGGAATTGGGCTAGCTGAAAAAATTACAGTATCAGTAGTCTTAAGACGAACATGCTGATGTTCTCCACGAGAGATTCTACTTAACGCTGCTAGGGGTTCTCCTTGACTACCCGTCATTAATAATAAGGTCTCCCTATCTGGTAAATCTCTAATTTGCTTGATAGGAACAAACAACTCATCTGGGCATTTCATATAACCAATATCTCTTGCCTTAGCAATAACATTTATCATCGATCTACCTAACAAACCGACCTTTCTTCCATGTTTCATGGCCAATTCTAAGATCATTGTCACTCTATGCACAGAACTAGCAAAAGTGGTAAGGATAACTCGTTCTTTTGCCTCTGCAATATGTTTTTCTAAAGAGGGATAGATAGTCTTCTCAGAAGGACAAAAACCTGGAACTTCGGCATTAGTGGAATCACTGAACATGCATAAAACACCCTTCTCTCCGTAATGAACCATTCTTTCAATATCAAATTGCTCTCCATCTACTGGCATATGGTCAAACTTAAAATCTCCCGTGAAAATAATTGTGCCAACAGGTGTTGTAACTGCTAAAGAAAAACTATCGCAAATAGAATGGGTATTTCGAATAAATTCAACAGAAAAATGTTGACCTACTTTTACAACATCTCTTGGATTTACTGTCTGTATAGTTGTTCTATCAGATACCCCTGCTTCCTCCATTTTTCCTCTAAGCATTGACATTGCCAGTCTTGGGCCGTAAATAATGGGAATATTAAAATGCTTTAGATGATGAGAAATACCTCCAATGTGATCTTCATGCCCGTGAGTGACAATCATTCCTTTTATTCTTCTTTGATTTTCTTTTAAAAAAGTTGTATCAGGCATAACAACGTTTACGCCATGCATACCATCAGATGGGAAAGCTAAGCCAGCATCAACAAGCATTAATTCATCACCATATTCAAAAACGCAAGTGTTTTTTCCTATTTCATGTAGTCCTCCAAGAGGTATTACTCGTAGAGCTGGCGTGTTACTTTTAGATCTAGATGAATCATGAGTAGATCTATTTACAGTTGAATTTGTACTTGATTGCATAATTTTGAAATTTATGAAGGCCTGCTTGTAATCAAATAAGGTTTATTTAAATTTAATTATCAAGTTAAAAATAATCCCTATTATAGGGAATTCAGGATAAAAGATAGTTGCTTTTTCATGTCATTGGTTAAAGGTGACAAAGGACTTCTAGGATTACCTACATCCCATCCCGATAGCTCCAAAGCAGCCTTAATTGGGATTGGATTAGTAGTCATAAAGAGTGCTTTGAAAAGAGGCTGAAGTTTTTCATGAATAGCAAGAGCATTGGAAACCTTTCCACTTTGAAAAGAATGAATCATCTCTTTCAATTGCAAACCAACTAAATGACTTGCAACACTTACTACTCCTACAGCACCTACAGATAACATTGGAAGCAACAATGAATCGTCGCCACTATATACAGAGAGTTCGGAGCCACAAATAGCTCTTAGTTCTGTTACTTCTTCTATTCTACCGCTTGCAGCTTTAATACTGAGAATATTTGAGAAATCCATAAGTTTCTTCACAGTATCAGGTAATAAATTACACCCTGTCCTTCCAGGAATGTTATAAAGCATGAGAGGCAAATCTTTTGCAGAATTAGCAATAGAACTGAAATGTTTATAAAGACCTTCTTGAGGAGGCTTATTGTAATAAGGAACAACGACCAAAGCACCGTCGGCACCAGAGTCGTAAGCTTTTTTTGTAGCTTCCACAGCTTCGCTTGTGCAATTGCTACCAGTGCCAACTATTACTTTACAGCTAGCATCCAAAGATCCTTTTACCGCAATAAATAAATCATGCTGTTCCGCCCATGAAAGAGTCGGAGATTCTCCAGTGGTACCGCACAACACAATTCCATCGGAACCGTTCTCAAAAAGATAATTTGATAGTTTTATAGCCAGTTCATAATCTACATCTCCATTCTCAGTGAATGGAGTAACCATTGCAGTCAATATTCTTCCAAATAGTGGATTATTACACTCAGTTTTGTCTGTAATCATTTTTTTGGAATTAATAACTCAGCTATTTGAACAGCATTCAGAGCTGCTCCTTTTCTTATTTGATCTCCACATAACCATAATTCTAATCCATGAGGCTGACTTATATCAGTTCTTAGCCTGCCAACAGCAACATTATCCCTTCCCATAACGTCATTTGGCATAGGAAACCTATTATTTTTGTAATCCTCAATAACTTCAATTCCAGGAGATTTTTTTAATTCTTCAAGAGCATCTTTAGTCTCAACTACATCGGCAAATTCAATATTGATCGATTCAGAATGTGCTCTTAGTACTGGAACTCGAACACATGTAGCAGAGAGCTTTAGATCAGCAATATTTAATATTTTCCTTGTCTCATTAACCATTTTCATCTCTTCTTCGCAGTAATTATTTGAAAGCATAGGGGAATTATGTAAAAACAAATTAAAAGCAAGGGAGTATGGCAAAACTTCACTTTTTTGAGGATTTCCTTGAAGATATTGTTCAGTTAAAAGTTTTAGTTCCTCCATCGCCAGTTGGCCTGCACCACTGACAGATTGATATGTTGAGACAATAACTCTTTGAATAGTCGAAAGTTTGTTTAATGGAGCTAAAACTAATGTCAACAAAATGGTAGTGCAGTTTGGATTCGCTATCACCCCATCATGATTAAGTACGTCACTAGCATTAACTTCAGGGACTACAAGAGGAACGTTCTTATCTAATCTAAAAGCACTTGAATTATCTATCAGTAAAGCATTTTGATCACTGATGGTAGACAACCATTTTTTTGAAATACTTCCGCCAGCTGAAGCTAAAACTAAATCAAGATTCTTAAATTCTTCCTTAGTTGTTTTTTTTGTAACTAATTCTTCATCTTTCCAAATAATTTTTTTCCCTTCTGACCGCTCTGATGAAAGCAAGACCAATTCTGATATTGGGAAATCACGTTGTTCAAGAATTTTTAGCAATTCAGATCCCACAGCACCTGAAGAACCTAAAACAGCAACTTTTAATGGCCTATTAGGCAAATACGGAGATTGTCTCACACTTTAAAATGATTTTTATAAATAGATTGACTATTTTTTTTACTTTATCAAAAAATTAACTTTCAAGGAAATCACATAATGTGAAATAATTAAGATTCGGCTCATAGTAATAACTTAGAAAAACATGGCTAAAGATGCACTAATAGTCAAAACAACTCCTCTGCCTCAAAGTAGAATTTCATTCGAATTAGAAATACCATCTGAGACATGCAAAACGTGTGTAAATGAAACAATCAGTTCTATCAGTCGTTCGGCTAAAATTCCGGGATTTAGACTTGGTAAGATTCCTAAACAAGTCTTAATCCAAAGAATTGGCATCACACAATTACATGCTTCTGCTCTGGAAAAAATTATTGATAAATCATGGCAAGAAGCATTAAAAATAAAATCTATAGAGCCACTAAGTGAGCCAGAATTGGTAGATGGATTTGAATCTTTACTAGCAAAGTTTAGTCCTGAAAAATCACTTAAGGTTACTCTTCAAACTGATGTTGCCCCAGAATTAAAACTTAAAAAATCCAAAGGACTAAGTGTTGAAATATCAAAGACAAAGTTTGATCCTAAGTCAATAGATGAAGCACTAGAAAAATCTAGAAATCAGTTTGCAAACATTATTCCAGTCACCAATAGAGCAGCAAAATTAGGAGATATTGCTGTAGTTAGTTTCAAAGGAAAATATAAAGATTCTGGTAAAGAGATTGATGGTGGAACAAGCGAATCAATGGATCTTGAGTTAGAAAAGAACAAAATGATTCCCGGTTTCGTTGAGGGAATCGTAAAGATGAAAATTGGTGATACAAAAACACTCAACCTTAAATTTCCTGATGATTATTCTCATGAAGATTCAAGAGGCAAAGAAGCAATTTTTGAAGTAAATCTTAAGGATCTTAAGGAAAAAGAATTACCTGAACTTAATGACGATTTTGCAAAACAGTCTGGCAACAAAGAATCATTAAAAGAGTTAAAGAAAGATATTGAAAAGCAACTTAAAGACAATTTTGAAAAAACTCAAAAAGATATCAAAATTGAAGCTTTATTAGATGCCTTAACAAACGAATTGGTTGCTGAAATCCCAAAATCTATGATTGATATAGAAGTGAGGAATAATATTGAACAAACCGCTCAAAGATTTGCTCAACAAGGTCTTGATGTTAAATCTACTTTCACTCCCGAATTAGTTAAGTCATTAGCAGAGTCCGCAAGGCCTCAGGCTGAAAAAAATGTTCAAAGAAATTTAGCTTTAAAAGCATTAGCTGAAACGGAAAACATAAAAGTTGAGAAAGATGAAATTGATTTAAAAATGAAAGATTATGAAGATGCAATCTCTCAATCTTCAAAACAAATAGATATTAAAAAATTAACAGAAGTAATAACTAACGATTTACTCAAAGAAAAATTAATAATTTGGCTTGAAGAAAATTCTGTAGTAAAAGAAAAAACTACAAAATCTTCTAAAGCTACCAAAACCTCCAAAACAACAAAATCCACAAAAACTTCGACAAAAACTAAAAAAACTACAAAAACTGAAAATAAAAAAGAAAAAAAATAATTTATGAAATTTCCTACTAATTAAACAAAAACCCCTTAAATTATCTATAAGACGAAAACTAATTTGTGAACTCAGAAAAAAAACATTTAATCCAAAGCTCAATAAGTTCTTACGAAAGTAATAATAGAACTATTGCTGCTGTTCCTACTGTTATAGAACAATCAGGCAGAGGAGAAAGAGCTTTTGATATTTATTCAAGACTACTGAGGGAGAGAATAATTTTTTTAGGTACTGGAATTAATGATCAAGTTTCTGATTCACTTGTTGCACAATTATTATTTCTTGAAGCGGAAGATCCCGAAAAAGACATACAGATATATATTAATTCTCCTGGAGGCTCAGTAACTGCAGGAATGGCCATATACGATACTATGCAACAAATATCCCCTGATGTAGTGACAATATGCTTTGGAGTAGCAGCAAGTATGGGGGCATTTCTACTTTCTGGAGGAGCAAAGGGAAAAAGATTGGCTTTACCTAATTCTAGGATTATGATTCATCAACCTCTGGGAGGTGCACAAGGTCAAGCAGTAGAGATTGAAATACAAGCTAAAGAAATACTTTTTCTCAAGAAAACATTAAATTCGCTTTTAGCGGAACATACTGGTCAACCTTTAGAAAAAATTAATGAAGATACAGAAAGAGATTACTTTTTATCTCCCTCAGAAGCAGTCGACTATGGATTAATTGATAAAGTTATCAAAAAGTGACAAGGAATACTGATTTTTTAAGAATATGATGACGAATCGATATTTATAAGCAATCCTAATGAATAGGGAATATTTAACACCCTTCACTTTTAAAAACTTATAATCGATGGCTAAATTCGACGCCCATCTTAAATGTTCATTTTGCGGTAAATCACAAGACCAAGTAAGAAAGCTTATAGCTGGTCCTGGGGTTTATATCTGTGATGAGTGCATAGATCTTTGTAATGAAATTCTCGATGAAGAACTACTTGATAATCAAGCGAACACAAGCAACTCTCCGCAAGTAAAAAAGAAATTACCAACTGATAATCCAAAAAAATCTGTTCCTTTAGAATTAACCTCAATTCCTAAGCCATTAGAAATTAAAAGTTTTCTAGATAATCAAGTTGTTGGACAAGAATCTGCAAAAAAAATATTATCAGTAGCCGTATACAATCACTACAAGCGATTAGCTTGGAAAGTTAAAGAAGATAGTAAAAATAACAATGCAACAGATTCACAAGCAACTAAATTACAAAAATCAAACATTTTACTCATCGGCCCTACTGGAAGTGGAAAAACATTATTGGCTCAAACTTTAGCAGAGTTTCTGGATGTTCCTTTTGCAGTAGCTGATGCAACGACTTTGACAGAAGCTGGATATGTTGGGGAGGATGTTGAAAACATACTTTTAAGACTTCTACAGAAATCAGAAATGAATGTAGAACTAGCTCAAAAAGGAATTATTTATATTGATGAAATAGATAAAATTGCAAGAAAAAGCGAGAATCCTTCAATTACTAGAGATGTCTCAGGCGAAGGAGTACAGCAAGCATTATTAAAAATGCTTGAAGGAACGATTGCCAATGTGCCACCACAAGGGGGAAGAAAACATCCTTATCATGACTGCATCCAAATTGATACTAGTCAAATATTATTTATTTGCGGGGGGGCTTTTATAGGTTTAGAAGATATCGTTCAAAAGCGCATGGGTAAACACTCTATAGGATTTACCACCAATTCAGACCAAAACAAAGTTGATACAAAAAAAATAGTAGACCCAAGAGATTCCCTGAAAAATTTAGAATTAGATGACTTAGTAAAATATGGCCTAATTCCAGAATTTATTGGAAGAATTCCGGTTTGTGCTGTATTAGATCGTCTTACTAAAGAAACTTTAGAATCTATTTTGACTCAACCAAGAGATGCATTAGTAAAGCAATTCAAAACTTTGCTAAGTATGGATAATGTTGAATTATCATTTGAGCCTGATTCTGTTGAAGCGATAGCAAATGAAGCATATAAAAGAAAAACAGGTGCAAGAGCATTAAGATCAATAATTGAAGAGCTAATGCTAGACATAATGTACACTTTGCCTTCTGAAGAAAATATAAAAGAATTCACAATTACGAAAAAAATGGTAGATAATTTGTTCTCATCTAAAATTGTTAAACTACCTTCAGGATCAAAAAGAATCATTAAAGAGTCTGCTTAAAATTAGAGTTTAATTATTTAATTGAATCCCGAATTTTTCTAATTAATGAAAAATAAATGTCAAATATACATAAGCCTTTTCATCAAAAATATAGACCAAACAACTTAGACGAACTGGTTGGACAAAAATTTATATCCATTACACTCAAACAAGCACTATTAACAAAAAAAATTGCTCCTGCATATCTTTTTAATGGTCCAAGAGGGACTGGAAAAACATCAAGTGCAAGAATATTTGCAAAATCTCTAAATTGCCAGGCATTCGACCAACCTACGATAACTCCTTGTTGTAAATGTGACTTATGTAGACAAATTTCAGATGGGAGCGCTTTAGATATTATCGAGATTGATGCAGCATCAAATACAGGAGTAGAAAATATAAGAGAAATTATAGAAAGAGCGAGATTTGCACCTACTCAAGCGAGATGGAAAGTATATGTTATTGATGAATGTCATATGCTTTCAACGGCAGCTTCAAATGCTTTGCTAAAAACTATTGAAGAACCGCCTTCAAGAGTTGTATTTATCCTTGCGACGACAAATCCTGAGAGAGTATTAAATACAATAAAAAGTAGATGCCAAAAGTTTGATTTTAGAAGAATAAGCCCAAGTGATATTTTTCAACATTTATCAGAAATCGCCGAAAAAGAATCAATTGAGTACGAAGTGCAGGCCTTAAAAATGATTGCAAAAAGATCTAATGGAGGGATGAGAGATGCACAAAGCCTCCTTGAACAATTAAATCTTTTACCAGAAGGAATAACAACTAATAATATCCAAAACCTCCTAGGAGAAGTATCTGAAAGTGAATTAACAAATCTGATTAAATCATTAGTTGAGAATAATCCAGAGTCATTAATTATCACCTGCAACAAACTATATGATGCAGGAAACGAACCTCTTCAAATAATTATCGGATTATTAAATATAACAAGAGATCTACTATTACACACTACAAATAATAAATATTCAGATCTTTATTACACGTCTGAAGAATTTCAAGATGAATTGGATAAAATCTCAAAAACAATACATAAATCAAAAATAATTAATTGGCATAATAATCTGAGAAATATTGAATATCAAATCAAATCAAGTGATAATCCAAGGCTTTGGTTTGAAATACATTTAACTGGGCTTCTAGGTAATCAAGAGATAAATAGTTTTAAAAATAAGCAAGAAAGTAAAAATAATACGACTGAGGAAAATCATGAAATTAGAAAAAATATTGCAATTTTTAATAAAGAAAATATTTCTAATAAAAGTCAAAAACCAAGTATCAAGAATGAGATAGATCGCGATGAATTGATCGAAAAAAAAGACGAAAAATTAGAAAAATTCGCAGTTCTTGAAAAAGAAAGTATTGAAAATATTTCTGACAATAACCAAAATAATCCTGGATCAAATAATTTAAAAGATAAATGGGAATTAATTCTTTCTAAAGTAGAGTTACCATCTACAAGAATGTTACTTTCACAACAAGCTGAACTAGAAAGTTTTGATTCGGAGAAAATAACAATTGCATTATCTCCAAACTGGGAAAATATGATTAAAAGCAGAAAAATTATAATTGAAAATACTGTAAAGAAGATATTTGGTGATCAAATAATACTTAATTTCTCAACCAAAAATATAAATAAAAGTATCCCAACAAATACTCCAGAAATGACCCAAAATGAAGTAAATAATTTTCGACCATTAAAAAAAATAGAACCAAAAACTAATTCATCACCAAAAATATCTAACGAGGAGACTTATGATGATAGCTCAAAAAACTTAGCAAATTTTTTTAATGGAGAAATTATAGACCTTGATGAATAAATTAAACTCCAGTGTGAATAGTTTTGCGCCAAAGTATCTTTTTTGGGAAAATAGACATCTTTATTGTTACCCAAGGGATTACTAAAAACCAATGTGATAAATAAAAAACCGAGACAAATACCATCAAAAAATTGCTTTTTTGCAATACTGGCACTTCGCTTTTACAAGAAGAACCGTACCAAAACGCAATTCCAGATAACATAAAAGCTGTAAATGAAATAGGCCAGTAAATTGGTGAATCTAACAAAGCAATACTGAAAAATAAATCAAAAATAGAAATTATTGGTAGTGCATATTGCAAGATGAAGAAGTAAGTTAAATCAAATTTTTGCAAATAATCAATTTTATTAGTAAATAATTGATCTCCATAATCAAAAAATCTTTGCAAACCCCCCTCTGCCCATCTTTGCCTTTGCGCTAATAAAGCATTTAAATTCTCAACTGCTTCCTCCATAACTGGAGGATCCCACAAGATTCCAATTCTAGATTTTGATAATAGTAATCTTAAACTCAAATCAAGATCATCTGTAACTGTATCTTCATTAAAAGAACCACATGCCAATAATGTTTCTTTCTTAATTAATTGGCCATTTCCCCTTAATTCAGAAACTCCAGCAACTGATAATCTTCCATATTGAAAGATTGCGTCCATAGCCATTTCCATTGACTGACAAGAAGTTAAAAAATTCTTACTTACATTTGTTACTGATTTTCTTAGTTGAACTGCAGACCAATCACCCTCTTCTACAAAACTAAATAACCTTATCAAAGAATCTTGTTTTAATTCAGCATCAGCATCCAAAACTAATAACCATTCACCATGAGTAAACTTCAAGGCATAATTCAAAGCTCCTGACTTTCCTCCTCCTGCATTTGGAGAACGACTTATTACTTTTAGCTTGTCATATTGTCTAGCTAATCGATCTAAAATTAAAGGCGTCTTATCAGAGCTACCATCATCGATTATGTAAATTTTTAATTTATTTGTTGGATAATCCAAACTAAATAATCTTTCAACTAATCGTGCTATGACATTCTCTTCATCTCTAGCAGCGACTAAAATATCAAGCACAGGTAACTCTTTATTACTAATTCTTCTGCTTACAATATTTACAACGTTGTTCCTTTTGACATTTCTAGAAATAACTATTAAACCGTAAGAAACAATCACAAAAGAGAGAGTCAATATAAAGTAAAAGAAATTTTCGATATTGAATGCATGAGGAATAAAGGCTATAAAAAAACAAGCACTAAGAAATATAAACGACTTCAATCTTCGATTTTTATAAAAACCCTTACTCATAAAAGTAAATTTTAATTACTTAATTTTCATTGAGACAATATCTCAAATTTTTTCAGTTTTGCTTTTCTATAGTAATGATTCAATATTTGTTCATAAGAAAATCCTAATTTAGCCATTTCAATCGCTCCTGACTGAGATAAACCTACACCATGACCGAAGCCTCCTCCTCTCAAAAGCCATAAATCATCACTTAATTTATTAATAGTAAACAAATTACTAGGTATAAAATTTAATACCCGTCGAATATCATCTTTAACTAGAACAATAGATTTATTAACTTTGTCCGTTCGTATTTCCAATTTTGTCACTCTGCCACTCGACCCACGTTCAATAGAATTTATATCCAAAACATCGTCATTAATATTTATAAGTTTGTTTTTAATTAACTTTTCTTTAATTTCAAGACTAGAAATTTTCTTATTCCATCGAAAACGAGAATGATTACTCCCATAAAACTGTTCTTTATCAATATCTAAAAAATTAGATAAATCAGATTCATTTGTAATTGGAAGTTTAAAAATTTTATTTAATAATTTAGAACCATCAATGTTCGAATTGAAATAAGAATAATCTTGAATTTGCCAAGACTCGCCTGCAGTAGCAGATACGCCCCCATTAGAACCATGGTAAAAAGCATTAATTGGTTGATTTCTATAAGTGAGAATTAAATTTGAAGTTGCTTCTATAGCTTTCTTCACGTTTTTATTTGTAATTTTAGGAGGTTTATAAACTTGACATTGAGTGGTGATACATAAATGATATTTGTCCATATTAAATCTATCAGAATTAAAGATTCCCCAAGTTCTTGCAATAACTGCTTGAGCTTTAAGTGCTTCTAAAGGAGAATTCGGTCCAATTTCATATGGCAAAACACCTGCCAAATAATCATCAAATTCAATTTTTTGCACTAATGTCCAAGTTCCATATAAATCTTTTAATAAATAAAAATTTTTGCCAAAATTGACACCATTTATTGTTATGTCCTCTTGAGCATAAATATATATAGGTCCTTCGAGTTTCATAAGACTATATTCACTTCTAAGAACAGGAGTAATTTGAAAATTTTTTATTTTTCTAGAAATCTTATTTTTTAATTCAAACTCTGGAAGATCATCTTCAAATGGAATCCATACTTCCCAATTTTTAGGGTAGGCAACAGTCGTCTTAAAGCCTTTATCTTTAAGTTTCTCTGCTTGTTTTTTTGCTGATTCATAGCTAGCAAAAGGACCAAAAACAATTCTTTCGATTGTTTTTGGATTTTTGATGGGTATATCCATCCAATTAATATTAATCTCTTTTGCTTTATGTTTAATACCGTTGGACGATATCAGATTTAAAAAACCTTTATCAGTGATAAAATTGATATTCTTTTTTTTTGAAAAACTGTCATTCTCCCCGCCTAAATATTGCTTTAAACCAATTAAAAATTTTCCTTTTTTAATTTCATTATTGAGTTCGACCTTTTGTAATTCTTCTCCTTTGACATTTGAAATAAATTTAATGTTTATTAAAAAGAGAGAAATACATCCTAAAAATAAGTATAAAAAGGCAAATTTAAGTTTCATAAATTAGAACTTTCTTAATCAATTAAAAACTTTAATTTGCACCAATGCATATAAAGGTTTAGATTATCCTAATTAAACACATTTGACTTAAATGTCTAAATTAAAAACTCGTAAATCTGCTGCCAAAAGATTTAAAGCTACTGCGACGGGTAAATTCATGAGAAGAAGAGCTTTCCATAATCATTTACTTGATCATAAAAGCTCAAAATTAAAAAGACATCTATCAACAAAAGCAGTAGTTGATGAAAGAGATGCTGATAATGTAAGATTAATGGTTCCATACGCATAAATCTTTAACCAATTTTTATTAGATATTCATGGCACGCGTTAAAAGAGGCAACATAGCCAGAAAAAGAAGAAACAAAATCTTAAATCTTGCAAAAGGTTTTAGAGGCGGCAACAAAAATCTTTTTAGGACAGCAAATCAAAGAGTGATGAAAGCTCTTTGTAATGCCTATAGGGATAGAAGAAGAAGAAAAAGAGATTTTAGAAGACTTTGGATTTCTAGAATCAACGCATCTGCCAGGATAAATGGAACAAACTATAGCAAGTTGATAAATGGCATGAAAAATTCAGAAATTATTATAAATAGAAAAATGCTTGCTCAATTAGCCTTAAACGATCCTAAGTGTTTTGAAAAAATTGTTTCTTCCATTAGATAAGTAGAAAAAAGAATATATAATCTAGAAAAATAAATATAAATAATGGAAATATCTTCCTTGCAATCTTATTTAATAATTCTTTTTGTTGTATTAATAATAATTTCTATTTTTGTATTCAGACAATTTCTAAAAACAAGAAGTGAAGAGTTAAATTTAGTAAAATTCGAGCAAAAAGGGTTAGATTCTCTCACTCAAGCTACAGAATTATATGAATTTGGGTCAATTCAGATAAAAAAAAGATTATATTCTGAAGCTACTAAAACTTTTTTAAAAGCAATTGAAAATTATGAAAATGAACCTGATGAAGCCAAAGCGATAATAAATAATGCTTTAGGATTTTCTTATGCTGCTCAAAATGAATTTAAAAAAGCAATTAAACACTATAACTCTGCAATAAAATCACTTCCAGAATATCCTATAGCCCTAAATAACCTCGCATCAGCACAACAGCGTTTACTTGAGTACGACTTGGCATATGAAACTTATCAAAAGGTTTTGGTGATAGATCCAAAAAACAAAACAGCAATTAAAAAAAGTAAGGAGTTAGAAAAAAGAAACAATTATAAACCTTATAAAGGTATTAAAGATAAGGGATTCTAAATATGGAAAATTCTTCTTCTTTACTAATTGGTGGAAAACAATTTTCCAGTAGATTAATGGTTGGCACTGGCAAATACAAATCTACTCAAGATATGGTGGAAAGTTTGTCAAATTCTGAAACGGAAATTATAACCGTCGCTGTTAGAAGGATTAAAAATAATCAGACCGGAGAAAATTTACTCGAAAAGATCAACTGGGAAAAATACTGGATGCTTCCTAATACAGCTGGTTGTGTTAATTCCGAAGAAGCAGTCAGAATAGCAATTTTAGGTAGAGAACTTGCAAAATTATCTGGTCAAGAAGAAAATAATTTTGTGAAGTTAGAAGTTATTCCTGACAAAAAGTATTTGCTACCAGATCCAATAGAAACTCTTAAAGCAGCCGAAATTTTAATAAAAAAGGGTTTCGCTGTGCTTCCTTATATCAATGCAGATCCTATTCTTGCAAAAAGACTAGAAGAAATAGGTTGTGCAACTGTAATGCCATTGGGCTCCCCCATAGGCTCCGGGCAAGGTTTGTTAAATTTATCAAATATAAGGATAATTATTGAGAATGCAAAAGTGCCAGTAATAATTGACGCAGGAATTGGAGTGCCTAGTGAAGCTTCTCAAGCTATGGAAATTGGAGCTGATGGTGTCTTAATCAATAGTGCAATAGCACAAGCTGCAAATCCTCCTCTAATGGCTCAAGCGATAAATTATAGTGTGAAAGCTGGCAGGCAAGCTTTTCTGGCAGGAAGAATTACAAAACAAGACTTTGCAGTAGCAAGTTCACCGGAAAAAAACATATCTATCTAATTCTTTTTATTTAGGAAAGTTTAAAAAGAAAGTAAAATTTATTATTTGCTTTTATTTATCGTATTAAGAAAGAAGATTTGAAACTATTTACAATGTTTTTTCGCAAAGTGGAAGCACACTGTAGTAATTTAATAAATATATTATGAATCTTTTAATTCTGGAGTTCTGAGTGAAAGTTATTGTTCTAGGTGGAGATGGTTTTTGCGGTTGGCCTTGTGCGGTGAATTTAGCAGAGCAAAAGCATGATGTTATTATTGTCGACAATTTAAGTCGTAGAAAAATTGATATTGACCTAGAGGTAGAATCTTTAACTCCAATTGCTTCGATAACAGAACGACTTTCTGCATGGGAAGAGATTGGAGGTAAGCCTATGAGATTTCTTAATATGGATATCTCTAAACAATATCAAAAATTGCTCAATTTGCTAATTGATGAAAAACCAGATTCCGTGATCCATTTTGCAGAACAAAGAGCAGCACCTTACTCGATGAAATCCAGTTTCACCAAAAGATATACAGTGGATAATAATGTTAATGGCACCCATAACCTTCTTGCCGCAATAGTAGAGAGCAATTTAGATATTCATGTTGTTCATTTAGGAACAATGGGAGTCTATGGATATGGATCACATAGAGGTGCAACAATTCCAGAAGGTTATCTAAAAGTTGAAGTTCCACAACCAGATGGAAGCCGATTTGAAGAAGAAATATTACACCCCGCAAGTCCAGGTAGTGTTTACCATATGACTAAAACCTTAGATCAATTATTATTTCTTTACTACAACAAAAATGATCTTGTAAGGATTACTGATTTACATCAAGGCATTGTTTGGGGAACAAATACAGAAGCAACTTTAAAAGATCCTAGATTGACAAACCGATTTGACTATGACGGAGATTATGGAACTGTTTTAAACAGATTTCTAATGCAAGCTGCAATTGGATATCCATTAAGTGTACATGGGACAGGCGGGCAAACAAGAGCATTTATACATATAAAAGACTCTGTAAAATGCGTACAACTTGCTCTTGAAAATC
>QCIH01000022.1 GCA_003216795.1 Prochlorococcus sp. AG-402-K16
CGCTATCGCAATTACAATTAAAAATTTTAATAAAAAAGAGGGAATTGCGCTTTCGCCTAAAGTAAATTTATTCTTAGAGATATCTTCACGATAATTATAATTAAATGATAAAAGGACCAAAAATGGCGTCAGAAATAATATCCTCAAAGATTTAATAATAATTGCCGTTTCAAGAGAATTTTCGGAATAAATTGCAGCACTGCTAATAACTTGCGCAGTAGACTGGATTGATGATCCAGCCCATAGTCCAAAGTTATATGGACTTATTTCGAGTAGTTTGCCTAATATGGGAAGAATAATTACAAGAATAAAACCTGAAAAAGTATTGATCCATAAAGCTGTTGAAATATCATTTTTATTTGATTTAATAACCTTTGAGGCAAATGTTATTGCAACTGGACCACATATACAATTGCCAGCTATTAGCAAAAGTGCAATAGGTTTTTTAATGCCCAATATTTTTGAAAAGATAATACTTATGTAATAAGTTCCAAGAATACAAACAACAATCCAAAAGATCATCATAGGATTTAGAAGCTGTATTTTACTTAATAGAATTTGGCTCCCCATAATAATTATTGCAATTGACAATAATTTCTCATAAGGAATTTCTTGATAAAAAAGATTACTTTGAATTTTAATAATCCTTGCTACCTGACCAACAAAAAAAGCAAGAACAATTGGATCTAAGAAAATTAAGGAAGAAAGTTTATCAAATGGCGTTGAGAATGTAATTATGTTGATAGCAAGAATTATGAGAAAACATATCATTGCATTAATTTCAATGTTTCTTCTTTAATTAAATTAAGAATTTTTATTTTTACTTTCTGAAATTCTTCAAGAAAAGATGAATCTAAACTTCTAGGCCTTGGAATATTAATTGGGATAATTTCTCTAATGTGACCAGGGTTTACTCCCATGATTATTACTCTATCTGCTAACAAAATTGCTTCATCAACATCATGAGTTACAAATACGACTGTTGTCTCAAACTCCCTCCAAATCTTTAGTAACATTTCTTGCAACAAACTCCTTGTTTGAGCATCAACAGCTCCAAAAGGTTCATCCATTAAAATTATTTTTGGATTAGTTATTAATGCTCTTATGATGCTTCCCCTTTGCTGCATACCACCAGACAATTGATTTGGATAAGCTTTTCGATATTTTTCCAAACCCACAAGTTTTAAATATTTAGTAACTTTTTCTTCAATATCTTTACTGTTAAACTTTTGAAGTTTCAGTCCATAACCTACATTTTGCTCTAAAGTTTGCCAAGGAATTAAGGAATTTTTCTGAAAAACAAACCCTCTTTCTGGGCCAGGTTTCCGAACAACTTCATCACTTACAGAAATCAATCCTTCATCTGGCTTTGTAAAACCAGCCAACAAGTCTAATAACG
Source organism: Prochlorococcus sp. AG-402-K16 (assembly GCA_003216795.1). GTDB lineage: Bacteria > Cyanobacteriota > Cyanobacteriia > PCC-6307 > Cyanobiaceae > Prochlorococcus_A. The sequence goes on from QCIH01000022.1 coordinate 1,400, forward strand.
TCGATTTACCACAACCAGATGGTCCAAGAATACATGTAAACTCTCCTTTGCTGATTTGAAAGTTTACATTTGAGAGTATGATCTTTTTTTTATTGTTTGTTTTAAATGTTTTGATAACGTTATCTACCAAAACATAATTTTCTTCGATTTTTGATTTTTTAATCATGTCAAATCCCATCCTTTGAAATAGTTCTCCAAGGCATGAAAGAATCAGTTATTTTTAGAACAATAAATGAAGAAAAGGCACCCATTAATCCAATAAGTACCATCCCCATAACTATGGGCGGATATTCTGAAATAACATAAGATTCCCACGTTTTGTATCCAATACCAAATCTTCCAGCAATGATTTCAGCTGTAACTAAACAAAACCATGCATTACCCATACCAATAACCAAACCAGCACTAATTCCTGGTAATGAACTTGGTACTATTATGTCTTTAAATAATTGAAAAGAATTAGCTCCTAATGATTGACCAACTCTAATCATCAAACGATCAGATAAAGAATTCTCTACTGCCTTTTGAGTACTTATAAGTATCGGATAAAAAGCTCCAACAAAAGTTATATAATACATTCCTGATTCGGCATCAGGAAACATTAAGATTGCTAATGGTATCCAAGCTACGGCAGGGATTGGTCTCAACAATTCTAAAGGAGTTGCTAAAAGATCTTCTAATATCTTGGATGATCCAATTAGTAATCCAACAAAAATTCCTAATATTGAACCAGAAATAAAACCTCCAATAACTCTAAGAATACTTGCTTTGAAATGAACCCATGGAGAATCATTAATGAATTGAATGAAAGCATTTATAACTTCAACAGGTGTAGGAACGAAAACAAAATTTATTATGAAATTAAAATCGATCCAACATAAAAATTCCCATAATAAGAAAAACAGTATTATTGATATTAATTTTCTAGTGTAGGTTTTTGAATTAATTCGAATTAATTCCCATAACATTAATCGCTCTTTTTTAAATGATTTAAAATAAAAATTTGATTTTGAAGAAACGTTAGTTGAAGTCATATTAATTTAAGAAAACATCTCCAAATTTGGAGATGTTTATTGATTTTTTTCAGGTTTTAGTAAAAGTAAATTTACTCAACTATATTTTTTAGAAAGAGTTTTGAAATCTAAGACTTCAGAATTAACTGACTCTGCAAATTTGTCTGCATCTGACTTCAATAGGAAAGAACTAATCATTCCATCTTCATCAACATAAAATGCATTCGTAGCAAATAACTTCCATCCCTGGAATCTGTCGTGAACAAAAAGGACGCTTGGAGTCTTTGATTTAAATTTGCCGTTCAATGCTAAAAGCATATTTTTAGTCGAGGCAAAGTTCTTAACTTTCTTTTGTCCTTCAAACCAAATTTGGGCTGCCATTTTTGGATTTTCTATTGTGGAAGAGTCATATGAATCTTTCCCTGTAATGACATAAGAAGCACCTTTTTCGCTTTGCTCATCAACAGATGTTCCTAATTCAGAGACTGCCGCCTCTAGGAAAGAGTCATCGATCCAATCTCTCACATTACTTGGCTGTATTGATTTATCTTGAATTTTTCCAAGATCTTTTAATACTGCAATGCTATTTTCCAAAGCAAGTAACTGAACTTCTTTTATCTCAGGAGTAAGAGGTTGTAGTCCAGATGGTCCTAAGAACATATAAACAACTTCTTTATCTATGCCTGACCACTCTTCAATACTCGCAGATAACTTTTCTGGAGTCTTTTGAAATTTATTATTTGCTTGAATTACCGACTTCATAAAAGCTGTTACAACTTCAGGACATTGCTTTGCGAAATCTTCCCTTACAGTTATTCCATGTAAAGTGGGGACACCTGTTTGGGCTCCATCAAAAATTTTCTTAGCATAACCTTTAAAGGGGAATAATTCTCCAAATGGAACAAAATCAGCATGAGCCGCAATCTGATTTTTCTGTAAAGCAGATCCTCCAACAGCAGGGGCCTGACTAATTAAAGTAACATCCCTTTTGGTATCGAGACCGGCATCACTTAACGCTTTTAGTACCATGCCATGAGCAGCAGAGCCAAATGGAACAGATACAATCCCACCCTTTAAATCTGTCAATTTAGTAGCAGAACTATTTATTGGAACGACAACTGCATTCCCAGCCCCATTAGGGCTGTAAGCCAATGTTCCTATGTAAACAGTCTTAGCCTTACCACTACCCTCTCTTCCTTTTATTAAATTGATAACTGCAGGGAAATCTCCCATCAAACCAATTTGTATTTGATTCGCAATCATTTTATTTGTAATTGGAGGTCCAGAGGTATAACTTGACCATTCCAGATCATACTTTAAGCCTTTGTATTCTCCATCAGTCGGAAGATTATCCTTAAAGATTTCTAATTCTCTAACAACAGCTCCCCCCACTGCTGTATTAATAACTTGATCTTGCGTTCCAACATGAATTTTGGAGCAAACCGCTTTTCCTGATTTTTTCCCGAATGGAAATGCATTAGCCTGAGGACTTAGAAAAGATGTTGCGAAGGAAAGTGCAATTATTAGTTTCCAAAATTTACCCCTTTTGTAATTAAATCTTTTGGATAAATTTTTATTTGGATGATAAGTCTTCATAATAAAAACTTTGTAAATACATACATATTGAATAATCAAATTTCTTATACAAAAAAGTTACTTATGATACACAGAATTCATACGCTTATAATTCTTGTTTATAAGCAAAATTACTATAAAAAAAATTCATAGTTATTTAGAAATTATTTCCCTATTAATCTTTTAAGGATTTAATTCTAAATTTAATTTTTAAATTTTTTATTGGTTTTGTTTCTCAAATGCTTTTATACTCTCCTCTCTAATTAAGCTATGGCAAATTTGTCTCAATTCTATAAATCTTTTTGAATCTGTTGTTTCTTTATCCCTTGGTCGAGGAAGATCAATTTTTAAATCTCTTTTAATTTTTCCAGGGAGCGTACTCATTAATAAAATTCTATCAGCCAAAAAAACAGCCTCATCAATATCATGAGTTACGAAAACAACAGTTATCTTAAATTCTCTCCAGATTTTCAGAAGATTTTCCTGCATAATAATTCTTGTTTGAGAGTCAAGTGCTCCAAAGGGTTCATCCATTAATAAAACATCGGGATAATTTGCTAATGCTCTTGCAATTCCAACTCTTTGTTGCATTCCTCCAGATAATTCATTTGGATAATGATTTGCATATTTTGAAAGGCCAATCATATCTAAAAATTTTGCAGCTATTTCTTCTGGAGACTCATCCCCCTTTTTATTGATACTAGGGCCAAATGAAATATTCTCTTTTACTGTTTTCCAAGGATATAAAGAATATTGTTGAAACACCATCCCCATTTCAGGACTTGGTTTATTTATTTCCTTATTATCTAGAGAAATTTTTCCATTAGATGGATTTACGAATCCCGCGATACCATTTAATAGTGAAGACTTACCGCATCCAGAAGGACCCAATATGCAGACAAATTCTCCGGGATTAATTGTTGCAGAGATATCTTTTAAGGCATAAATTTGCTCATTGCGAGAAGAATAGCTTATTGAGATATTATCAATTACTACTTTACCTTTTGTTCTTGTGAGTACGTTTTGATTCATTGTAGAAAATTTAGTTTAAGAATCTATTCCTGATGAACAGGAAAATTTTTTAGAAGAGTTTCAGCAACAAAGCCAACTTTCGAATCTTCAAAAGCCTTACCAAAAATAGTTACACCAAATGGCATGCCATTTTCATAGAAAGCAGCTGGTATTGAAATTCCACTTAAATCTAAAATATTTGCAAAATATGAATAGTATCCTAAGTTGCTATTTGAACCAATAGGATCTTTTTTAAGATCAGAAATTTTACATAATGAACCCACTGTGGGAGTCATTAGAAATTCATTGAAACCTAGTTCTGATTCTAAAAAATGTTGTATTTCTTTAACTCTCTCTTGAGCTTCAAAAACATCCTTACCACTCCACTTTTGACCATTTTCTAGAATTTTTAAGGTTGTATCTAAAACAGCATTTTTATTTTTTATAAGAAACTTATACAGAGAGGAGTATCTTTCAGCTACCCAAGGACCATCAAATAACATTCTGCCTGCCTCCAAAAACATCGAGAAATCTATCGTAATAATCTCAATATCATCTTCTCGAAGTTTCTCTAGTAAATTTTCGTATAATTTTCTTGCCTCTTTATTGCCAAAGAAATTTCTTTGTTTATCTTCAGGGACTCTTATTTTAATTCTTTCCTGAATTTTCTGAATTTGAAAATTTCCTCTTTGGAAGTCATATCTTAAAGTTTCATCTTTTTTTGAATCAGAAAAAGCAATATGCGCTATTTCTAGGGCATCTTTTACCGACAAAGCAAATACAGATGGGCAATCAAGACTGGGGCAACAAGGAACAAAACCCTTAATACTTAAAATTCCTTTAGTAGGCTTTAGTCCAATAATATTATTCATAGCGGCGGGAATTCGCCCTGATCCACCTGTATCAGTTCCAATAGAGAAACAAACTTGTTTTTTAGCAACTGAAAGAGCAGAGCCCGAACTAGAACCACCAGATATATATTCATCATTAAAAACTGAGGTACACACTCCATAAGGCGATCGAGTACCATTTAATCCAGTTGCAAACTGATCGAGATTTGTTTTACCAAGGCAAATTGCTCCAGCATTTTCCAAAGCTTGCACTACTGGAGAAGATTTCTCTGGAAAGTATGAAAATTTTGGGCATGCTGCTGTAGTGGCGAGACCCTCAACATCAATATTATCTTTTACAGAAAAAGGAATTCCCCATAATGGTTTATTCTTTCGTGATGATGTTGATACTAATTCTGCAATTTTGATAGCCTCTGATCTTTTCCTAAGAGAAATCCATATTTTGTCCTTAGAGTCTTTTTCAATTCTTTCGTAACATTCATTTATAAGATCAGGTGGACTCAAACTAGAATCATCATATGAATCTCTGATCGAGTTTAAATTAAATTTATTTTTCAAAATAATTAAATTTACTAATGTGAATATGGGGTATTAAAAAAAGAGGGTTTTATCCCCCTTTTTTTATGAATTAAATGTTAATCCACAACTTTTTCTAAATAAGATGGATCAAGGAATTTTTCGTAATCCTTCCTTTTAAGTTGTTTGGGTAAACGTTTCTGGGAGACAAGAAACTTAGATGTTTTTACAAGTGTGTCTGCAAAACCTCCGATATCATCAGATGTACCCATATATTGAGAAGTTAACTGTTTTTTGCAAGGAACCATTTCGGTACCTTTCATCATTCGAGTGGCATCCTCCAAATCCAAAGATAATTCTTCAGCAATTATTTTTGCCGTTTTTGCAGGATTATTGATCCAGAAATCAATACCTGCGCATTCAGCTTTAACAAACTTTTCAACATATTCTGGATATTTTTTGGCGAATGACTTCATTACAACTCCAACGTCCCAAGTCGGATAACCTCTTTTTTCCATAATTCCAGAAGTCATAAAAATGTTACCTCCTCTTTTTACAGCTTTATCTAAGTTAGGCTCCCAAAACCAAGCTGCATCAAGATCCCCTCTCGCCCAAGCCGCTGCAATATCATTTGGTCTTAAATCTAAAATTGTCATCGATGATGGATCAATTCCTTCATCAGCAAGAGCTTGCAGTAAAAGGTAATGAGTTGTGGAACCAAAAGGAGCTGCAACAGTTTTTCCTTTTAAGTCCTTGAAAGATTTTATATTTGCATCAGTTCTGACAACCATTGCTTCTACAAAATCAAGCATATTTAGAACCATGATTCCGTCAATTGGTAGTTTTCTTGTAACTCCAATTGCAGTGGGAGGATTACCTAAACCTCCAAAATCCACTTGTTTTGCGGCGATAGCTCTTAACATGTCCCCTCCACCACCAACTTTGATATGCTCAACTTCTACACCAGGCATTTCTTTTTGAATAAGACCTAAATTCTTTGTAACCAGCTGAGCATTTACTAAGTTTAAATAACCCACTGTAATTTTTTTTGGTTTTGCAAATGCTTCAATGGGAAAAGTCATCATTAGAAGTGTCATTGCAGAAAGTGATCCAAAAAGAGTTTTGGACACTTTATTCAAAATGTTTTTCATTTTTTTTTTTTGATAAAAATCTTTAAGGATAAAGGTTGTTTTTTGTCCGACAAATGGACTTTGGCTTGATAATTGAAGCCTAGGGCCCGAGATATCGGGTCCAAGGCATCAAAATTCTTCCGATAAATCGCATAAATATATCAAGACCAATTCCTGTTAGGCCTAAAACAATTAATCCCATAATCACAACATCTGATAACAAAAACTTTGCTGCATCCCAAATCATCCAACCAATTCCTGCAGATGCCGCAACAATTTCAGCAGCTACTAAGACTGTATAAGTAAAGCCTAGTGATATTCTCATTCCTGCAAGTATTGTTGGACCAGCTGCTGGAAGATAAACATTGAAAAGTATTGTTTTTTTTGATGCGCCTAAACCTTTAGCGACTCTTAGGTAAACAGGATCAATATTTTGAACTGCTTGTATAGTAGCTATTATCAGTCCTGGCAATGCTGCTAAAAATAGAAGCGCAAGTTTTGATTCTTCTCCAATACCTAGCCACATTACCAAAAGTGTATATAAACCTAGAGGAGGCAATGGTCTATAAAACTCTATTAAAGGATTTAATAGGGCTCTAGCTATTTTTGATGCCCCCATTAAAACGCCCATTGGAATACCTACAATGCAAGCCATAATGAATGCAGCTAATATCCTATTTACGCTTGTAAATACATGAACAAATAATGTATTTCCTTGGTAACCTTCAGTTGAGACTTCTATAAAAGATTGCCAAATTTTTAAAGGTCCTGGGAGAAAAAGTTCATCAGCCAGTCCGGTTTCAGTAACTACTACCCATGTAATAAATAAAATATTTACAGTTAACATTGAATACGCAAAAGTTTTTTTGCGCATAAAAGTAGGAATGAATCTTTTGATATTTCTTTTATTTTTTATTTGATTATTATTCATTATTTTTATAAACCTTCTTCAATTCCTAAAATTTCAATAATCGTCAAAGCATACATTTTTGCAGCAATAACAGCTTTAGTTATAGAGATACTCTCATTATCTGGAGCCCAACCATCCTCTCCAGGACCAAAAGTAACTGCATTAATTCCAACTTCTCTAAATCTAATTGTGTCGTTAAACGCATTTTTTCTATTTGGGATAGCTTCTTCACCCATAAATTTCGAATAAACCTTATTGATTGATAAACAAGGTTCTTCATTTAAAGGAACTGGATCAGTGGCAGGAACAAATAATGAATCTTTTACTTGATTTATTTTGTAAGTGATATCTTTTCTATCTCCCACAAAAGACTTAACTTCATTTTCTATATCGAGGATTATGCTTTCAAGATTCATCCCAGGAACAATTCCCACAACGGCCAGAGTTATTGTGCAAGAATCAGGGGAGAACTGCATCTCCCCAGGTAAGCCTCCTCTTATACGAACAATTGTTGTGCAAGGAGGGGTATGACCCATGAAATCGGTTATTTCATGAGTAAAAGGCATTTTTTCTAAATATGAAATTAACTGAGCAGCTTCAACAATTGCATTATTACTTGTATCAGGACGCCAAATATGAGCTTTGTCTCCCTCGATTGTTACCTCGATAAGACAATGCCCTCCATTGGCTATAGACAAATTCATACCCCAATCACCTTTAGTAGCATCACCACCATAAGCAGTTGGTTCTGCAGTAATTGAATAATCAGCTTTAATTCCTATCTCTTTAGTTAGATATATTGATCCATGAGTTCCATCTCTCTCTTCATCTACGCAAAAGCAATACATTAGATCGCCTTTTAACTTGATCCCATTTTCAACTAATGCTTGAGCAGCAAGAATAGTACAAGCTAGGTTTCCCCTTGTATCAGAAGATCCCCTAGCATATAAAAGGTCTCCATCTCTTGAAGCCTCAAATGGTTTGTAATTAGTTTTATTCCACTTATGAGGTTCTACAACTGGGTACGTATCCATATGGTCATTCATCATTAAAACAGGGCCCTTCCCTTCACCTTTTAAAATCCCAACAACATTTGGTCGATGGGGAACACTTTCGTATCTTTTAACATCCATTCCTAATGCTTCTAATTTACCTGAAATAAGCATCGCAATTGCTTCTTCTTCTCCTCCAGGCAAGTCAGGATCAAGTGGATCACAAGCTCTTGGTTGTCCTGCTTTTATTAATTCTGCAGCCAATTCAAGCCACCTTTCTTCAGTTATACCATTTAGAATTTTCTGCTCAAATTCTGAAAAATTTTGATCCATTAAGTAATATACATTGATCACAAATTAAAAAGAATTAAAAACTTTGACTGTATTCAGTTATACGAAAAACGAATTAAAAACTTGACTATAATGCAAAAAACTCATCACTCTATTTATATTTAGGAATCCTTTTCTCGAAAAATTAAATTTTTCTTTGAAAATTAATTCAAAAGTTGAGTTTAAAAACCTAAAAATTTCTCATTAAAAAATGAAAAATCTTCAAATTTATTCATACGTAGATGCCATAGCAAGAACTGGTTCCATCCGTAAAGCTGCAACTGAATTTTCGATAACTCCATCAGCACTAAACAGAAGATTATTAGCGCTTGAGGATGAGTTAAAGGTAAAAATATTTGAGAGAATCGGGAACGGCATGAGATTAAATCAGGCTGGTGAAATAATAGTCACTTTATTTAGATCTCAATTAAGTGAAATCAATAATTTAAAGTCGCAATTAGCTGATTTTTCAGGTTTAAAGAGAGGTCAAATTTCAATTATTTGTAGTCAAGCTTTATTACCGTATTTTTTACCAACCCAAATAGACCAATTTCAGGACAAGTTGCCAGATATCAAATTTAATATAAATGTCGGTGATGGTGAAAAGGCGATTTCATATTTGAGAGATTTTAAAAGTGATTTAGCACTTATTTTTGAACCTGTCCGTTCAAATTACATTGAAACCATCTCGACCATTAGTCAGCCAATACAGGCTGTCATGTCTCCAGAACATCCTCTTTCAAAATTCAAGAGTATAAATTTAGCAGATTGCCTGAAATATCCTTTAGCTCTTCCCCCCTCCCCTTATGCTGTTAGAGAAATTCTTGAAATAGCCGCAGCAGAGGAATCTTTAGATTTAAATCCAACTGTAGAGGCTGAAAGCTATATTTTCCTTCATAATTTTGTATCAAGAAAGAAAAATGCTATTTCCTTTGAAGTAGAAATAGACGTACCAAAACAATCGCTTGATAGATCAATTTCAACTGTCCCTATTAATCTTTCAAAATCTCATCAAGGACAAATACATCTACTTAAACTTCAAGGAAGAGCGTTCTCAGGGGCAACAGAACAATTTATCAAGCAACTACTTTATGTTTTTAATAATTAATAGTAAAAAAACTTTTTTTAATGGAGGAACAAAAATTCATTTATTACTTTTTTGTGTAACCAATGAATTTGGTATAAATCAATACTTTATGGGACTATGAGTGAAATCAACTAAATTCTCGCTTGTGGTACAAAGAATTAAATGGTTTAGTGCTTGCACAATAATAATAGCGATGGTTTTTCATGTAATGGGTTGGACTCCATGGAATAGTTTGCTTCAAATGCTTGGCGCTGCAGGTTGGGTTTATTGGGGAATTAAGTCTGGAGAAAAAGCAATAATTCTAAATTTTCTTCCACAGTTTTTTATTATTATTCCAGGTCTTATTATTCTTTACTTCATGAAATAAATTTAAATCATAATGATTAAATTTCTTATTTAAATAATTTAATTTTGAACCATCTATAAAAAATAAGCATTTTACTTTTTTCATAATTTTTATGTTCTTTATTATTTAAAATTTTTATAGCTTGATAAATTTTTAAAATAATTATTTATGCAAAAATCACCATTTTATCTGTCATTATATTGAAGCGCTCTTCAACTTCTTAAGCAAAGCAGTGGTCTGTTGAGTGCCTAAAATCTCCTAAAATTACAAAATTATATTCCTTATTTTTTAAGAAGTTTTTAGAAATCAACAATTCTTTGGCAGTAAGCATCAACAAGTTTTACTGGGACTTTGACTTTCTTAGCAGTAATTATCTCGTTACTTTCAGCTTGCTTATCACTTGCACTGGAGTAAAACGCAGAATATCTTGCACAAACCTCGCTCTAGTAGGCCAGTTTTGCATTTATCCCTCCTATAACTGGGATCTCAGAGGTCAGCATTTTGCCTTAAATTCATATATATTTAATAAAGATTGTCTTCAGTAATGCCATTATCGTCATACCGAATGCATAGAATTTATCTTGCAGCGACCATGAATTATGGTCTTGGTTCTGATGATCCAGAGGAGTTGTCCTACTACAACAAAATCAGAAAAGAGGTGAATGATATGAAAAAAGAACCAGTTAAAAAAGGGATACCCCTTAATTGGGATAACCCCAAAGGAATGGACAAATGAATCTAAATACTTTTGTATTAATTGATGGCAGTCTGATGCTCATTGGTCTACCTTTATTAATGATTCTTAAAGGCAAAAATTGATCAAAATTCAAATACATTTTACCCATATTTAAATTCAATTGTTGATCCTTTATCCGTATATGGTAGTACCTCAAACCGTACATATTTATTAGCCGGATAACCTACCTGACTAGTTAGAACATAATTGTAGTCGTCATGAGCAAATGTCTACCAAATCCACTTTAAAAGAAGATCATAAACCTGAGATTGAAGAAAGATCAGAAGAAGAACTTCTTGAAGAAGAAATTAGGAATCAACAAACATTGGAAAACTTTGTTGAATCTGATAAGAACTGGAGCTGATTAGATTTATTTAGGAGAAAGTTATGATCTTAAAAAGAGCACCATTCTCAATTCTGGACAAAGACAAAAGAGAAATGGTCTATATCAAAGGAGTTTACAATAGAAAAATTCAAGCTGAAATTGAATCTTATAAAGATCCCGAAGATGAAGATAAGAAAGATACAATCCAAGATCAAGATATAATGATGCTTGATAGGATCTCAATTTAGTTATTCTTTTTTTTCTTCTTCTTATCCCTTTTTTTCTTCTTTACCTTTTCATAAACTTCATCAGCCTTCCGTTCAATATTATCCAGCTTATTGGAAAGTTCCTTTAGAGTTTCTGCTTTTCCCTCTTTAACTACGGTATTTTTTAGCTCAATTATTTTAACAGGCTCTTCTTTAATTACAGTGTTTTTTGTCTCTTCAGTTTTAATCCCAAACTTACCTTTTATAAAATTGGCTATAAAGATAAGAACAGGTACATGGGCTAGACCACCTATTACTATTCTTGTTTCTGAATAAGCCATTTAATAGTTAAAAGTTCTGAGATATTTAAGCATAAATTTAATTTTTAAATTCGTTTTATTAAGTCAATAAATATTAGTAATCATTTCTTGATTCATAGGTCAAAATTCTTGCTATTAATTAAGTAATGACTTTTTTATTAAATGCCATTAGACGTATTTCTAATGAACATGTGTGTTGTAGTTATAGCATTGCTTATCAGAAGAGAAATCAAACTTAAGAAGGCGAGATAAATCATGAAAACACAAATTTTAAAAGAGCATTATATTCCAAATATCCATGCTATTACTATTCTACTAATGCTTCTTCTATGTCTATGGTTACCTCTAGCACTCAGATTCTTATTAATAATTTAATCGAATTAATTAGTTAATACTCTTATCCTTAAACTCGGCTTTATACTAATTTTGTTTTAAAGATCTTAGATGGAACTCCTGTTCCGTTCATAGCTTCAATAACTTTACCTCCCACAGTTCCGTAAAATTCAACAGAAAAATCAGTTCCTAGTTCAGCATGAGCCTCAAGATAAACACCTAATGCTGGATTAGCTAAATGAGCTATTAAACCATCATCATTTTTATAAACTTCTGACCATATGAAACGAAGAGGATCATCAGGATCTTGATCAAAAGTATGATGAAGCATTCCTGGTTCGTCAGCTTCAACAGCTTTATCTGTCTTATCAGCAATTTCTAAGTATTCTGCAACCTTATCTTCCTTAACTTTAAGTTTTGCAAGAAGCATAAATGGAGTGTCTGATCCAAAACTAGACATAAAAAAAGACTCTTGCGAGCCTGAGTGATGGGGATTTCTATCATGACAAATTAATTAGAAACAAACAACTCCACCAATAGCAAATTTTTATAACTTACAAACACTATATGTAGTTCTAGGATTTTAAAAAAGGGCGGGTAATGGGGATTATCATGCTTTTTGACTGGGGCGAAGCTATCGCCCTTTTTTTTGGGTAAAACATTCTAATAGCTTCTTCTTGTTCTTTTTTTTATTTCTTCAGCATCATAAACAGAACAAGTATTCTGATTAAGTGATGAGAAAAAGCACTTTTTTTAAAACGTTTGAATATAGGAGTCAATAGTAAACGTTTCATTGCTTATATTTGCTACATTGCTCAAACATACTTAAATACTGCAGAGGAAACACTCTGGTTAAATTTTCTATTCTCTCTTCATTCAATACAACACTCTCTGGTAATTTCTTAATTAACTTTGGGATAGCTTTTTTTGTTTCCTCTCTGCAGAAATTAATTCTACAAGTAGCCTCTTTTTTTATGTTCGTTTTAATTAATCCATCTTTTTCTAGCATTGATTTTAAATCAAGATTATTTCCTTTCAAAAGAGCAATTAAAACAGTATCTTAAATTCTTAAAGCTTCCGCCGGCTCTTTATCTTTGTTTATTCCAAATATCCAGGTACAGGCACCAACTCCTAATGCTCTTGCAATACAATCATCATTTCCAATTTCATCACAAGGTAATCTAAAAGACTCTTCAATTTTTTTTAGATCATATCCATTCTCACCTTCTGGAAAACCAGCTTGAGCAGAAAAAGGAAATAAAAATAATACTATGACAAGAAGAAAGCGTTTTATTTAAAATTTCCGGAAACAAGAGTCCCCAATCAACAAAATCTTTAAATATTTGCTATTGGTATTTTTAACTTTTAGAAGATAATTAGGATTTATTGATAGGAGAGTCTCGAGTTTGATAGAGCCATCGCTACCGTCCTTAAGGATCTTTAAAAAACATTTTCTGCTGTTCCCAGAAATAATTCCGGGCCAAATTGAAATAACTCCAATAGAAAAACCTAGAATAAATATTGGAATTATTTGAAAATAAAGGGTTTTATAAAATCTCTTTCTCACATTAAAAAAGATTTTGTTGAGTTAATTTTTTACAATATTCACCAACGAACTTAACAGGAACTTTTGTTACTTCTACTGCTTTCTGTTTAAATAATTCAGATGATTCTTTGTTATTAATAAAGGCTTTCATTTTTGCGCAAGCTCTTAAATCAGAATTATAGCGAGAAGTTTCTTCTAAACTTTTTGAAATTGAAAAAAGAAAATAACATGTAATTGCTAGGAGAAAGAAAGTTATATTTTTTGCAAGAAATTTACTCATTATCAAACTGAATTAGTCTATAAAATAATACTATCGCTAAAGGTTTTCATTAACAGTAGTAGTTAAAGCGATAGCCAGCAGTGGAAGTAGCAGGCGTTTAAAAATTATTCAGAAATCCAGCGGTTAATTATTGTCCCTTCATAAATATGACCTGATGCTTCAACTATTGGTTTAGTTTCTGGATTAACAAAGATGTCGTAACAAGTATTTACTGGTCCTTGAAACATAACGGTTGCTCTTTTGGGGTCTTCCAATGATTTGCCAATATAAAAAGTTTTTACTCCCATCTCTTTAAACATGGCCTGTTGTTCAGGAGCATTCATATGAGCTTCATATTCCTCAAAAGTATTGCTTAATTTGAAATCTAAAACAGTTGTTTCAATTGACATAAAAAAAGGAGCTAATTGCCCCTTATTGTAGATCGACTGTCAAACATATTTCATTAGAGTCTGCTGTAACCTAATTTTGACTGAAAAACCTTAAAGGGAACACCAGTTCCTTTCATTACTTCGAGACACTTATCCCCAACTGTTCCATATACTTCAACAGTAAAATCATCCGCAAGTTTTGGATGCTCTTGTAAATATTCACCAATTGCTGGATTAGCCAAGTGAGCGATAAATGCTTCATCGTTCTTATAAGCCTCAGACCAAACAAAGATCAGAGGATTTTCTGGATCCTGATCAAAAGTATGATGTAGCATTCCTGGCTCAGCAGCCTCAACGGCTTTATCTGTTTTATCCGCAAGTTCTAAATACTCGGAGACTTTATCTTCTTTTATCGTGATTTTCGCCAAAAGAATAAAAGGGGTATCTGCTCCAAAATTTGTCATAAATAAAAAGTTATCTCAATGTATTCTATTTGTATTTTACGAAAAAAGGAGCTTAAAAAGCCCCTAAAGATCAACTGTCAATATATACAATCTAAATCAGAAGAATCCAGATATTGCTTCATAGAAATCAGCATCTGGAAGTATTTCCTTTAAGGGTTCAATCCCCTTTGCAGGGCCTTGGGCCTGCGCAGTAATATCTGAAAATTCATAAAGCTTGGGAATCATATGTCCCATATTTTTGAGATAAAATAAAGCGGCGGTACCATCTTTATATGCCTCTCTTATATAAGCTTTATCTGACCCGCATGTAGTGATATTAAAAAAGGCAGTCAGGTTCATTACCTTTAGTCAATACCAAAATTTCTTCTAAAAGAGCTATGCACTGGTCCATCTTCCCATCTTTGATTGTGAAGTGGGGATGGATAGAAACCATGGTTGTATCGAGAGACATGAATTTATAAATATTTCTTCTATCTTTTTAGCAACTAATCTTTATGAACAAGTTAAAAATATAGATTATCTAAAAATTAAGAATTTTAATTTGGTATCACATGTACCGTTTATAAGTTTTTTGGAAGCTATTAATTGGATATGGGTTATTTTGCTGAACCAAACCATATTGAATATGATGCATGGTTCGATGAAAACATCGACCCGGTAGATCTTGTGAATTACTCAGATGAAAAGGAGTTCAGTGATTCTGTACACTTTAAATTCCATCATATGTCCACTAGAAATTTAACCATTGGTTCTTCCGACAATTTTCACTGGTGAGTAAAAGATTTTTAACTCTATAGATATTAATGAATCTTATGAAGAATATGTTCCATCACTTTCTCTTCTTGCCTTAGCTAATACAATTTCATCTACAACTTTTTCTATCATGTAAGCACTTTTTTTACCATAACATTTTTCTTTTTTAATACTCTCAAAATCATTTGGGATTAAATCATTATGTTCACAACAGTCGCATTTAATATCAATTTTCTTACCTCTGAAAACCTCCAAAGCTTTAGAAAAAATCCATTGCTGAACTGAAATACTTTCCCAACTATCAAAATTTGACCATTTATCAAAATCCCTATTAAGGATGCCTTTTAATCCATCAGACTGATTTACACACACTAAGTATGAATCTTTTCTTGGTTCATCATTAATACCAATTGTTTTGACAAAATTTTGATTCATTAAATATAGATTGATTAAGTAGCTTTATAAATCTAGAGGATAATTTCAAAAATATAAACAAGAAAATGTCTTAAATAAGATCATTAATTGCTTTATCCAATCTAGAAGTATGATTTGTATTTCTGAGTAATTCAAAATCCTTAAAATCAAAGCCCGGGCCAACACAACAACTCACTAAAGTAAATTCGCCTGTACTTTTTGCAGCCTGCCAATATCCAGATGGGATCATTTCTACTGGATTATTGGAATCTAAAATTAAATTTTTTATTAACTTATTATCATTATCTAGGCACCATAAATTCAGAGGATCTCCCCTAAGATAAATCCAAATTTCATCAGCATTTTTTACTCTGTGCCAAGCACTTTTTGCATCTTTTTCCAAAAGATAATAAATTCCCGTAATAAAGTTTCTACTTTGGCCATCTTCCCTTATTAGAGAATTCTCACTCCTTACAATCTCTCTAAACCATCCACCCTCAGGATGAGGAGATAAATTGAATTGTTTAATTATTTCTATGTTTTTTTTATTAGGATTCACATCACCAAAATATCTATAAAATTTCTCTTATACTTAAAACCTAACTGAAAATAAATCAAAATAAAATATATTTTCTAAAAAATTAAGCGCAAATAACTGACAAATCTACAAAATTTTTATTTTCATCTGCCAGTTCAGTAATGATTCTATTGAGCCATTCAGAGGTAGTTTCACAATAGCCTACATTTAAAATTGTTTTTTGCTTTGCTGTTTCTTCTTTTTTCATAGTTAAAGTACTTTTATATAAATTAGTCTTTAATTAAATCTATGTGAATAAGTCTTAATTACTATCTATTTTAAAAAGTTTTAATTAATACATATTTAAGAACTGCTAGTAAACAAATAAAATTAAATCGTTGACAAGAAAATGTATACAAGTAAGAGTAGAAAAAATTTATTATTTAACCTATGAATAACATCAAGATTGAGGAATTGATGAAAGTAAGGTTCGATGTTATTGCTAATAGAATTGGGCAATTAAGCAAAAGGGAAAGTGAGTCTTTATTACTTGAGCATCTTGAGTGGTTAGAGGGAGGATGGGAGACTGAAGAAATCTTATTTTTAAAAAAGCCCTATAGAAAATGGTGGTTCTAACTCCAATTCTATAAATAATTAATGATGACCTAAGGGACCAGGGCCAGATCCTATTTTGTAAGAATTTTCTAAAGATTTCTCAACAAATAATTTCGCTTTTTTTATGGAATCAATCAGATCAAAACCTAGAGCCTTGTAACCACAAATAGCAGCACTCAAAGTACAGCCGCTACCATGGGTATTTTCTGTATTTATAAAATTATTAAAGAGCCAATCTTTTCTACCATTCATGTCAAGGAAAAAATCCTTCCCTTTCATATCTGTTAAACCTCCACCTTTTATAAGTACCGCTTTAGCTCCAAGACCAATAATATTTCTTGCGGAATTTTCGATATCTTCTTCACTCCTTATTTCTAAACCAGAAAGTAGATTTGCCTCATAAATATTTGGAGTTACCAAATCTGCAATTGGTAATAAAAGTTTTTTATAAGCATTAATCGCAGAATCCTCAAGTAATTTAGAACCAGTTCTTGTAACCATTACTGGGTCAATAATTTTGGTTATTGTATAAGTATTTAATTTTGAAGCAGTATCATTAATTATCCTTTCATTTAATAACATTCCAGTTTTTAAGGCATCAATACCAAAATCAGCAAATAAAGTATCTAACTGACTTAATAAAGTATTCTTCTCTACTGGTTCAACGCATGTAACCTCAAAACTATTTTGTGCAGTGATACATGTAATGACAGAACATCCATGTACTTTAAGGGCCATAAAAGTTCTCAAATCAGCCTGTATACCTGCTCCACCCCCGGAGTCACTACCCCCAATTGAAAGTGCAATTTTTGAATACATGATTTATAAATTCTGCTTTGAAAGTACTATAAATAAATTCTAATTCAAATTAGAAGTCTGAATATGCATTAAAAAAATCCAACTCTAATTGCATTGCTGTTTTGTATAAATATTTTGCTTGATTAATATCATATGTTTCGTTATTGGTCTCAATAAGATTTTCGAGTGAATTTGCTAAATTTTCAAAGCTCGCATCAGAGTAAGTAATTATCCATTCTTTATATTTAATGTCAAAATCCTCCTTGTACAGAGTTTTTCCTATCCAAGAATAAAGTCGCATACATGGAGTCATTGCAAACATTATTTCAACGGAGCTAAGTCTCTTGGAAGTATCATCAAGGAAATCTGTATAATTTTTTGTAGCTTTTTTTATATAGTTATTAGACAAATCAATATCCCATTCTTTTGCATAAGTTTCATGAAGTATTAACTCCTCTGAAACACCCATTAAAAGTTCACTCAACTTCCTTATTGAGTACTTATCTTTTGATTTAGAAACTGCAAGACCATATGCCTTAGCAAAAGTCTCTAAAAAGAAATAATCTTGAGCTAAATACTCTTGAAATATGTTTTTAGGGAGGCTTCCATTCTTTAACCCTTGAACAAATTTTGTATTTAAACTTAGTAAAGCAATCTCATAATTATCCTCCCAAAGTTGTTTTGTAATTGACATAGATATTTCTCGAAAAGTTAAAAATTTTTTTTCTTAAATTTTAATACCTAAGAAATTATTTATTTTAAAATTAGTCAAATTATATTTTTTTTTCAAAAAATTCCCACTTTACTTCGCAATTAGATCTCTTAAGAATCATTGGGAATTTTTCTGGTATTAATCCTCAAGACTTGAAAATGGAAATTTATTAAATTCCAATATCAAGTGGCATAATTTTTTATCCATTTTATTTTAATCCTGATAATTTTTTAGGGTCATTAAATAAAACTTTTTTTAAGCCTAAAATATATAAACAAACCCCAAAAAAACTCAAAATAAAATCAACATAAAGATAATGGGTCATAGTAATTTGATCTTTAATTATTTATAGCTGATTAGGACAAATCAAGATGTGATTAATTAAACGCAAACGCAGAAAATAATTATCAATAACAGAGTAAATTTGCACATATATAATGCATTATTTTGAATACTTATAAATATCAAATATCTCAAAAGCAATGCATTAGTTTTCTGAATATGCATTGAGTAAATTTTTCATAAAAATTGATATTATTTTATACATCAAAAAACGTCAATCTCAGCTATATGTATATTAAAAAAACTATGTGGTCTAAAATCAGGCTTGCCATTTACGGAACTACTGCTTTAGCGGGAATTATTTGGCCATTTTATTTTATTAATCAGTTTATTAATTTGGTAAGAAATGGAAATATTCAAGGGTCAGCGATAGATATAGGAAACGCCTTTTTTGATGATGCATGGATAACACCTACATCAGGATTTATATCCGCTGATACAGCGGTTCTTCTCATAGCTATTTTTGTTTTTTATGCTGCTGAAGGGAGGAGACTAAAATTACATTTGTGGGGTATTTATTTCCCGCTAACATTTATTATTTCGCTTGCTTTTTCATTTGGGGCATTTATGTTTATTCGTGAACTAAAAACTAATAAAGAACTAGATGAAATTAATTGAAAATTTTGTAGAAAAATTCCAAAATTATTCTCTGC
>QCIH01000023.1 GCA_003216795.1 Prochlorococcus sp. AG-402-K16
TAAAAGAAAGACTTATCTTGGCTGAAGAAGATAATAAAAAAGCTTTGGAAATTTTAAAACGTGAGTTAAAAATACAGTTAATAGAGCAGAATCGGATTAAAGAGTCTGAGATCCAAACTCTTGAATCTAAATTAAAAATAGCTGAAGAAAAGAAAACAAATGCCCTTAATGATTTAAAAAATCAAGCAACAAATAAAATTAATTCATTGAATAATGAATTAATCAAGTTGAAAGACGAAATTAAAAACCAGTCTTTAATTTCAGAATTATCTTTAAAAAACAAAATTAGTGAAGCTGTTACTAATTTAGAAAAAGAAAACTCATCTTTAACAAATTCCATTGAAAAGATGAAGCTTGAACATTCAATTAATGAAAAATTAATTGAAGAAAAGTTTAAAAGCAAAATTAGTGAAAGGGACCTGACTATTCAGGAGTTAAGAGAAATGAAATCTAAATTATCTACAAAGATGATAGGAGAAACATTAGAAATCCATTGCGAAACTCAATTTAATCTGAATCGTGCCTCTGCATTTAAAAACTCATATTTCGAAAAGGATAATAATGCCACTTCAGGAAGTAAAGGTGACTATATATTTAGAGAACTTGATGAAAATAAAACCGAAGTCGTATCCATAATGTTTGAGATGAAGAATGAAAGTTTAAATGGAACTAATAAAAGAAAAAACGAAGATTTTTTAAAAGAATTAGATAAAGATAGAAGACAAAAATCTTGTGAATATGCAGTTCTTGTATCCCTTCTAGAACCAGATAGTGAACTATATAATTCTGGCATAGTAGATGTTTCTCATAGATTTCCAAAAATGTATGTCATAAGACCTCAATTTTTCTTGCCCATTATTTCTCTGCTAAGAAATGCATCTATGGAAACCTTAAAATACAAAGCACAAATTGATTTAATGAAACGTGAGAATTTTGACATAACTAATTTTGAAAGTACTCTTGAGCAATTCAAAAATGCAGTTGGTAAAAATGTTTCACTTGCCCAGGATAGATTTAATGATGCAATTTCAGAAATTGATAAATCAATAACCCATTTACAAAAAACTAAAGAGGCTTTAGTTCTCTCAAAAAAACATCTTTTATCTGCTGACAGCAAATCTCAAGATTTGACAGTAAAGAAATTAACTAGAAATAATGCAACCATGAAGAAGAAGTTTAATGATTTAAATAATTTTGAAGATGAAGTAGCCTAATTAAAAAAAGTTTTTAAAATTAATAATGATTAAAAATATAATTAATTTCTAACTTATAAATATACTATAAATAATAAATTTCATAGTAAAGAAAATAATGTCTATCAACACTCCTATTTTCAGTATTGCCAAAGATCTTAATGTTGAAAGTAATAGAATATTATTAGCCTGCAAGAAACTTGGAATCAATGCAAAAGGGGCAACAAAAAGATTAAATAAGGAAGAATTAGAAAAAATTAAAAGTTATTTTGAAACGGGCAAAAATGTTTCAGATGAAGTGATTAACTTAAAAAAAGTTAAAACTAAAAGTAGTTCCAAAAAAATTGTAGAAAAGGTAAAGATAAAATATTTTGCTAACAGACTTATTCGTAAATCTTAAATAAAAATAATTTTTTTTAATTACTTGAAGGAATAAGCCACAGAAGAAAAAAATAATAATTTATCATAAGTAAAAATACTTAAAATGAGCATAAGCAAAATTTTAAATTCTCTTGAAAAATCATGGAAAAGAGATGATATTCTTTTAAATATAAAGAAGGGGTTAGGTACAGATGAGATAGTTAATGAATTTCTTATGAAAAACAAAATACAAATTAAAGAATTAAATTCTTTATTAAGATCAGAAGATATTGAATTATTAAATCAAGTAGAAAAACTCTCAACTTGTGAATCTAAATTAATAAATGAGATTAAAAATTTAAATTACTTACAAATTAATGAAAATCATAACATTATGAATAAAAAAAAGACTGTGCCATCTAATAGAGTTTCTTTCAACAAAATTAGTTCATTCATGATTAATTGGAGTAACAAATTTGTAGTTATTGCTTTACTAACAATTTCAGCCATAGCTTTATCAAAACAAGCGTGGGCATAATTAGCTAAATTAACTTCATTGTAATAGATGTAGTTTTGAGAACTAAACAAGAATATTTAATTAGATATAAAGATGGAAATCTTTATTGTGAACTTGCTGGTATTTGGATTGATCCAAGCAAGCCAGTAAAAAAGGCATTAATAACTCATGCCCATTTTGATCACTTTACATTTGGCTGTGAAGAATACATTTCTACTAAGGAAACTGCGATACTTCTTAAAGAAAGAGTTGGAGATAATATCAAAATTAAGACTTTTGAATATGGAGAAAAATTTAAGATAAATGGCATTAATATTTCTTTTCATCCATCCGGTCACATCCTTGGATCTAGTCAAATAAGGTTTATTTTTGCTGAAGAAAAATGGCTTATTTCAGGTGACTTCAAGCTTCAAAAAGATCAGACTTGCAAACAATATGAAATAGTAAAAACTGATTATTTAATAAGCGAATGTACTTTTGGTTTGCCAATATTTAAGTGGGATGAATCAAATAAAATAGCAAATGATATTTCAAAATGGATAACCAATTCACCAGAAAAAACTTCTTTACTTTTCTGCTATTCACTTGGAAAAGCTCAGAGATTGTTAAACGAAATTAGTCAAACAAATTTTAAAGGCAATATTTATTCCCATGGTAGTATTCACAAAATGAACAATTGTTATAGGGAACTTGGAATTGATATTAAAGATACTATAAAAATTGAAAATAAAAAAAAGATAGATGAACTTAAAGGAAGTCTTATATTATTACCGCCATCTTTAAGTAAGGGTTCTTATTTAAAAAATTTCAAAAACATTCAAACAGCTTTTGCGAGTGGATGGATGTCAATAAGAGCTCTAAGAAAAAGATCAGGATATGATAAAGGATTCGCAATCTCTGATCATGCGGATTGGGATGGAATTCTGGAAGTAGTAAAAAAGTCTGAAGCAAAAAATGTATTTTTTCATCATGGAGATAGTGAAGCCTTAAGTAAATATTTAGTTGAAAAAGAATCAATAAATGTCCTTTTATTCGGTAAATAAATATGAGCTTAAAAAAGTTTTCAGAATTATTTTGCGATTTAGATTCAATTAATAGTACAAATAATAAAATTGAAGTATTAAAGAATTATTTTTTATCTAATGATCCAATAGATAATTCATGGGCAATATATTTACTAACTGGAAAAAGTAATAAGAGATTTATTAGTGGAAGATATTTAAAAAATCTTTTTTCTCAAATATATGAATATCCTCAATGGTTAATTGATACATGTTATTTAAAAGTTGGTGATTCTGCTGAGGTAATAACGTTATTACTTAAAAATAAAACTAATTCTAGAAAAAAGAAATTATCAAATATAAGTCTCAATGAATTACTAAGCGAAACAATACCTACATTATCAAAACTTTATGAGGAGGAGAAAAATTTAGAAATTAAAAATCTTTGGGAAACATTACCTGAAGATAACCATCTAATTTTTAATAAAATTCTTACAGGAACTTTTAGAGTAGGAGTTTCTATCGGATTAATCACAAAATCAATATCAAAACTAATTAATATTGAGGAAGAGATTATTTCTCATAGGTTGATGGGTGATTTTAAACCTTCAATTGAATCATATGAATTTTTAATTAACAAGAATATAAATC
This sequence comes from Prochlorococcus sp. AG-402-K16, assembly GCA_003216795.1. Classification (GTDB taxonomy): domain Bacteria; phylum Cyanobacteriota; class Cyanobacteriia; order PCC-6307; family Cyanobiaceae; genus Prochlorococcus_A. Next base: position 3,723 of record QCIH01000023.1, read on the forward strand.
TTCAAGAGTTAAATTCCAAACCATTTCCATTCCTTCTAGCAAATACTTTTGAAGATAAAATCTTCAAAAATTCAATAAATGATTTTCAATTTGAATGGAAATACGACGGTATAAGGATGCAATTAATTAAAAGATCAGGCAATGTTTCGTTATGGACAAGAGGGCAAGAATTAGTGAATGAATCTTTCCCAGAATTAGTAGAGAAAATGTCACATATAAAAGATAATTTTGTTCTTGATGGAGAATTATTAGTTTGGAATTTTAAAGAACAAATTGCCTTTGATTTTTCTTTACTTCAAAAAAGAATAAATAGAAAATCTCCTACTAGGTCAATCCAAATAAAATATCCAATAATTTTAATTGCTTATGATCTTTTAGAGATTAATGGGAGAGATATAAGAGAAATTAAATTGGAAAATAGAAGAATTGAGTTAGAAAAATATTTTTCAAAATGGCAAATTAAAACTGAGAATAATATCTCTGATGTTTTCAAAATATGTGATTTAATCTTTCCTAAAGATTGGCCTGATGCTTTAGCTTATAAAGAAAAATCTCGAGAAAATAATACTGAAGGATTAATAATTAAGAAAAAGACTTCTATATACTCCTCTGGTAGAAAGAAAGGTATTTGGTGGAAATATAAAGTTGATCCTATGCAACTGGATGCTGTTCTAATTTATGCTAAGGGCGGTAGCGGTAGAAGAGCTGGTCTGTATACAGATTACAGTTTTGCATTATGGAAAGACAAAGAATTAATTAAATTTGCAAGTGCATATTCTGGTTTAACGAATATTGAGATTAAAGAGCTAGATAAATGGATAAGAAAAAATACAATAGAAAAGTTTGGTCCTGTTCGATCGTTAAAACCAGAAATGGTATTCGAAATATCTTTTGAGAAAATACAAATTTCTAAACGTCATAAGTCAGGCATAGCAGTACGATTTCCAAGAATAACAAAATGGAGAAAAGATAAAAAAATTAATGATGCAGATAGCCTAGAGAATGCTTATGAACTAATAAAAAAAATATCATGAAAAATATTACGAAAAATAATAAGCAAAATAATTTAATTTCTAAAATTAAAAAGTTTTTCTCCACAAATGGATGGAAGCCCCTACCCTATCAGATCGAATCTTGGGAAGCATTTTTAAATGGAGAGAGTGGAATAATACAAGTTCCTACTGGATGCGGCAAAACTTATGCTGCATTAATGGGACCTCTATCAAAGATAGAAGATCCCAAAAATAATAAAAGTGTGAATATATTATTAATAACCCCTTTAAAAGCGCTAAGTAGAGATCTAAAAAATTCCATACAATTAGCAGCTTTGCATTTTAATAAAGAAATCACTATTGAAATTAGGAACGGGGATACAACCCCATATGAAAAGAAAAAGCAACTAGCTAAACCACCTAATATTCTTATTACCACTCCAGAGTCTTTATCTCTTTTACTTTCTAATAAAGAATCTAATAATCTGTTCAAGGAGTTGTCATCAATAATTATTGATGAATGGCATGAATTGATGGGCAGTAAAAGAGGAAACCAGTGCGAATTATCTTTAAGTTGGCTAAGAGGTAATAGAAAAAATTTACAAATTTGGGCAATGTCTGCAACTATTGGAAATATTGAAGAAGCAGCAAGAGCAATAGTTGGGATGAGCGCTATTAAACCCAAAATTATAAGTACAAATATTCAAAAAGAGATCGAAATTATAAGTGTTTTACCAGAGGAGGAAACTACCTTTCCATGGAGTGGCCATCTAGGGATTAGAAGTCATTCTTCACTATTAAAAATCCTAGATCAAAATAAAAGCACCTTATTATTCACCAATACGAGAAATCAATCTGAAAGATGGTATCAATGTCTTAAATTTTTTCTCCCAGAGATGGAAGACAAAATTGCACTTCATCACGGCTCCCTGGATAAAGAAGATAGAAAAAGAGTTGAAGAAGGGGTTAAAGACGGATTAATAAAATGGGTAGTCTGTACCAGCTCGTTAGATTTGGGAGTTGACTTCCAACCTGTAGATCAAATAGTTCAAATTGGTAGTGCAAAGAATTTAGCTAGACTTATCCAAAGAGCGGGAAGAAGTGCTCATAGACCAGGTGGAAAATCAAAAATAATTTTTATGCCTACTAATTCTTTAGAGTTATTAGAGATTAGTGCAATGAGAAGAATAATAAAAAGTGGTATATCTGAGAAAATTAGACTTCCTGAATTATCTTATGATGTGCTTCTACAACATCTAATAAGTCTGGCATGTGGAAATGGCTTTGATCCGAAAATTGAGAGAGAAAGAATTAAAAATTGCTGGAGTTATAGAAACTTAAAAGATCAAAATTGGAATTGGTGTCTTGACTTTTTAGAATATGGAGGAAAATGTCTTAAAGCATACCCAAAATATAAAAAAATAGTTAAAGAAAAATCACAAAATAATAATGAAAACTTTAAATATTTTGTAAAAGACAAATCTTTAATAAGAATGCATAAGTTCAATATTGGGACAATTACAAGTGACAAATTTGTGAATGTCAAATATATGAAAGGTAAATCTTTAGGTAATTTAGAGGAGAATTTTGCTTCAAAATTAAATCCCGGGGATACATTTTACTTTGCTGGCAAAATGCTTCAATTTGTAAGAATAAGAGATATGATTTTATACGTTAAAAAATCAACAAAAAAAAGTTCACTAATTCCTGCATGGGTTGGAGGTCAAATGGCAATTTCTGATCTACTTTGTGAGAGTTTGAGAAAAGAAATAGATATATGCAACGAACTAGAAAATTATGATTGCTTAAATACTGAACTCAATTCATTACGTCCAATATTCAAGAAACAAAAAGTTCTTTCAAATATTCCAAAGAAAGATGAATTCCTTATAGAAATATATAAAACCAAGGATTTGTCAAATCTTTTTGTTTTTACACTTGATGGCAAATTTGTAAATGAAGGAATTGCATTTTTATGGGCTTTGAGATTGGCAAAATTAAAACAATCTACATTTAGTATTACTGCTAACGATTTTGGATTCAGCTTAACTACTGCAGAAGATTATGATTTTTCCATAGTAAAAAAGGAAGCTGATTACTTTTTGAATAACAAAAAATTAGAAGAAGATCTAGAAAATGCAATTAATTTTTCAGAATTAACAAAACGTAGATTTAAAAATATTGCCCAAATAAGTGGACTAGTAAATCAAAATAATCCAACCAAAACAAAAACTTCTTCCCAACTTCAAATAAGTTCAAGTCTTTTCTACGATGTCTTTACTAAATATGAAGAAGGCCATCTTTTGATAAAACAATCGCATCAAGAAGTTAAAGAATACCAATTAGAAAATAAAAGAATATCTAGATCATTAGAAAGATTAAAGAATTTAAAAATACTACTAAACGAGATAAAAACTCCAACTCCTTTTGCTTTCCCTTTACTAGTTGAAAGACTTAAAAATACTTTAAGCAATGAGCCAATAGAAAAAAGAGTAGAAAAACTTATAAAAAAATATAGTGATTAAATGAAAAAAAGTTCTATTAAATTTTGTTGGGAAGATACATTGTTAGAGATGCTTCCTTCAAGAGCGTTATTTCTACCGGAAACAAAAGAGTTGTTAATATGCGATATTCACCTTGGGAAAGCTGAGTATTTTCAGCAAAATGGTATACCTCTTACTAATAATTCAGATAAAAACAACTTTGCAAGAATAAAAAAAATAGTAAAAAAATATAGTCCTGAAAAGTTAATAATATTAGGAGATTTATTCCACAGCAAATATTCAATAGATAAAACTCTTCAAAAAAAAGTTGAGGATCTTCCTGAACTAATAAAAACTAACGTTGAACTAGTCCTAGGAAATCACGATGTAGGTTGCAATATTAAAAATATTAAAATTTTTGATATTAGAAAAACTAAAAATATTACTTTTAGTCATGAACCAGTTAATTTAGATAACAATAAAACCTTGAATATTTGTGGACATTATCATCCAAAAATCTATATAAAAAACAATGGAGATAAATTATCATTTAGGTGCTTTGCAATGGATAAGAATAAAAATACTTTATTTTTACCTGCATTTGGAGACTTAACAGGAGGATATCCCTGCAAAAAGTCATTTAAAAAATGGGCAATTGTTTCTGAAGAAGAAATTATAGAAATAAAATCTTAAAAAAATCCTAATGAAATGACTTAAATTTTTCATTTAGATATACCAATTTATACTTAAAAGTCTCGTTTATTTTATTTATCTATTATTTTGTGTATTAATGTATTTCTACTAGTAGAAATAGATAATAAGAAATTTATACAGCTAATGACCCTTTCTTTAGCAGACAATCCACGTTATAAAAAAAATAAACACATTTTATAGAAATGAAAAAATTAATAGCCTTGATTTTATTTCCATTTCTTTTCATGCCATTTGGGGCAAAAGCAAATGATAATTTTTCCGTTGAAATAGAAGCACTTACACTAGTAATGGAGAAATATAAGGAAGAAACTGAATCAAGTGTTAAAGTAGACATGGAAAATAAAAAGCCAAGTTACATGGCTCTTAAACAAGACGAATGCAATGCCACTGTTGAAGTTACCGAAAAAACAGGATTAGAAGTTGTAAATACTGAATCTTTCGATGTAAATGTCTGCTTGAAAGAAATCTATAAAGTAATCAACTGAATAAGCAGTTTATAAAAATATAATGAAAACATACAATTTAAAAAGGTCTTTTACTTAAAGAAGGTAAGACCTCGAGACCTAACAGAAAACTTTGGAACGGGTTCTGCATAACTAATTAGTAGCTACAATGGATTTGTAGAGGTGTAATTAAAAGTACAAAACCTAAAATTATTTTTTAAATAATTACTTCTTCTTTGATAATGTTTGTGATTCTTCTCTAGACATTAAAGCTTCGATTTGAGCAAGAACTTTTTGAAGTTCATCCGTTTTTGTAAGAGATGCTTCTGCTACTTCTCTTAATTTTTCTAACTGTTCTTTAGTTTTATCCATGATAAATAAATTAGAAATTAACCACTTTTAAAAATGGTTTTAATACAGATTTTTCACTCCCACACAGATTCATATTCTCTCTTTTTTTTATAAAGTCAAATAAATTTCCCTTTATTAAGGTTTTATGAGGACTTCCAATTAATTCTTTATTTAATATTGAAACCATAAGATTACCTGAAATAGAAATACTCTTTAATTATGAAGTAAATACAGGCAATCCTATTGTTGCAGTAGTTATGAGAGCTCCTGCAAAAATCAAGAAAGGTAGAAAAGGATAGTTTTTCAAAGATAAACTTACTAATTCGAAACAACTATATAGGTATTTATACTGTTTGTCTACCCCTAAGCTTTCTTGAAAGTAAAATATTTCTTTTAAAGGTAAAAATTAAACATCAACCAAATTTACCAGATATGTATTCCTGAGTAGTTTTTTCTTTTGGAGAGTTAAAAATTTTTTTTGTCGAATTAAATTCGGCAAGATAACCAACCTTTCCTCCATCACCATCATCATATTCAATAGCATTAAAAAATGCTGTCATATCACTAACTCTTAATGCCTGCTGCATATTATGGGTAACGATTATTATTGTATAATTCTTCTTAAGTTCATGCATCGTCTCTTCTATTTTCAAGGTAGAGATTGGATCTAATGCTGAACAAGGCTCATCCATGAGAATTATTTCAGGTTCAATTGCAATGGTTCTAGCAATACATAATCTTTGTTGTTGTCCACCAGATAAAGAGTAACCACTATCATTTAATTTATCCTTACATTCATCCCATAAAGCAGCTTTTCTTAGGGAACTTTCGACTAATTCATCCATATCTCCCGTAAAACCATTAATTCTTGCTCCAAATGCAATATTTTCGTAAATAGATTTAGGAAAAGGGTTAGGTTGCTGAAAAACCATTCCGATTCTTCTTCTTACTTCAACTGGATCTACTCTTTTGTCATAAATATTAGTTCCATCAAAGAGGACAGTACCTTTTAATGAACAATTCGGAATCAAATCGTTCATCCTATTTAGAGATCTAAGAACAGTTGATTTACCGCAACCTGAAGGACCAATAAGCGAGGTTATATTTCCCTTTTTAAAGTTACAAAAAACATTTCTTACTGCTTCGAAAGTGCCATAACTAATAGAGACATTCTCAAGAGATAAAATGATATTCTTTGGTATTTTTTTATTAGTTTTAATCATTTATACTCTCTTTGTTTTCTCAGTAAAAGCGGTCAATATCCTTGAAAATATATTTACTGAAAGTATCGACAAAACAAGAATAAAAGAAGCTGCCCAGGCTAATTTATTCTGTGCATCATAAGGTTCAAGAGCAAAGTTGTATATCAATACAGCCAAAGAACCCATTTCATAAAACAAGTCTTCAAAGCCTGTTATGTAGTAGTAAGAGAATAAAGCCGTAAATATCAAAGGAGCTGTTTCACCTGCAGCTCTTGCGATTCCAAGCACAACGCCAGTAGCAATAGACCTAAAAGCAGAGGGCAAAGTAACCTTCAATATGGTTGTATACATACTTGCTCCAACACCAAGAGAAGCATATCTCAACTCATTAGGCACCAGCTTTAAACCTTCATCAGTCGTCTTAATCACAGTAGGCAACATCAATATTGAAAGTGCCATACCTCCGGCCAAGCCACTGTACATACTTCCAAATAAGATTTTTGTTGAAACAATTAAGGCATAAATAAATACACCTGCAATTATTGAGGGAACTCCCGCTAAAACATTTACCCCAAATCTAATAAATCTTGAAAAAGAACCACCTTTAGAATATTCAGCTAGATATATGCCACCGCCAACACCTACTGGTATTGCAATAATTGAAGCAATGCTAGTAATTATTAATGTCCCTATTAATGCAGGATTAATACCTCCTGCATCTAAATCATCTCCAGGAGGATTTGGTTCTAAAATAAATAATTCTGTTGTGATTTGAGATCCACCTTTGTAAAGAATATAAGTCACAAGAAAAATCAAAGGAAGTATTGCTATCAATGCACAAATTACGGATAAAGTAGTAAAGAATTTATCTCCTATATTTCTTGATAATCTTTTCTGGTAATAGAGTGAATTCATAATTATCTAATATTTGAGACTAAATTTCTTAACTAGCCATTGAGCAAAGATATTGACCATTAAAGATAGGGTCATCAATACAAAAGCCGCATAAAAAAGTGATGAAACCTGACTTCCATCAGCCTCACCAAACTGGTTCGCAAGCATGGATGAAATTGTATATCCAGGAGATAATAAAGACCAACTAAATGCATTTGAATTTCCAATAATCATTGTGACAGCCATAGTTTCACCCATTGCCCTGCCTAACGCCAATAAAACTCCTGCCATAATTCCTGATAATGCTGCCGGTAAAATTACTGAAAATATTGTTTTCCACCTGCTTGCTCCAATTCCATAGGCTGCATTTCTTAACTTTTTAGGAACTTGATTAAGAGAATCTCTTGCTATAGCAGTCACTATTGGTAAAAGCATTACTACTAAAATCAATATTGCTAACAAGGAATTCCTACCTGTAGGTTCTGTACTAAATAAAGGTATCCAACCAAAGAAATTATGTAAAAAGACAAAAAAGTCTCTAAAGAAAGGTTCCATTACAAATATTGCCCAGAGTCCTAATACAACTGATGGAATAGCTGCTAATAATTCAACAAAAGAACCTATTATTTCTCTTACAACTTTAGGCACAAAGTCTTCGGTAATAAATATTGCGGTTCCAACTCCTAGAGGGATAGTTATTAATAGGGAAAGAAATGAGGTTACTAATGTGCCATATATTGCAGTAAAAGCTCCGTATTCATCTTTTACTGGATTCCATTCAGAGGTTACTAGAAACTTCAAGCCATACCTTGAAAAGGATTCAAATGACTGAAAAAAGACTACTAAAATAATGCCTAGAAGTATTATTGCTACGAAACTAGACAAGACTAGAGTAGTATTCTTGAAGATAATATCTATATTTTTTTCGATACCGAATCTTTTACGATTCTTGAAAAGAGTTAATTTCTCTTCCATTAAAAAAAGAATATCTCTATAAATCTACTACTAAATGCTGTAAAAGACTTTAAGAGGGGTTAAAGGTATAAGAAAGTCATGATAATTTGACATCTATTAAAATGTTTTAACTACCTATTTTTTCAACGGCAGCTTTTGATTTCAGAAGGATATTCCCTTTTAAGGGAACGAAACCTAAGGCAGGAGCTTTATCTTGGTATTCATCGCTGAGCAATTTATAGAATGTATCTTGAATCGCCTTAGTATTTCTTCCATTACCTGTTTTATAAGCAAGTATCCAAGTCAAGGTTGCTATTGGATAAGCTCCTTTAGCAGTAGGATTCGGATTTTTACCAGCCAAGTTTTCATCAAGATTTATTCCATTTAAAGCTATTGCACCTGACTCAGTATTGGGGGTAACGAATTCACCAGATAGGTTTTGAAGTGCAGCAGCCTTAACATTACCTTTAATGTATGACTGGTTTACATAACCAATTGCACCTGGAGTGTTTTGAATAACACCTGCAACACCAGAATTACCTTTTGCGCCAACTCCCGAAGGCCATTTAACAGATTTACCAGTACCTAAATTCCAAGTTTTAGAGAAAGCCTCCATAGAATTTGTAAAAGCTTTAGTCGTACCTGAACCGTCGGAACGATGCGCCCAAGTTAATTTACCTGACTTACATCCTAATTCCTTCCAATTTTTTATCATTCCCATTGCTACTTGAACAGCCTGCTCTTGAGTTAATTTCAAATCGCAATCATAGTTATATCCAAACGCAATTGTTCCACCAACCATCGGTATTTGTACGAGTCCTCTTTTAACTTTCTGTATATCAGAATCTTTCATTGGATCATCTGATGCACCAAAATTAACAGTTTCGTCTATGAAAGCTTTTCTTCCAGATCCAGAACCTACTGCTTGATAATTAACTCTAGGGCCTCCAGATTTAGCTAAGTCAAAAAACCACCTGGTATAAATTTTCGAAGGAAATGATGCACCAGCTCCACTCAATCTTTTTGAAGCCATCGCTTCTTGAGAGAGAAATAATGAGATCGCAGAAGAGAAAATAAGGACTTTTTTGAAAATGCCCACTTTGTAATGAGAAATAAGTCTGTTAAATATAAATTACAGCCAAAAGGTAATTTAAAAATTTAAAGATTTATAAATCAAATTATTTTGATATAAAAAATTATTATGTATATATCGGCATTAAGAGCTCAGCTAGAAATTAAGGTTTTCAATTAAGTATCAACTTTTTATTTAGAATTTAATTTTTGTTTTTACTCTGTTTTTATTTTGAGATTTGAATTCAAAAATTCCTGTATCAGTAAATATAATCAACTCATCTCCAGATGTTTCTTCAATGGATAATCCTTCTGATACTAAGTTTTTAATAAATACATTTCCAAATAGTTTTAAAGTTTTCGAATCATTATCGTAAGAAAGCTTATCTGAGGATGCTTCAAAATTATCCTTAGTCCTTTTAACAACTACATTTCCAATGGCCTCTAAACCACCTTTTAAAGTATTTTTTTGAGAATCAGATGTAATTGTGTAATTAGTTAATTCCTCAGCAAAAGAAAATTCAGCTAATAAAAATAAAAATGATGCAAAAAATAAGCTTTTCATTTACTCCCAACCCTTTTCTGCATTTTGAATAATCCATTGTGCAAGGACCTTATCCTCTCCATCCTTCAATTTATTTTTAAAACCCTTCATAAAACCAATCCCTTCATTGGCAATAATTGTTATTGAATTTACATCTGCTATTCCTCTTTTTTCAAGGTCGGCAAGTTTTAATGATTTGGATCCTTTAAGAACTACTGATCCACCTCTTACATGGCAGCCTGCACAAACATTTCTAAAAATTGTTTCTCCATTTCTAATATCAGAAGCCATAAGATATCTGTTTTGCAAAGAGGTTTGAAAAATAATTATTAAAGTTATTACAGGAATAAGGAATAGAAATTTAAATATTTTCATTTAATTTATTCCACCTAAAATCAATTTAGCAATTAATTCTGAATCTCGATTATTTATTTTAATAGTTCTACTGCTACAACAAGATTGCCCAACAAACCGTTCAAAATATTTAGCTGTTCTTTACTACCAAATGCTATTAATACCTGACCTGGTTGAAGTATGAAATTACCTCCAGGATTAGTAAACAACTTTTCATTTTCTTTAATAGCTAATATTTTAGCCCCACTCTTTTTCCCTATTCCAAGTTCAGAAAGTGATCTTTTCTGTGCTGTTTCAAAAAGACTAATATCATTACTTAATTCAAATTCTTCAATTTCACATTCACTTCCTGCAAGCAGATCAAGAAAGTCAATAGCGATAGGTCTTAAAGCCATTGATGCCATAGCCCTCCCTGCTGCAATATAAGGACTTACTACTATACTTGCTCCAGCCAATCTCAACTTACTTGCAGCTTCTTCAGTTCCAGCTCTGGCAATTACTCTTATTGAACTTCTTATTCCTTTAGCACTTAAAACCACATATAAATTTGCAGCATCATTGGGCAAAGTAACGACCAAACTTTTGCATTTTTCTAATCCTGCTAATTTTAAAGTCTCATCCAGAGTGGCGTCGGCGCAAAGAACTTCTAAACCATTTTCTTCAGCAATCTTTTTTCTATCTTCATCGCTCTCAACTACAATAATTGGAATATTTTGTGTTTTTATTTGGTTAGATATTTCCTGACCTACCCTCCCATATCCGCACAAAATTACATGATTTTCCATTTTTCTAAGAAGTCTTTTAAAACGTAATTCGTTTACTCTTTGAAAATAGCCGGATTCGAATAATCTAACAGCTTTTTGAAAGGTAAATTGAATAAAGATCAATCCGCCAACGATAACTAAAACAGTTACGATCCTGCCTTCAGGGCTTAAAGGTTGAACTTCTCCAAAACCAATAGTGGTTATTGTGATTAGAACCATCCATAAGCAATCACTCCATTCCCATCCCTCTGTTATTCGATAGCCAATTGCACCTAAAAAAAACAGAAAGAATAAAGAATATATAAGACCAAACCAAGGCCTTAAATAGTCTTTAATAAAATAGAACTCAAATAATCTAAGCTTCATATCCCTTATTATCGTTAACTATTCAAAAATTTCAAAAAAATTTTCTATTATGTTCCTAAAACTATTTATTTGTTTAAGTGAAATATATACTAAGCAGAATAATAATATTTCTTTTCGTAGCTCTATGCATTAAACAAATGATGACTGTCTCAGGTTTTATTTAATGCTTCATTAAAAGTTAATTTAAGGTTTTACTTGTACTGATTCAATAAGAAAATCAGAAGCTGCTTTTAACCAATCAGCTACTGTAAGACGGAGATCAGGTTGAGAATATACAAGCGCAACAATGACTCCAACTAAGATTATCTTTACCATGGCAATTCAAATATTCTTATGAATTAAAGCACAACTATTTAGTAAAAAGAACCTTAAATTTATAAAAAATAGATTAATTAAAATTTCTCTAATTGATTAAACAAGTATTCTACTCTTCTAAGATTTACGCCTAAATCAGATTGCCCTAATCTTGCTGCAGATCTTATCTGAATAATTCCTTTTGATCTATCTACATAACTTCTTACATCAAGCTTTAAAATTTCGAGGTCATCTGGAAATCTAAAAATTAAGCTTCTACAAACGCCTCTCCAATAATTTCTACCACTTTCAATAACTTCTGTACGAGGTAACCCTTCTGCCAGAGAAACAAGTTGAATAAACTTTTGATCAACATTAATTAGTTTCTTTTCTACTAAGACACTATTTAATGGATTAGTTATTGGAGCGAGACCTTGAATTGAGGAAACCATATTTTTGGGAAAGATATAAATGTTCTAACCGATTTCATACACAAAGTGAGAGAAAAAAAGTAAATAAATTCCCCATAAATTTAATCTCTTTATAGAGATTCCTTATTTTTTGATCAAAATTCTAAAATTTGAGATTTTTAATTGTTTTTTTTGATAGAGATGGTTGTCTAACTTTATTACTATTTATTTTCCTAACCCATAAAAAAACTCCCATAAACAAAAAAATTTCAATAATAATTCCAACCTTTATTAGACTCATTTTTTATCCTCTTTCTTCTTGTTGGTGCCCTCAATATATGGCACAAGAATATTTAATAACCACTTTTTAAATGAATTTAACGGTTTCATAATCTTTTTACTTGCCTTTTCTCCACAAACTCCTCCCTTTAATGAGATCCTCTATATTTGGCCAAGCTGCTATTAATTCTTTAAGTGCCTTTCTGTTAGGAGTATAGAAAACACATGACAATGCACTTATTACATAAAGTATGAACCATAACTTACTTTCTGAATACGCTAAAAACAAAGAGAAAAGAAAACTCCCAATAAAGAAAAAGAAAAATGACCTATTTAGTATTTCTAATGGAGTTCTTTTAAGTCTGTAAAATTTAATCTTTTTACTATCTTCTTTAGTATCTTTCAGAAATTTACTTTCGTATGAATTAATTATTTCTTCCTCTAGAACTTTTTCGTACTCTAAATTATCAATTGGATCACTACTATCCTTTTTATTTATCATCGGTATCTATACAATACAAATATGTTAACTAATTAAAGGAATTTTAAAAAGTATCAAATTTTATCTGTTAACCGGAGCTATACGAACAGATCATGGTTTTGAAAATACTTCAAGATTATCTTATTTATAAAAGATAAATTAGTCAAAATATTCTTTTTAATTTTCCCAAATCTTTCGGTCATTTAAAACAATCAATTCTATAAACTTCATAGCATTAATTAAATTGGGAGGCAATATCTAAATCTGGAGTTAAAATAGTTTAGAGATTTTAATAATAATCTATATGCAAAGGTATTTAATTTCCTACGAATTTACAGATGGCGAGGATCAAGAAGAAGGGGCAGAAATGCTAATTAATTGGTACGAGTCAGGTGGCCCCCAAAACAGACCTGAAAACTATGAGGTTCATTCTTGGATTTTTATGGTTCAAAATGGGATTGGACATTCTGTAGTAAGTGCAGATTCTCTTGAGACAATTTGGAAGCAATGGCATCCCTGGAGAAGGTTAATGGATATAAGTATTCAGCCGTGTATGGATCTTGATGAGACAGTCGGATTATTCAAAAAACAAAAAATGAATACACGGATAGTCTAAAAGTATTTCTAACTTCTACATATAAATTTCTTTTTAGTAGCACCTAATACTACATACATATTTCACTGCGTTAAAAAGGGTAAGATTAATTTTCCATGATGAATGATTCTTATCACATTTACTTCAAAGGAGAAATTCTTTTCAAGAATTTAAGTAAAGATGAATTTGAATTTGTTTGGGGAAAACTTTATACATCTTATATAAATGCCCTAAATAAAGAGCTAACCTACGAATTAGTTAGCGAAAGCAATATTATGGAGCCGGCCTTTAACCTTGAGCCATCTTACTAAATCAAGAACTAAATCCTAGATTATGAATAAAACAAGAAAACCTGTCTCTCTTTTATTTTGAAGTACTCTTTCTCTTCTTTAGTTATATCTAAAGCAATTTTATTTGCCTCAATTTCGACATTCGAACTATAAGTTTCAAAGTTTTCTTCTCTTTTAAATAGAGCAACGATACCAATATCTGTTATAAACCAAATAAAATGTTCAGTTTCTCCAATTGGCTCCTCTTTTAAAGAGTCAATAATCAAATCACAGGTTGAGTCCACTTAATTATTCTGAGAGAAATTTTAATTGCCCCCGTTGCAATACCTTACGGCCTCAGAATTGGTACCACCATCTTCAATAATTTCTGCAACACATTTATTGAAAAGTTTAGACTCTTTTTTTACTGAACAGAATCCAAAAGCGATTGCAGCTAAAGCTATTGCAGATACGAAACTAGAACCAAGTTGTATAAAACCGTAAGCAAACATAATGTTTTTCTTTCCAGAACATTTTTTTGAATCCTTTTTTTCTTCAGTCATTTAAATTTTTTTTCTTAGTTAACCCTATTTGATTAGTTTTAGGTTTGAGAAATATTTGCATAGAG
>QCIH01000024.1 GCA_003216795.1 Prochlorococcus sp. AG-402-K16
CTTAGTCATTTAAGATTTAATTCTTTATAAGCATCACTTAGCAAATCCTCAAATATAATTGGATTTTTCTTTGTAGTTTGATTAAAATCTACACTGCTTGGTTCAAAATATATTTCATTCGTATAAGTATCAATCCAATCTTTCCTGATTTTCATATCAGGTATGTAATGACAATCTTTGCCAACTCTATTTCCTAAAATTGAGTTGACAATTTTTTCGCTTACTCCAGTCCATTTACTAATTTTTTGTATTGTCGAGGAAGCTGAATAAAACCAATATTTTGCACTTATAAGTGACTTTATAAATGCTTTAACAATATCTTCATTCTTTTGTAAAAACGCTTTTCTTACCAAAACACCATAATACGAAATTGGCGCGCTAATACTTTCATTTAAAATTTCAAAATCTTTTGTTGATTCTAATAAGTAATCAAATGGAGTAAAGAACGCAAATGCATCAACATTCGTTTCTTTAATGGAATTTATATTATTAATGCTGTAGTCTTTCAAGGTTACTTCTTTTCTCAAATTTTGAGACTTAAGGTTATAAAGTAAAGATCCATAAGCTGTAGATAAAAATGGAACTGCAATCGTTGAGCCTTTAGAAAATTCATCTAAAGACTTGACGTTGGAATCTCTAGGTAATATTAAATTCGAACCGCCTCCCTCAGGATTTATGCTCACAAAACTAACCAAAACAATATCTTCGGCAGAATTTGTTTCCTGATTTGCTAGATGAGAAATTGCATAATCTCCTACAATACCGAAATCAAGTTCTTCAGTTTTTAGTTTTGAGATTATTGGGTAGGCAGAATTATGATTTATCCATTTAGGGGAAATGTTCTCTTTTCTATTACATTCATTAAGGAATAAATCGAATAAACAAAGTTTTTCTGGAATTATTGAAGCTAATGATGTTTGAATAGTGTCATGTTGAACTCCTATTTTTACATCGAGATTGATTTTATTATTTCTGTCTATATTATTTAAATAAATTTTCTGAAATGGTAAAAAATTATCCTTATAGGTCAGATTATTGTGGTGATGAATATCTTTCCTAAATAAAGATTCCTGAACTTCATCTACAGATTTTGAAGACAATTCAACTAATAGTTCAAGTAAATTATAAAAGTTTTTTTGATTATTATTTTCATTACCTTTATTGAAAATAAGATACTTCGTGTAAGGGATAAAAAGTTCATCTAACTTTATAATCTCAATACCCTCTAGATTTTCCCTCTCAAATATATCTAAAGTAGTAATAGCTAACCAATCGCTATTTTTAGTTAATGAATTAATTAAGGCAGGGCTTACAAATTTCTTGTTATCGAAATCTTCAAATTTATAACCTGCTATCCCTAATCTATTTTCAATAATTGAGTATTCATCTGAATTTTTTTCAGGAAATAATATTTTTTCATTCTTAATACTTTCTAAATTTGAGAAATCTAATGATCTATTTGTTGAATTTTTCTTTAGGAGAACTATTTCATTTGGGAAGCAAGGAATAGAATTTGTATTTAAGCCGGAAGATTCTGAAGAAACTATTCCGAAGGAATTATAAATGTTATTGACTTTTTCAAATATCTCTTTTTCAGAAAAGCATGAAAAATAATTAATCTTAATTAATTCTTTCAAAGAATCTTCGAAAATTAAAATTAATTTGCTTATAAGATTTTCTTGTGTATTGACGTTGAAGAATAAATTTAATTTTTCTTGCTGGTGTTTTTCTTCATTTAGTTTTTCTTGCAATAATGATATTTCTTCAAATATTTTTATGCATGCTTTTTTCGTTTCTAATCCTGCTTTGGTTAATTCCAACTTGTTTTGAGATCTTTTGAATAATTCAACTTTGAGTGATTTTTCAAGAGATTTAATTTTTATAGAAACTGCAGGTTGACTAAGATGTAATTTTTTCGCAGCTTTTGAAAAGTTTAGATGTTCTGAAACTTCAAAAAATACTTTTAATTGAGATAACTCCATCTACCTATCCTATTACATATATGATGATATTAAATAAGAGGTTTTTAAGTATCTAATTACACATATTTTTCAAACTCAATTTAGAAATTTTTAATAATTCTGAATTTTTTTGATTAGGTTTGAATTTAAATTAACCTATAAAATTATTTAATAGCGCAATAGTATCTATAAATACCTAAAACCTAGATATATCATAGTATTTCGGATATAATAAAAGGTATAAAATAACGAACTTTCACATGGAAATAATTAATCTTGAAGTTGATTTCTTGGTAGTTGGAGGAGGTACTGCAGGATGTATGGCTGCTGTCAAGGCTAAGCAAAAATCACCAGATTCATCCGTCCTTGTTTTAGAGAAAGCGAATATCAGAAGAAGTGGGGCAATTGCTATGGGAATGGATGGTGTTAATACTGCTGTTATCCCTGGAAATTCCACTCCCGAACAATACGTCAGAGAAATAACAATAGCTAATGATGGAATTTTAGATCAGTCAGCTGTACACAAAACTGGACTTTTAGGTTTTGATGTTATCCAAGAACTTGAAGAATGGGGAGTAAAATTTCAAAAAGATAATGAGGGTAAATATGATTTAAAACAAGTTCATAGAGTTGGGAAATATGTTTTACCAATGCCAGAGGGAAAGGATTTGAAGAAAATATTATCTCGACAAGTTAAACGGAATAAAATAAAAGTTATCAATAGAGTTATGGCGACTCGTGTTTTAACTCAGAATGGTAGAGCAATAGGCATTACCGGATTAGATGTGAGAAGTGGTGAAATGTATGTCATAAAATCAAAGGCAATTTTATTATGTACAGGGGCGTGCGGAAGATTAGGTTTACCTGCCTCAGGATATTTATATGGTACTTATGAAAATCCTACTAATGCAGGTGATGGATATTCTATGGCTTATCAAGCTGGTGCAAAATTATCTAATATAGAGTGTTTCCAGATAAATCCACTTATAAAGGACTATAACGGCCCTGCATGTGCTTATGTAGCAAGCCCCTTTGGAGCTTATACAGCTAATGCCTCTGGCAATAGATTCATAAGTTGTGATTATTGGAGTGGTCAAATGATGTTAGAAGTTTGGAGAGAGCTTAATTCCGGACAAGGGCCAGTTCATTTAAAAATGTATCATCTCGATGAATCTACAATATCTGAAATTGAAACAATATTATTTGATAATGAGAGACCTAGTAGAGAGAGATTTCACGCTGGAAGAGGAGAAAACTATAGGAGAGATGGAGTTGAGATGAATATCTCAGAAATAGGTTTATGTAGTGGACATTCTGCTTCAGGTGTTCAAGTTGATGAATTTATGAGAACGAGCATCCCTGGACTTTATGCAGCTGGTGATATGGCAAATGTTCCACACAACTATATGATTGGAGCTTTTGTTTCTGGAAGAGTTGCTGCAGAACATGCTATGGATTACATAAAAGATATTGATCATGGTGATGTTGATTCAGACTTTGTTAATACTGAGAAAGAGAGATTATTAGCTCCTTTAAATAATCCAAATGGAATTCCTCATACACAGGTTGAATATAAACTTAGAAGGTTTGTAAATGATTATTTACAGCCTCCAAAGTCTCCAAAAAATATGAAAATTGGTTTGGAAAAATTCATTGACTATAAAAATGTTATAGATGAATTAGGAGCAAGAGATCCTCATGAATTGATGAGATGTATGGAGATTCATTTTATAAGAGATTGCGCTGAAATGGCTGCTAAAGCATCGCTCTACAGGACTGAAAGTCGATGGGGGCTTTATCATTATCGATTAGATTTTCCAAACAGGAATGATGAAGAGTGGATGTGCAACACCATTATCAAAAAAAGTCTCGACAATAATGAAATGACCATCTTTAAAGAAGATTTAAAACCCTATTTATTTGATGTCAATTTAAATGAAGAAAAATATGACGTTTCTGTCGCTTAAATCATTTCTTCAAAAATAACAAATTTCTTTTAATAACTAATTATGGCCTTAACTAGCAACCGAGTAGACGTCCCAGTAATAGTCGATGAAAGTAAATGTCTCGATAAATGTAAAGCCTGTATAGAAGTATGTCCCTTAGATGTACTTGCAAAAAATCCAGATACAGGAAAAGCATATATGAAGTATGATGAATGTTGGTTTTGTTTACCTTGTGAAAAGGAATGTCCGGTGGGAGCAATAACTGTTCAAATTCCATTTCTTCTTAGATAATTGTGAAATTTAACCAATCTCTCCAATCTGAAATTGATCTTTTAGATGAAGAAGTTCAAGAAATGGTTGAAATGCTTTCCTCCGATGATGAAGGAGATAGACTTGTAGCGGCAGTAAATTTACAACAAGAATGCGATGAAGATACGATCCCTTTTTTGATTCACGCTCTCGAAGACCCTTCCTCCTCAGTTCAACTTATTGCTGTCACTACACTTTGGGAAATGGCAAATGCTAAAGCTGTTTTACCATTGCTGGAATGTATAAACAGTAAAAGAGATAAAAAAGTAAGTGATGAAGCATGTAGTGCTCTTAAAGAATTAATAAATCAAGATCATTTACTTAAGTTATTAGACTATTTGGAGAGTGGCGATGAATTACAGATAATTTATGTTTTAATTTTGTTGAGAAAAATTCATGATGTTCAGGCATTACCCTCAATTAGCCCCTATTTGTCTTCAGAGAATAAAAATATACGAAAAGAGGCTGTAATTACGCTTAGATATCTTAATCAATTAACTCATTTTACCCCAGCAAACACCCTTGCTGATGACCCTGATCAAGGAGTAAGAAAGGAAACAATGTTAACTCTTGGAAATTTTAGAGAAGATTGTATTGTTCCAATATTGTGTAATTCTCTAGAAAATGATGAGTCCTGGGAAGTAAGACGAAATGCAGCCATCGCATTAGAAATGCATGCGGATAATTCTTCTTCTAAATCTCTTTCTTCTGCTATTTCAGACTCGCATTGGCAGGTAAGGAAGTTTTCAATGAGAGCTCTTACAAAAGTATTATCCGAGGAATATTTAGGGAAAATAGTGAAATTACTTTGCGACGATTATTCAGATGTGAGAAAAGAAGCTGCTATCGCTTTGGGTTTATTAGGATCTAAAAAGGCAATACCACCTTTAAAACAATCATTAGATGATGCTGATATTGAAGTAAGAATTCAATCTCAAAAAGCTTTAGAAAAATTGAATGTATGAGTAATTCAAATGAGGATAATAAAGAAAATGAGGCTAGACAGAATCAAGTAAAAGAATATTTAGAATCTCTAGAATTTAGAGAAATTTATGGTGATCTAATCTCATCTTGCGTTGTGAGGAATATAAGAGTTGTTGGAGATTATTTATATTTGAAGTTATTTCTTGGATCAGATCAAATTAAATTAAAAGAAATAATTGAGAATAAACTAAAAATTTTTTCATGGGCGAAAAAAGTATATTTAGATCTCAAATTTATTGAAGGAGTTAAAAGGACAATTGCTATTGGTAGTGGAAAAGGTGGAGTAGGTAAATCTTCTGTAACTGTTGGCCTTGCATTAAATTTAAAAAAAAGAGGTTTTAAAGTAGGTATTTTAGATGCCGATGTTTATGGACCTAATATCCCTAATATTGTTGGATTGAGTAAACAAGACGTATTGACTAAGGAGGAAAATGGAAAAGTCAAATTTATTGCATTAGATCATGAAGACTTAAAAATAATGTCTGTTGCAATGCTTGCAAAATCAAATCAATCACTTGCATGGAGAGGTCCAATATTAACAAGATTACTAAATCAGTTTTTGTATCAAGTTGATTGGGGTGAATTAGATTTCTTGCTTATCGATCTTCCTCCAGGTACAGGCGATACTCAGATAACTCTTCTTCAAGATAGTCCAATAGTTGGGGTGATTTTAGTTACTTTGCCAGGTTCATCATCTTATTCTGATTTAATAAGAACAACTTCTATGTATGAAAATTTTGGAATGCCAATTTATGGATTGATTGAAAATATGTCTTTCTATAAATGCCCTTGCTGTTCTCATGAGGAAAAGTTATTTATGGACGAAACGATGCCAAATGAAACCATTAAAAGTAAATATAGTCTTTTAACAAGTTTGCCCATTATCAATACTAAATTACGTGTTGAGGGCATAAATCTATTTTTAAAAAAAGAAAATAGCAAGTATTTTGATAACGTATGTTCATTAATTGAGGAAAAGGCAAATTTTTAAAATGATTAATTCTATTCAATCAAAATTTAAATTAGTTTCAATAATGTATATAAAAATAATGTATAGAAAAGAAATTCAGTTTTATCTTACCCAACTTAATAAAAGAAAATTTAAAGTAATTACAAGTGAACTTGTCATCTAAAAAACTATGAAAAAGATTTTAGTTTTCATTCTCCTTTTTATTACTTCTTGTAGTACTAAAGATGAACTATCTATTACTAATGAAAATAAATTATTTTCCGTAACTAAAGAAACTGCTGTCCGTGTTTGTGGAGGTAAATCAAGATTGATTGAAAGTAAAAATGAAGAAATAATCAAAGTAGAAATTAAGGATTTTTCGAGTACTAAAAAAGAAAAATTTGTTCAATTTACTTTTGTTGAAACTGATAGAAAAGGAGGCAAATATAGAATTGTTAATTGTTATCCAAATAAAGATCCTAAAAAATCGATAGTTAAAACATTAACTAGTAGTTACAAGCTTAATTAGATTGTTAGGAGAAGATGTATTCTTTTTAATGTTTTGATGAATAACTAAAAAGAAGCAAAAACGCAAAAAGAAATATCTTTATTAGAAATTAACGGTCGATTAAAAATGTTTAGGGTAATAAGCTCCTTTTTTACGAAAGTAATATTACTGATTCTTTTGTTATTAAGGTATTAGACTAAAAGTTTGGAATAAATTTATTACTACAACAAACAAGAGCCTAGTGAGGAGCCTGCGACTAGATAACCTTCAGAAGAAGGTATGCAATAAACTAAATCAAAAACTAAGCATAATCATTGTCCAACCTAAACCCATGTTTTCCATAACAAAAGATGTACCGGGAGATAGGCTCTAGATAACTATGAGTACTAAATGAGATTAAGCTTCTTGGCAGAGATAATTATCTAAGAGCACTTAATAAAGTATCTTTCAAAATGCTTATTATCTAGTAAAAAAAGTTTTTCAAGAATCGCTCTATAGTTTTCATCTTCTTTTAAAAGTCTTTCAGTTCTATCAATCAAAGTTTCTGATGATGTGTTCATAGATAAAATGTTCCTAATTAAATGTGATGACTGTGAAAATCTAAGGTCTAAATTTATTAATTATTCTTCTAACTTTCCATCGGTTTTTAGTGTCATTTTAATCCCCAAAGCGGTGTTCTTACACTACGTTGCCGATACTTATATTATAGTATATTTTACTGTATGTAGTGATATTAATAAATCAGTCATAGCAATCATTTTGAATAAGTTTCATAGTAAAAAGAAAGTTAAGGATTTATCTAGCAGCGACCATGGTATGTAGCCTTTTTATGATGATCCTGAGGAACTTGAATACTAAAAGAAGTAAAGGAAAGAAAAGTTCTTGACCTGGGGCCGACATAATTCTTCCTTCTTATGAGGACCTGCCAGCCGCTGCCGCTTCTTCTGATTGTTGCCATTTCGGTGTCATCGTTTGTGTGATGCACCTCCAGATATCTACCTTTAAAACAGAAAAGTGGACCTGAAAACGGACGTCCACTTCTGATGAATTTCTTTATGCGATAGTGGTAATATCACTGATACTAAGCTATCCCGCGAGTGCCCTCGTCGGGACTTGAACCCGAGACCTCTCCCTTACCAAGGGAGTGCTCTACCGCTGAGCTACAAGGGCAATTTTAAAGTGGGCCGGGTTGGATTTGAACCAACGTAGGCAGAGCCAGCGGATTTACAGTCCGCCCCCTTTAACCACTCGGGCACCGACCCCCACTATTTGAACTTATCAGTTAATGGACACTTTGTGTGAAATTGTTTTGGTTTTTTTGTTTCTTTCTAGATAGCATTTGTAATGAAAAGACTTTATTGATGATGAATATTTTATTGATAAATGGCCCAAATTTAAATTTATTGGGAACTAGAGAACCTGAAATATATGGTAATAAAACATTGATTGATATAGAAAAAGATCTAACAAAAGTTGCTAAAGAAAAGAGTATTAATCTTGAATGTTTTCAAAGTAATCATGAAGGAGAAATAGTAGATAAAATTCAGGAGTCTGTAAAAAGTATCCAAGGTATTCTTATTAATGCTGGCGCTTTTACTCATACTTCGATTTCTATTCGTGATGCTTTAATTGGATCAAAAATTCCTTTTGTAGAGTTACATATTTCAAATATTTTCAGTAGAGAAGATTTTCGTAAAGAATCTTTTCTTACAGATAAAGCTGTAGGAATTATAAGTGGATTTGGCATATCAAGTTACTCCTTAGCTCTTGAAGGAATCATTGGATATTTGAGTATTAAAGATTAAATGCTAGTCGATTTTAAAAGGCCCCCTTCTCATATTAAATATTTATCGTCATTTACCTCAGATGAGTGGATCAAACTCGCATTATCTAATCCAATAGATATTCTTATTGACCATGCTCATTGTGAAAGAAAAGCAGCAGGAGTAGCTATTCAATTGATGTTTAGATATCCATCAGAACCAAATCTGGCAGAAGTTCTAAGTCCAATAGCGAGAGAGGAATTAGAGCATTTTGAAAAAATACTTTATTTTTTAAAGGATCTTGGACATTCTCTTGAGTCCTTAAAACCGCCTCCATATGGAGCTGAATTGTCCAAGAATATAAGAAAGGAAGAGCCAAATAGAATGCTTGATAGTTTCTTAATAGCAGGACTTATTGAAGCAAGAAGTCATGAAAGATTAAGCTTGCTAGCGCTGAATTCTGAAGATAAATCGTTCAAATCCCTTTATGAGTCTTTGCTAGAGAGTGAGGCAAGACATTTTGGAGTTTACTGGAAACTAGCGCAAACTAAATTCTCTAAAAATCAAACTTTCAAAAGGCTAGAGGAATTGTCTGAAATTGAGTCAGCAATACTAGCTGAGACTTTTATTTTGCCGAGGGTACATAGCTAAAGATAATAAAATAAAAATGATAAAAAACAATTTCTTAAGTTTACTTAATCGATATAAAACTGATTTACCAACATTTACCATCGTTGGTGTTGGTCCTGGAGATCCATCGCTTTTAACAATTGCTGCTGTGGATGCAATAAAAAAAGCGAAAGTTATAGTTTTCCCAATATCAGATGATACTAAAAAGAGTTTCGCTGCGGAAATAGTCAAGAAATACACCAAATTTAAAAAAAATATCCCTATCATCTTTCCAATGGCTAGGAAGGATTTTGATCCAGATGAAATATGGTCTAATGCTGTAGAAAAAATTGTGAAATTTATACAAAATGGCGAATCAGTTGTTTTACTTTGTCTTGGAGATACTTCACTATTTGCAAGTTCTTCTAATATTTTGAGGTTAATAAAAAATAATCATGCTGAAATTATTACCAAAACCATACCTGGTATTTCCTCTATTTCGGCAGCAGCAGCTTTGAATGATTTTGATTTGGTAAAAAAAGGCGAGACATTGATCATAAAAGAATGCCCTTCTTCAGAATCTGAATTAACAACCTTAATTAGGGAAAATAAAGCAAATAAAACGGTATTGGCCATTATGAAAGTTGGCAAAAGGTGGAATTTAGTCAGGGAAATTTTAAAAAAAGAGGATATCATAAATACAACATTAATAGCTTTAAGTGTTGGGATGCCTGATCAAGTTATTCAATATGCATCACAATATAAAAAGGAATTTATGCCTTATTTTTCTTTGATTTTGATAAGGTTCGATTAATGTTTAAAAAAGAAAAATTAGTTGAAAATCAATTTACATGGCCAATATGTAAGGATATATTATTTCTTGTTCTCGAAGATAGGGTTAGTGATATTTTTGTTTGTGAATTGGTTTGGGAAAGACTTTTTTATACTAGTGAAACAACATTAAATAATTGGGTTTCTAGCGCATTAACTCCTTCTTATTGGTCAGAAAAATTTGAAAAAGCTCCTCAAATAATTTCAGAGCGACCAGCCTCAGTACATTTGACTCGATCAATTCCAAAAGACTATAAACAGGGCTTGAAAAATTTTCTTAATTTTAAAGGTTATAAGATTAATGAACTCTATCCAAGAAGAACCAGAAGAGCTACGGCAGTAAATTGGTTGATTTATTGGGCGATTAAAAATGATTGTTTTTCAAAAGATAATGGATTAATGCCAATTCCTATTTCACCACCTATTAATCCAGTTAAAGGACATTTTGGCGATCCAGAAATCAAATAAGTTTTTTTGAATAAGGTAAATGATTCTATAAAAGGTATAGTTGTAATGGATACTACTTTCTTTGGAGAGAAGAATTGATTCTTCCTACAATAGCAATTATCGGAAGACCTAACGTTGGGAAATCTACCTTAGTTAATCGTCTTTGCCAAAGTAATGATGCAATAGTATTTGATAAACCTGGTGTTACAAGAGATAGAACTTATCAAAATGCTTCATGGGGAGGTAAGGAATTTCAGATAGTTGATACTGGAGGTTTAGTTTTTGATGATGATAGTGAATTTCTCCCAGAGATAAGGACACAAGTTTTCTTAGCTCTAGAAGAGGCTTCACTTGCGTTACTGGTGGTAGATGGGAATCAAGGAGTTACTGATGGTGATTTATCAATAGCAAAATGGTTAAGAAACTCAAGCTGTAAAACAATTGTTGCGGTTAACAAATGCGAATCGACTACTCTAGGTATATCCCTAGCTTCAGAGTTCTGGAAATTAGGATTAGGAGAACCTAATCCTGTTTCGGCTATTCATGGTTCAGGCACTGGAGATCTTTTAGATCTCGTTATTGGCGAACTTCCTGAAAATAATATCCAGGATGATGAAGAAAAGATAATGATGTCAATTATTGGTAGGCCTAATGTTGGTAAATCTAGTTTGTTAAATTCAATCTGTGGAGAAAAAAGAGCAATAGTTAGTGATATAAGTGGTACAACAACTGATTCAATAGATACGCTTATTAAAAAAGGTGATAATCATTGGAAAATTATTGATACTGCAGGGATTAGAAGAAAGAAAAATGTTAAATATGGCACTGAATTCTTTGGTATTAATAGGGCTTTTAAATCTATAGATAGAAGTGATGTTTGTGTGTTAGTTATAGATGCGATTGACGGAGTAACTGATCAAGATCAGAAGCTGGCTGGGCGCATAGAAGAACAAGGCAGAGCTTGCATAATTGTAGTTAATAAATGGGATCTTGTAGAAAAAAATAGTTCAACTATTTATCAAGTAGAAAAAGAACTTAGATCTAAACTTTATTTTTTAAATTGGTCAAAAATGATTTTTATATCTGCCCTAACTGGTCAAAGAGTTGATAATATTTTTGAGCATGCTCTTAATGCAGTAAATCAACATAGAAGAAGAGTTACAACATCTGTAGTTAATGAAGTACTTAAAGAATCAATCAGTTGGAAAAGTCCTCCAACGAAGAGAAGCGGCAAGCAAGGTAGGCTTTATTACGGTACTCAAGTAAAGAACAAACCTCCCACTTTTACTCTGTTTGTAAATGACCCTAAATTATTCGGAATAACTTATAGAAGATATATTGAAAAACAAATTAGAGTAAATTTAGGTTTTGAAGGCACACCTCTCATTTTACTTTGGAGAGGAAAACAGCAAAGAGCTTTAAATAAAGAAGTCGAAAGAGAAAATATTGAGTTAATTCAAAAAGATTAATGAATTTGCTAACCAAATTTTCTGTTGGTCAATACGTTTATGGTAATAGAAGTTGGCTAAGAATGATAGATAGTAGATTAAAAATAATTATGGTAATGATATTTTTAATCACTCCAATTTGGGCAGGTCCAATATGGAGATTGAGTTTAGTTGGTTTTTTACTATTAATTACTTTTTTAAGTTTATTGCCATACAGAGTATGGTGGCGATCATTATTTTTTCTCTTATGTTTGTCAATATTAATTGGAGGTATATCAATACTTGCCTCGTCTGATATTCAATCTTTTGATGGCTACTTAAGAAATCCCAATGAGTTGCAAGTAGTACTGCAAAGCCAAAAAGAATGGAATATTTTGCAAATTCCTTCGCAGAAGATATGGTTTATTAATTTTGGTCCCTACAATTTATCAAGAAAAGCTTTTGAACTAGGAATAAAAACCTCCACTTTGATATTTACAGTTATTCATAGTGTTAATTTGATGCTTTTAACCACATTGCAGGAAGACATTGTATGGGCATTAAGTTGGTTTATGTATCCATTAAGAAAGATTGGATTGCCAACTAGTAAGTGGCTTTTTCAGTTGTTAATTGCATTACGTTTTATTCCTCTAGTGCAGGAAGAACTTCAAAATATTTTAAAATCAGTGTCAGTTAGATCAATAAATTTTCGAAATTTAGGACTAAAGAAATCCTTTAATGTTTTATTAATCTTAGTGGAAAGGTTATTTCAAAATATATTTCTGAGAATTGATCATGGAGCAGAATCATTACTCTCAAAGAAAAAAATTATTATAAAAACCAACAGATTTAGAACTATTTATCCTTCAAAATCTCTCAATGTAATTGTTAATACATTATCGATTTGTTTTATTTGCATAGCAATTTTCCTTAGAAAACTGTATGGTGCATTATAAATAACACAATATTTTAGGTTTGAGTTCTGAGCGTTATTTAAACCATCCAACATTTGGCATGTTATACCAAGTTTCTCCTGGAAATGATGGGAGAGATATTTATGCGACTTTATACGCTCAAAAAATGTTTTTCTTGGTAGAAGTTCGACAGAGAGAAGTTTTTTTTGAAGTTATACCTTATTTAGATGCCCGTAATCAGGCCGAATTAAATCTTCAAAAAGCTAAGAGAAAAGGATCCGAAGAACTATCTAAATGGGAGAATTTATTCACGCAAACTTTCTTATAAAAGGTGAACCCTGCAAATTATTTAAAAATAAAAAATAAAATACCATCAAATGTAAATATTCTTGCGGTAAGTAAAGGATTTAAAAGTCAAGAAATCAAGACTATTCAAAATATGGGCCAGAATGATTTTGGTGAAAGTAAGGTTCAAGAGGCGTTTGAAAAACAATTAACCTTAAAAGATCTCAAACAAATAAATTGGCACTTTATTGGAAGAATACAAAGTAATAAAATAAGAAAAATAGTTCAAAATTTTAAATTTATTCATTCAGTAGATTCATTTGAAAAGTTGCAAAAGATTTCTAATATTTCACGTGAAGAGAAGAAAAACCCATTAATAATGTTGCAGGTTAAGTTTAGTGATGACCCTTCTAAAGGAGGCTTTAATCCTGAATTTTTAATTTGGAAATGGAGAGAAATTCAAGAGTTGAAAAATATTTCATTAACCGGTTTGATGACTATAAATCCTAAAGGACTTAGCTCTAAAGAAAATTCAGGGTTGTTCAAAAAATGTCGTGCTCTCGCTGATTCTCTACAACTACCAGATTGTTCCATGGGGATGTCAGGGGATTGGGAGGAAGCTATCGATGCTGGATCAACTTGGTTAAGATTAGGATCGTTGATTTTTGGAGGCAGATCTTAATTAGTTATTTTTTTATAAAAATCTTATCTATAAACTTGCAGTAAAGTTCAACTAACGTTATTTAAGTATAGGTAGTTTATTCATTTAAAAAATGAATCTATTACTCAAGGTTCTTAAACCTTAGTAATCAATTTCAAGAGGATTTAAAAGGTGTCACTTATTTCTAGATTAAAGGCAGTTGTTGCAGGGGATGAGTATCTCGATGATGATTTTGATGAGTTGGATTATCCTTCAGAAGATGAATTAAATGATATTAATAATTTCAAGCAAAATCCAAAGAATGCAAATGCCCTTGCAAATTCAAATCCATTCGATTTTATGAATAATAACAGATCATCAAAAGTAGTTGGTATGCCTGGGATCTCAAATTCATCCTCAGAAGTAAGCTTAATGGAACCAAGAAGTTTTGATGAGATGCCTCAAGCTATACAAGCATTAAGAGAGAGAAAAACTGTAATTCTCAATTTAACTATGATGGATCCTGATCAAGCTCAAAGAGCGGTTGATTTTATTGCTGGGGGCACATATGCAATTGATGGACATCAAGAGAGAGTCGGTGAAAGTATTTTTCTTTTTGCTCCAAGTTGTGTAAATGTAACTAGCTCTTCCCCAGAAGAAGCTTCTCCTTCTTCTGTGTCTACAGAAAACACACCAAAATATAGTTTGGGCAAAAATACTACCCCTGAACCAGCATGGGGTAATTCTAAATTAAGTGCTTATTCATGATTAATCTGTGACAGATAAAATTGCGATTATTGGTTTTGGAAATATTGCAAGTGCTATAGTTACCCCTATATTAGATAACAAATTAATTCAGCCAGAGAATGTTTTTTGTGTTGTAAATACAGAAAAAAGTTTAAAAAACATAAAAAATAATTATAAACATAAAATAAACGTTTA
>QCIH01000025.1 GCA_003216795.1 Prochlorococcus sp. AG-402-K16
TAATACTTTATCTACATCTTTTGCTTCATAACCGCTACCCTGAGCAATCCTTTGTCTTCTTGAGGGTTGAGCGGCAAGAACTTCGGGTTTTTGTTTCTCCTCAAGAGTCATTGACGAGATCATAGATTCTATTTTCTTAAGTTGATCTTCTCCATCTTTTATCATCCCATCATCTATTTTATTCATTCCAGGAATCAATTTAATCAATCCACCAAGTGAACCCATTCTTTTAATTAATCTCATTTGCTTTACAAAATCATTAAAATCAAAAGTCGCCTCTTGAAGTTTCTTTTGCATCGCTTCTGCATCAGCAAGTTCAACCTCTTTTTGTGCTTTTTCAACAAGTGTCAATACATCGCCCATGCCTAAAATTCTGCTTGCCATTCTCTCTGGATGGAATGGTTGCAGTGCCTCTATTTTTTCACCTACACCTATAAATTTGATTGGTTTACCACTTATTTTTCTTATTGATAGGGCAGCTCCACCTCTTGAGTCACCATCCAACTTAGTTAATATCGCCCCTGTGATTCCTACTTTTTCATGAAATGACTTTGTTAAATCTGCAGCTTCTTGCCCAATCATCGAATCAACAACAAGCAAAACCTCATCAGGCTTAGAAACTTCTTTTATTCGAACCATTTCACTCATCATGGAATCATCAATTTGCAGTCTTCCTGCGGTATCAATAATTATCGAATTAAAATCATTTTCACTAGCAAAATTTAATGCTTCCTTTGCTATTTCTTCTGGTTTACTATTTTTTTCTTTAGCTGAAAAAACTTCCAACTCATATTGACTTCCCAATGTTTTAAGCTGCTCTACAGCTGCTGGTCGATAAATATCTGCAGCCACCAAAAGAACTTTTTTATCTTTTTCCTTTAAATAAAGTCCTAATTTTCCTGTTGCAGTTGTTTTACCCGCTCCCTGAAGTCCAGCCATCAAAATGACTGTAGGACTATTTTCATTTTCTTTTAATGGAGAATTTTCATTCCCCATAATATTAATCAATTCTTTATTTACAACTTCTATAAATTTTTGACCTGGGTTTACGCCCCTAACTACTTCTTCTCCAATAGCTTTATCTTTGACATCTGATATAAACTCTTTTACTACAGACAAACTAACATCTGCATCAAGGAGTGCTCTTTTTACCTCCTTCAAGGCATCGTTAATATTATTTTCACTAATTTTTGCTTCGCCTCTTAAACCCTTTACTGCGTCTTCAAAGCGTGACGAGAGTTCATCAAACATTATTAAAAAGTAATTTTAATTATTATAGATGATATTGAAGTTTGTAATTACAAGCCGCTCACGAAATCAACCAATTTCCATGATTTATTTGAAAAACCCAAAATATATTTAACTTTAAGGGGATTTAATGATGTTTCATTAACAAATTCTCCAGAATTCTTTACTATTTTCTCTAGATAATTCAATTCTACTAAAACAACTATCCGAGATGAAGTTTGCGATTCCAAATCAATCTTACTTATTTGGGAATTAATTTCCTTATAAATTCCCTTCTTGATATCATCCTGTCTTTCTTCGATTGTTCGATCAATTAGACCTTTACTAACAATCTTAGAAAGATTAATTTCACTCTTTCCTGCTAAATAATTACTTTTACTTAGAAGCCATCCATTAATTAAATTCCTAATATCTTCCAAAGAAGGTGAAGGGGTATTAAGTTCTTTGAATTTAAAGGAAATAATTGAAGCAGATTTCTCAGGAATAGAATTCAATTTGCTTGAAGGATTTTTTTTTATTTCTTGAATAATATATTTTTCACTAATCTTTTGATTTTTATCTATTGCAATTAAAGGTTTTTCAGCAATAGATTCGTCCTGAATTGATTTTTTAAAATTATTTCTTAAAAATCCAATACCAATACCAAATGCGAATAAGATCAAAAACGCATAAATATAAATTATATACGGCGACCTATTAATTATCTCTTTATCCTTTAAGAATTCCCCAAAACTAAACTTTAATTCAGCAATTTTTTCAATTAAAAGATTATAAAACTGAATTGGTTTTTTCTTAAAGTATTCCTCATTGAATTCTATTTCTTTGGTCTCACTCTTTTCATAGCCTTGTTTTATACCACCAGGCCAAGGTAATCTTCTTTCATCATTATTCTCATATATATTATCAAAATCTTCAGTCGTTTTTGTGGAGGATTCCTTCTCAGTTTGTTGGTTTTGTAGATTTGATCTAATTGCAATTTTATTTGATTTCTTTTCTAATTTTTCAATAAATTCTTGAATTTCCCTGTCTTCAAACCAAGAATCCAAATCCACTTCTTTTAGGTCAATGTCTCTATACCCAACTAAAACATCATTCTCTAACCAATTTTTGCAGAAAATACATATCGCTTCTAACTTATTTCCAGGATAATTATTAAGCCAATCTCGTAAATTTTCATCAGAACTACTTGAAAACCTTGCAGAGGCTTGGTCAATATCAGCTAAAAGCAAATCTAAACAACCAACTAGAGGCATTGAATCAAGACCTGATAAATTAAGTTTCTTTAAAATTCTCCTCGCTTCGAATAATTTTTCTGGCTTTCTTCTAGAGAAACCAATAGCTGTTAAGGATAGAAACGCTAAAAATCCTGCTTCTAATGATCCTCTTTTTTGTAATTCAAGAAACAAATCAATCTGTTCTTGCACTGTCAAAAATGACTTAATTTGTTGAAAAAAAGCTTCAAAATCTTGCTGATTTAAATAATCTTTATATTCAGATTTATTATTACCTTCCAAACCACCTCTTTTGATTATTAAATTTTCCAACATACTTAAGCCTTTTTTATGAGACTCTTGATCATTTAGATCTCTACTAAGTAGATCTAGGATTCTGTAAGGAAGCAAAGCAAGCAAATCTTCTTCAAGTTCTTTTCTTATTCCTCCAAGCTTGCCCATTCTTTGTAGAAGTTGTATACCTTCATGTAAAAAGTCTGCTGCGTTCGAATAGGATCTAAGCTGTTGTTCTTGAATTGCAGAATCTCTAGCCGTTAAAGCAGCCAATAATGTTAAATCAGCTTCTCTACTACTTCCTAAAGCTGGAGTTTGTGGGGGTTGCAATGCTTTTCTCGTAATTTTAAAAGCTTCTTTTGGTGAACCTGATTCCCAAAGAAGTATTAATCCTGCTACTTCTCTATTTGAGGAAAAATCCAATCCAGAATTCCCATTTAGTAACAAATTTTCGTACTCTCTTCTGCTTTCTGGATCTGTAAGGAGATCGGCAGTGAGGCGAAGCAGCTCAGATCTTTGGATTAAAACTTCATAAGTGAAACCTTCATCAGGTGTTTTATCTAACCGCAATTGAAACGCCCTTAATATTTCCTCAGAAGTTGCAGAGGGGCTTACGCCAATCAAACGAAAATGGTCTAAAGGAAGTTCCAAACAAATATCCTATTAAAAATTCTTAGACAAATTTTATCAAGTTAAAAAATTTTTTCACAAGGTCTTACAGAGTTATTAAAAAAAATCATGAAAATCGTCCATCACGGCTTAGAATGTTAACAAATCAAAACTTCGTTAAGGTATTTTTCTTGGAAACACACGTAGAGAGAATCTCAAATCTTCAAGACATAAAAAAAGCCGAACTAGATAGAGAAACCGGCTTATTCCTTTATGAAGACATGACGCTTGGTCGTAGGTTTGAAGATAAGTGTGCAGAAATGTATTACAGGGGAAAAATGTTTGGTTTCGTTCATTTATATAACGGTCAAGAGGCTATAAGCACTGGAGTAATTGGCGCCATGAAAAAGAAACATGATTGGTTTTGTAGTACCTATCGCGATCATGTTCATGCACTAAGTGCGGGCGTTCCCTCATTTGAAGTAATGAGTGAACTTTTTGGTAAATCCACTGGTTGTAGCAAAGGCCGAGGTGGATCCATGCACTTATTTTCAAGAGAGCATCACCTACTCGGAGGATATGCATTTATTGGAGAGGGAATTCCAGTTGCCTTAGGGGCAGCCTTTGCAAGTAAATACAAAAAGGAAGTTACTGGAAATAGTAATAGTGATGCGGTAACTGCAGCATTTTTTGGAGATGGGACTTGTAATAATGGGCAGTTTTTTGAATGTTTAAATATGGCCCAGTTATGGAAATTACCCATAATTTTTGTTGTTGAGAATAATAAATGGGCTATTGGTATGGCTCATGATAGAGCTACTAGTAATCCTGAAATCTGGAGAAAAGCGTCTGCTTTTGGCATGCAAGGCGAGGAAGTTGATGGAATGGATGTATTAGCCGTAAGAGGGGCAGCACAAAGAGCAATTGAGCGAGCTAGGGCAGGAGAAGGTCCCACACTTTTAGAATGTTTAACTTATAGATATAGAGGGCATTCTCTTGCAGATCCAGATGAATTAAGGTCTGAAAAAGAGAAGGAGTTTTGGGGGAAAAGAGATCCTATTAAGAAATTAGCTCAAGAAATTATTGACGGTAAATTCGCTACTGAAGAAGAATTAAAAATTATTGAAAAGAAAATTGATGCTGAAATATCGGAGTCAGTTAAAAATGCAATTGAAGCTCCTGAACCTCCATCAGAAGAATTAACCAAATATATTTGGGCAGAAGATTAGATTAAATACCACTTGGTAATTTTCTGGTTAAATTCCTTAATTTTCTTAGGGCCTTAAGTTCAACTTGTCTTACTCTTTCTCTGGAAACTTCTAATAATCTTCCAATTTCAGCAAGTGTGTGCCTCTCATTTGCATCAAGTCCAAATCTTAATTTGAGAACATGTTGTTCTTGCTCGCTTAAATGACTTAACCACTTACCAAGTTGCTCTTGATGCATTTTTTGTTCAACTTGATCCAAAGGTTCTTCATTATTACTATCAGCAATTAAATCACCTAAAAAGCTTCTGCCGTCATCACCATTTACTGGAGCATCTAAACTACTTGTCGATAAGGCTTGTCTCAAAACTGAATCCAATTCTTCTACATCAATTTCCATCGCCTCCGCAATTTCAATCCTGCTGGGCATAGCACCAAGTTTATGAGCCAAATCTCTACTAACTTTTCTAATAGAAGCTAACCGTTCACTTAAGTGAACGGGCAAACGGATAGTTCTTGATTGACATGCAATAGCTCTTGTCATACTCTGTCTAATCCACCAAAAAGCGTAAGTAGAAAATTTATATCCCCTTGTTGGATCAAACTTTTCAACAGCCCTCTCCAACCCAAGAGAACCTTCCTGTACTAAATCAAGAAGTTCAAGACCTTTACCTTGATATTTTTTTGCAACACTGACAACTAATCTTAAATTAGCTTTCATCATTCTTTCTTTAGCTCTTCGACCAATTTTTATTGTTCTTTTTTGCTGAATTGTAAATTCATTAGTCCTTTCATTTAATTGTCCATCTTCTGTAAGAATCATCATCTTTTGAACTTGGTTACCCAATTCAATCTCTTCGGCAGGTGTTAATAAAGGGACTCTACCGATATTCTGCAAATACCAGCTAATTGGATCATTACTTCTCCTTTTGGGAGGTTCAGCTTGTGTTGGTAATGATGAAACCATTCTTTTACCTAATCTAGATTTAAACTCTCCTACACTTTTAAAGAAATAGCCAAATATTTAATGCGCGCTTCAGATTTCAAGTTATATTTGTACACTTATGTGTTTAAAACTATAAATAACTCTCTTAAATTGTTTCTTTCAAGATATTTGTCTCATTTTTATATTTCGCATTAATTTTGACAATTCGTCACCAATAGCAGAAGCATTCGACCCTTTTTTGCACTTTGATGCAGCAAATGAATGCAAAAGTACGTATTTAGCAAAAAAATCTGTTGTTATGTTTCTACAAAAGGTTAAATCAATCGCAGAACTACCAGCTATAAATCCAGATAAAAGATCACCCAATCCAGCTCGAGCTGTGTGTGAATCAGTCCCAAAAAGTTGCCAAGCCTTTTTATTGTCAGCGACTATGCTATTAGCTCCCTTTAACAAAACACTTATATTAAATTCTTGAGCAGCATTAAGAGCTTTTTCAACATTAGTCTCGCATTTGATATTAGGGAATAACCTCGAAAATTCTTTGCTATGAGGTGTTATCCATGTCTTAAATCTTCTCTCTAAGAAGAATTTTGAACATAATTTAGATTCTGAAATTCTATTGAGTGCATCCGCATCCAAGATCAATAATCCTTCAAAACCAGTGAGAATATCTTTTGTTTTTTGCCAATCATCATTATCAATTCCTATTCCTGGGCCGACAGCTACTGAATCAAATGCACTTAAATCAATATTTTTTAATGCACTAAATAAAGATGCATTTCCATTTTGATTAGATTGCATAGTATCCTTTAAAACTATTTCTGGTGCAACTTGCCAAATAGATTCAGCAACTAACTCAGGCAGGACAGCCGAGATATAGCCTGCTCCACTTGATATCGCCCCTTTTAATGCTAAGTATGCAGCACCAGGATATTTTTCACTTCCAGCTATTAATAATGTTCTACCTCTTTTATATTTGTTGGAATTTCTTGGTAAAGAAGGTAAATCAATATTTTTTAAATCTTTGTAAGTAACCTTAAAAATCTTTTTATCAACTTTGGAAATTTTACTAATAGGCACCCCAACATCTATATGGTGCAATTCTCCAATAAAAGGTAATGCAGAATCTTGCGTCAACCCAATCTTATTAAGACCAATTGCCAAGGTATGGTCTGCCTTTACTGCGTTATCTAAAAAAGGCTCTCCTTTATCAGGGCATAATCCTGTTGGAATATCAATACTTATTACCTTGCCGTATTTGTTATGAAATTTTTGATTAAAAAGTTTAATTAATTTATTATCAACTTTTCTTGTTTGATTATTACCAAAAACCGCATCAATCCAAAGTTCTTTACCATTTGCATCAGGGGGCTCTACTAATTTTGGGACACCAATAGATGTAAGATAATTAAGGTGGTTATTAGTTAATGTTTTTTTTATCGGGAATGGACACCATACCTTTACTAAAAAACCTTTCAAAAAAAGTTCTCTAGCTATTACTGCACCATCCCCACCATTATGCCCAGGACCTATAAAAACAGTTATTCCATACTTTAGAAGAGGTTTCCTTTTCAAGAGCCATCTACTAATTTGAATACCAGCTTTTTCCATCAATGCTTCTTGAGGCATTCCATCAGAAAACATTTCTTTCTCAAATATCAACATTTGCTTTGAATCAACAATTAAATGTTTAGAGTCAATTGTTGGCCATACAATTTCGTTCATAATTAGTACAAAGCAATTGAAGTACTGTTCAAAAATTTAAACTTCCATGTTAAAGACACAAAAGGATAAAAAATTAGAGAACTTTTTTCTTCTAATCATAAAACTTAAAAGATGAAAAATATTATTGTAGGTCTTTCTGGTGGCGTAGATAGTTCCCTTTCAGCTGCTCTTCTTGTAGAAAGAGGCTGGAATGTTGAGGGACTAACTCTTTGGCTAATGAAAGGACAAGGCTCTTGTTGTTCTGAAGGATTAGTAGATGCTGCTGGCCTATGTGAAGATTTGGGAATTAATCATAAAATAATAGACTCAAGAGAAATTTTCGAAAGAGAGGTAATTAAAAAAACTACTGAAAGCTATGAGAAAGGATTCACTCCACTTCCATGTTCGATGTGCAACAAGAATGTGAAGTTTGAAGAGATGCTTAATTACGCAATAAACAAAAAAGACTTTACTCATATTGCGACCGGACATTACGCAAGGATAAAACAATCATCTTATGCTGGAACACTTGATTGCAAGAGCTTTGTATTTAAGGACTTCCTTCTTCTAAGGGGTGCTGATGAAAACAAGGACCAAAGTTATTTTCTTTATTCTCTTTCACAAGAAGTACTAAGCAGATTAGAATTTCCTCTTGGTGAAATGAAAAAAGAAGAAACAAGAAAGGAAGCCCTGAGATTAGGCCTTAGAACTGCTCAAAAACCAGAAAGCCAAGATTTATGTTTAGTTGAGCATTATGGATCAATGCAGAGATTTATCGACAAACATATTGAACCCAGGGAAGGAGAAATTGTGCATTTAAATGGGAAAGTCATAGGAACGCACAATGGTATTCAGCACTTTACAGTAGGTCAAAGAAAAGGTTTAGGCATCGGCTGGCCTGAACCATTATATGTAAAAAGTTTAGACAGGGTAAAAAACATAGTTTATGTAGCAAATAAAAGTGATCTCTTTAATAAAGAAGCAATAATTACTAAGGTTAACTGGGTTTCAATCGAAGAACCTAAGCAAGAGATACAAGTAGAAGCACAAATCAGATATAGAAGTCATCCAGTAAAAGGAACTTTAATCCCCTTGAAAAATTTAGATAATCCAACACAAACATTTAAATTAATATTTGAAGAAAGTCAAAGTTCGGTAACACCCGGACAAGCTGCAGTTTTTTATAAAGGAGAAATTTTATTAGGTGGCGGATTAATTAATTAATTTTCAAAAAGAAATTTAATCCCATAAAAAATATAAACAATAACAAAATAGGTTTATCTCCAAATTTTGTATAGAAGGTCTTTTCGGATGAAAAACTGGGGAAAACTACTTTATTTTGCTCCACATTTAAATCTAGAAGTTGAATTATTTTCCCATCATCTTTAACTAAACCCGAAGGACCAGTGTTTGATACAAGTAGATTATCTTTTTTATTTTCAATACTTCTCAATCTTGCCAAAGACAGGAATTGATTATAAAGCTTAGTTGGATAGGGATCTAAATTTGTTGCAGTTATTATTAGTTTTGCACCGCTATTAATAGCCTTTCTTATTTTCAATCCATCACTAATTTCATAACAAATAGCAACTGCTAGAGGTTGTGTAAATTTAGGATCAAGCAATCTTGAATCAGAGCCAGGTTGAATTCCTCCTACAGCAGATAATCCTCTTGAAAAACTATCTAGAAATCTAGGTGTTTTTTCACCTAATGGAACAAGTCTATGTTTATCTATAAATGAGGTAAAAGATTTATCGCCAATTTTAAATCCGAGTAAAGAACTTCTTAACTCATTATTAGAATTTCTGAAACCTCCTGCCAAGGTATTAACTTTAAAGCCTTTAGAAAAATAAAAATTACTATTTAAAGTCCCTTCAGGAGCAACAAGAAGTTTCACTTTGTTTGATAAAGCATACTTTTGAGCGATAGATAGCTTTTCTTCAATAAATTCATCATTTATTTTTAATTTTTCTCTTGTTGGTATATTAGTTTGCCAAATAGCTACTGGATATTCATAATTTCTTTTAATTGGAGTTGTTAAACCTCCAAATAAATGTATGAAAATAAAAACCAAAAGTCCTAAAAGAAATATTTTTTTAAAGTAAAGTTTTCTTTCCCATCTACCTTGAATATAAAAAATCCAAAATCCAATCAATATTTGTAATACGCATAAACCACTTGCACCAATCCATCTTGCTAAACCAGCAAGATAAATATCACCTGGGATAAGACTCTCTCCTAAACCTATCCAAAAAAAAGGTGTTTGAGAAAGTATCAATTCACCAATACCCCAAGTCAAAGATAAAAAAAATACTTTTACTGTTAAAGATAATATTTTCATTTTGAAAACATCTTCTTTACAGAAAATGATTTCAACTAACAATCCCCATAAATAAACTAATATCCCACCCAAAAAAGCGCAAAATAATAATATTAAAATGGTGATTATTAAACTTGTAAGCCATGAAAATCCAAGCCATGTCAATGGATGAAGATCATAAAGCCAAGAATGACTTATCAAGATAAAGAAAAAACCCCAACAAAAATTTGCTATTCTCCTTTCACTTCCCTTCCATAAAATAAATAATGATATCGGCATAAAAATCAGCCAAAAATGAGTTGAAACTGAAATTCCTCCTAAAATCCCTCCTAAACAAGGGTAAAAATATTGTCTTAGACTTTTAATTTGAGTTGGGATTAACAATCTAAAATTACGAAATTAAATTTATAATCACTCATTTATTGTACCTTCATTCTGTAGACTAAGTTTTAGTAACTTTCAAAATTTAAGTGAAAGAAGTCTTTATCAGTTTTGCAGTTTTTGTTTTTTGTGTTTCATTAACTCTTTTCAGTCAATTTAATTCACCTCAAGTTGTTAATGCTGCTGAATCAGAAACTCAGTCAATTCAAAGAACACCTGTTGCAAAATCATCAAATGTCTCAAATAATAATTTATTTGAACTAGACCCATCTGATCCAAATCCAATACTTTTCGCTATGGCAGAAGAAACACCATCAGACAACAATTCAAGGACTACAGAAAGTGGTCTAATTATTGCAGATATCGTAAACGGGGAAGGAGATGAGGCTAGTGCTGGGCAAACAGTTACTGTAAATTACACAGGAACACTAGAAGACGGGACACAATTTGATACCAGTATCGGCAGAGCTCCATTCAGCTTTCCCTTGGGTGCTGGACGAGTAATAAAAGGTTGGGACGAAGGTGTAGCAGGCATGAAAGTTGGAGGCAAAAGAAAATTAACAATACCTCCGGAACTTGGATACGGATCAAGAGGAGCTGGAAATGTAATACCTGCTAATGCGACTCTAATATTTGAAGTTGAATTATTAAAAGTCAATTAATATTGAGTAAGAAAAATATCTAAGACTTTTCAATTTAGTTAATCTCCAAGTATTATATATACAACATCAAATATTTGAAATGTTAATTAAATTAATCAATTCTTTTCTAGATAAAAAATCCCCAATTACAGTCCATGCTCACTGCGACGGCCCTTGTGGAGTTTACGACCCAGCATCTACGAGAGTTGCAGCTGAAGCAGTTTTATCAATGACAAAAAAACTTATTGCATTAGAAGCTCCTTCTAGCACTGATTCAGCAGAGTGGGCTGCATACAGTAATACATTTTCTAGATATGTTGCAGTTAAAGAAGAGCAAGCAAAAGAAACTAAGAAAGAGATTCTAATTTTGTGGACAGATTACTTTAAACCAGTTCACTTAGAAACTTATCCAGACTTACATGAAACCATTTGGAAGGCTGCCAAATTATGCAGTGCATGCAAAGTTAATATTGACTTAGCCCAGGCTGAAGAACTCATGAGTTATGTAGAAAAAATTCATAATATTTTCTGGGCTTCAAAAGGAAGAAAAGACGCTTTTGTAAAAGCTAGTTAATTAGAGTTATTTTCAAAAGCTTTTTTGATTTTATTTTATTTTTTTTAGGTTTAAGAAAAACCGCGATTATTAGTGGTGAATCGATGTCTCCCTACCTAAAAGAAGGTGACATTGTATTTTTTAAAAAATATCAAAAGAATAAATCAATACTTAAAAATCGACAAATAGTTATTTTTAATCATCCAATTAAAAATAAAAACCTAATAAAAAGGATAAATTCAGTAAATCAAAATAATGTTGAGGTTATTGGCGACAATATTGAATTTAGCGAAGATAGTAATAAATTTGGATTAATCAATAACGAAAAAATAATTGGGATTGTCACCTCTAAATTAATTATTCCTAAATTAAAAAATTTTTTAATTCAAAAAGACAGAAGCACTTCTTTGAATCCAAAATAATCCCAAAGAAAAGGAAAGCCCTCCTGCTACAGCTATTAATCTTTTAATAAATTTTTGACTTGCTTTAAAGGTAGTAAAAGATATTAAACAAGTAAAAAGATTCATACTTATGAGTGAACCAATCAAATATGAAATCAAATATAAGGAAGCGCTTGTTAAAGGTAGTGCTAAAGCAGGAAGAACTGCAAGAAAATGTGAACCTCCAGCTATACCATGTAGCAATCCTAAACCAGTCAAAGCATGTGAGTGCTTATTATTATTTTTTTGTTCCTTAACATGAAAGTGAAAGTGACGATGGGCAATTCCATTCTCATGCTTATGGGAATGCGAGTGGATACTTAATTGAAAAGAATTTTTTATAGCAAATACTCCAACAATTAGAAGTGAAATTCCAACCAGGAATTCGGCAATACTAGAAAATTTGTTTAATGGCGTAATATCCTTAATAAAAATCGCTAGAAAAGCTAACAAGAGGACTCCTGAAGAATGTCCCAAGCCCCATGAGAAACTATTTTTAAGAGCTTTTTGGGGATTATTAATCGCTGCTGGTGCCATTGCAATTAGATGATCAGCGCCACTAACTACATGCACAAATCCTGCGACTATACCTGTTAAAATTACAGCCTGCATATATATTCAGTACAACTCTTTTTATTCAATTTTATAGCACGATTTGAAGTCAATATTAAATTGAGTTAAATAATTTCTTGAAAGATTGTTCAATATCAGTTTCTCTCATAAAAGTTTCACCAATTAATACTCCCATGATTCCAATAGATCTAAGCGATTCTAAATCTTCGGCACAATTAATTCCAGATTCACTTATGGGAATAATATTTTGTTTTAAAAATATATCTCCATATGTATGCATCAATTCTTTTGATGTTTTTAAATCCGTTTTAAAAGTTTTTAAGTCCCTATTATTTATTCCAACCAAATTAAAAGATTTTAACTTTAGAATCCTTTCTAATTCATTAGAGTTGTGGACTTCAACAAGAACACTCATCTTTAAATTATCAGCTATTTTCTTTAAATAAATTAAATCATCATCACTTAAAATCGCAGCGATTAATAATATTGCATCAGCACCAGATACCCTTGCTTTATAAATCTGATAAGCAGAAATAATAAAATCTTTGCATAGTAGAGGGAGATTAGTTGATTTCCTTACAGTTTCGAGTATTTCATAACTACCTTGAAAAAACCTTTTATCGGTAAGTACTGAAATACATGATGCACCTAATCCTTCATAACAAATTGCTATGTTTTCAGGGTTAAAATCTTTTCTAATAACTCCTTTACTCGGACTAGCTTTTTTTATTTCAGCAATAACTCCTGGTTTTATTTTTGACTCCAAGATATTTTTGTAAAAATCTTTGGGAGTAGGAAGTTTTTCAATCTTTTTGATGAGATCTTCTAAAGAGACTATTTTTTTAAAATTCTTAATTTCAATATCCTTGTGCCATACAATTTCTTCCAGGATGTTTTTTGCTTGTGCTTCTCTATGAGGTACAGCATATTCTAAATTTTCTACCCTTACTGTTGGATTTGGTGGCCTGCGTCTTATCTCCATTAATTTTAGATATTATTTTATTTGAGAAGCCGCCTGTTTATATGCGACCTCAACTACTTCACTAAGTGTAGGATGAGTATGAACTTCTTTAGATAATTCAATTACATCTTGGTTCCTTGAAATAGCATTCGAAATTTCTTGAATTAAATCAGCTGCATGTAACCCAAAAATATGAGCACCTAATACTTTCCCATTATCTTTGTTGAAAATCAACTTTAGCAATCCATCACTCTCTAATTCAGCCAATGCTTTTGAATTAGCCTTAAAGAAACTTTTGACAACTCCCAAAGTAAAATTTTCTTTTGTAGATATATCTTTAGCTTCAACTTCAGAGAGACCAACTGAACTTATCTCTGGGTGAGTAAAGGTTGCTGCGGGGATACTTTTATAATTAATTTCGACATTACCACCGCAAATATTATCAACAGCAATAGTACCCTGCGCTGCAGCTGTATGGGCAAGCATTAGTTTGCCCGTTACATCTCCAACAGCCCAAATGTTAGGTATTATTTCATCACCATTCTTAACTCTCATTTGATCATCTACAGGAATGAAACCTTTTACTGTTTCGATGCCAACCGACTCAAGATTTAAGTTATTACTATTAGGACTTCTGCCAGTTGCGACAAGTACAGCGTCAACTTCTAAAGTTTCTACAACTTCCTGTGATTTTGCATCAGTCAGTTCTATTTTTACAGGGCATCCAGGTGTTATTTTTGTCGCAAAGACATTTGATTTTGTGTCTATATCTCTTGCTTGAATAAGGTTCTTCTTAGCAATTTTAGTGATGTCTGGATCAAATGTTGGCATAATATTCTCCAAAGCCTCGATCATGGTAACTTCACAACCAAGCGCGGTATAAACATCAGCAAATTCTAGACCTATATATCCACTTCCAATAATTGCTATCCATCTTGGAAGCCACTCAAGTTTAACTGCATCATCGCTAGTAAATACGGTCCTATTATCTAAAGT
>QCIH01000026.1 GCA_003216795.1 Prochlorococcus sp. AG-402-K16
TTATATGAATCAATCAAATATACGTCTAACCTGCGACCTTGTGCTCCCAAAGCACCCATTCTAACTTTTTATTTTGTTTCCAAACCAACTAATTTCATAAGAACTTTTGCATTGCTAGCAACTGCAGAATATTGTTTTTCTTGCATTGCTCTATGCATTGCAGTTTCTAAAGTACATAATAATTTAGCTGTCATTTCAGGGCGATTTAAGTCCCCTTCCTCAATATCTTCTTTCAGCAAAAGATAAGCACTAGAAGTGATCTGCCTGGCCCTTCTTCTTGAAATTCCATATTTTGCGGCAACAAGGGAAGTAATAGATGAATAGGCTTGTCCTTCAGCAACTAATTCAGCAGCATGAGCAACCCTTAATTC
This sequence comes from Prochlorococcus sp. AG-402-K16, assembly GCA_003216795.1. GTDB lineage: Bacteria > Cyanobacteriota > Cyanobacteriia > PCC-6307 > Cyanobiaceae > Prochlorococcus_A. The sequence goes on from QCIH01000026.1 coordinate 372, forward strand.
AGTTTCTTGCTTAGTTGCTCTCTTTGACATAACTTCAATATATACTCAATTTCTACGATTTGATTACATAAGAACCATTGTTTTTACTGATATTATCTGATAATTAAGCGTAATTTTTTTTCCTATTTTTGTTTCAAAATATAGTTATTAAAGTAGGTTAAAGCTAGATATGCTTATTGATCTTCTTACTTATCTTCGCTTAGACAAAACTGCACTTATTTCTGCACTTGGCTTTATTAAAAAACTGTCATAAACCCAATAATTACCAGTATTTGTAAGGGTTTTGGCTACTGCATGGCATGCAGGGGGTCAGCGGTTCGAGTCCGCTTGGCTCCATCAAGGTTTTCGCTAGTTATACCAATTAGTTTGACCAATTTATCATAACAAAACGATACGTTTTAGATAAGATAAAATATGACAACTCTACGACCACTAAATTTTCTTATTGAAGATTAAGCAAATTTATTTTATGTTTTGATGATTTAAAATATATAAAACAGACTTTGTAAAACTAAAGATTATTAATAGTAATAAAAATCTTTTTTTTCAAGTTTTTGAAAGATTTTCTTTTAATTAATAAAAAATATAAATTTCAAATCAACTTCTATTATTCTTAATTAATTACTTGAAGAACTCCCAGAACCACTTGATGAAGCTCCAACTACTATGCCAGTGAGAACTACACCTCCAATAATAGCTGCTGCACTGGCACCAGCTACTACTGCGGGTGCTACCACTGAAGCAGCGGCGGCAGTTCCTCCAACAGCTGCTGAGCCTGCAGCCACACCCCCGTAGGATGGGACTAATAGTGGTGATCTATCTACAAAAGCAAGAATATCTTTGGAAATTGGGGTAGTCGGAGATATCGCTTTTAAACTTTGACCGAATTTGAGCCCTTTTAATTTTGAAGTGTCAATTCTTAATTTGCTTTTTTGAAGGAATATATCTTCTGATCCTCCTCTCCAAGTTAAAGATTTTTTTCTAATTTTGGCATTTTTTACTAGATATTCCTTTGAACCATCCGGAGAATTAATTATTACTGAACCTGATACATTTTCTACTGGATTAACTAATTTTAGTTTTAAATAACCATTTTTTCTAACAATTGCTTTTTCAATAACTTTATAAATTGGATCCTCTGCTTGTGCTATTAAAGTTTTATTTGAAGAATTTGAAATAAAGCTTTCACTATTAATTTTGAAAGGTTCAGCTTTTGTGGGTAAGCTACCGATAAATAGCCCAGATGATAAAGTTAAAGCTAAAATATTTGAGAAATCAGGTTTCATTGATATTTAAATTTAAACTAAACTTATCAAATTTTTTTTAATTCGGTAAGTATTTTTTAATATTTTAAATAATTTATATTTTCAATCAATAACTATAAATAAAAAAGAGGTATATACATTCAGTTTCGTAAATGTTGTTTACCTGCTACAAGCCCTGTGAGAACTTAGCTAAAACAGTTGCAAAAACTAGTTATAGGTTACTTGAGTACCTACATGGCATGCAGATTGATTAAGGCAATAAATCTTTGTTATAGATTAAGAAGTTCTGACTGTTTAAAAGCATAAGGTGCAGAATTTGGTACACAATTGACAGTAGATAGGCTGGGAAACTTGTCTATTATTTAGATTTATTAGAACGTGTCCTTTTGTTAACCACTGGTTAAGAGAAGTCTATAAAATTTTTACCTGTCAGAAATGGTGAGTTTTTTATTATTTTCTCCTTATATATATAAAAATATCTTTAATAGAATTTTGGGTGTATCGGTTGACTCTCCTTTTAAATAAAGGTCGTCTATAACGCACAAAATTACTCTTATCTTTAAGGTTTTGATTATAATAATATGGCATAATGTTCTAATAAACGGCCAAAAAAATCGGCATGAATGAAAGCGGTAATACCAAGTAAAAAAGAGCAATCTCTAAATAGCAATAACCAGGATCTACTTAAGAGGATTGTCCTTAGCTAAATCGGAACCGAATCACAAAGCAGCATGAAGGGGCGAAGTAGCAGTACCAGCAATGCATTGTATGTTCCCTGGAAAGATGGAAGCCTCTATGAAAATGGCTATATCAGCAAGTTTTCCCACTCTGGCGAGCTTCAGTGGCGAAAACAGATTGCAGATGTCGATCAGATTACGACTGCAACAGACAAAGATGAAAAAATCTACACCGCCTGGAGCCGAAACAGTGATTTTACCAAGGAAACCAGAGGTTCCTTTATTGCCAAACTAAATCCTGACAATGGTGTGATCGTCTGAAAAACAGAACTAGAAAGCCACAATTACATCATTAATGATCTCCACGCCGTTGGAAATACGCTCTACGCTGTCGGGCAATAAAAGGCACAAAAAGGCCTCTATTCATTGCCGTCAATCTTAATGATGGCACGTTGTTGTGGCAGAAAGAGGTAGCAGCTAGCGATTCGACTGCATTCACGGAAATTGACAGCGATGGCTCCAACCTTTATGTCAGATCAAAGTCAGCACTTGGAATCTCGGTCACAGTCCATCAATTCAAGCTTGATGGCAGTGTCGTTGAAGCCTGGAACGGTTCGGATAGGCAAAAGCTGAGTCGCACAAACACGCAAGACCAGACATCAGTCATCATTGGCAATCAGATCATCTCAGCAGGCAAAACAAGCTTGGATGAGTTTTATGACGGTTCATCCTGGCGCCTTGTCAGCAGAAATCTTCAGACAGGTGCGATTAACTGGAGACAACAATGGGGGAGCAGTGGCGATAAGGTAATATCGAGTATCACTGAATTCAATGGGAAGACTTATGCCGTCGCAATAGAAAGGAAAGGGAAGGGCTGGGAAGGCAACGTGCAAGAGATCAGCACGCAAGGAGAACTAGGCAGACAGATTTACTTCGCAGCACCAATCAATGCAACGCAAGACCCCCATTTGGTAGCCATGGAGACAAGTTATTTCTGGTTAATGCGGCATCACAAGAAGGGGATGCAGAAGCAGGTATTATCCAAATTGTTACAGGCCAGGAAACATCTGGAGCAATCTCTGCACAACAAAGAGGGGGCAATCAGGCACCAACACTGCGGCTAAGTGGCGACACCAGCATCACCATCCAACAAGGTAGCGAATGGGTGGAAGAAGGTTTGTCTGCAACTGATCCAGAAGATGGTGACCTCAGCACCAACGTCAGTGTCACATCACCAAGAGTAATTGATACAAGCAAGAAATGAAGAAAAAATAAATTTATTTAGTTTCATATTTTTTTGTTTTAATAAATTATTTTTAACATAAAATTAAATAATTATAATAAATATCTATTTTTTCAAACACTAAATAAACTTATTACTTTAAATACTTTAAAAAACCTAATTAAACTTTGATATAATTTCTAGACTTTTAGATTTAATTATGAAAAATTATATTTTCTTTATTAAAAGAGCTCTTCGATTCATAATCTTACTTCAACCTTTACGATTTACTATAAGATTCATTTTACTGAATATAAGAATTTCTAAATTCGAAAAAGATAATCCATTTAATGGTGAAATTGGAATTAATAAAGGCTTTTTTGAAACAAAACTATCTGCTGCATCTGTAAAAACTTTAAAAGATACATATTATTTGGGTAAAACTAAAAATAATATAGAAATTTCACTTGATAATATTGATGCACTAGGAGAGGTATTTATAAATGTAGGAGAGCAAATTAAGAAATATCTTGGGCAGGATGTAAAGGTTGATGGAATGATGTTTATGCATACTGATTCCAAATGTAATACTATCTCATCAAATTGGCATACGGATAATGTTGGTTCAAGAATTAAAGTATTTGTTTGTATCGAAGGAGATGGATCACAACCAACATTGATTTTGAGACCTAGAAAAAATATTAATAGCTTTAATTACTTATTGAAAATTTACTTTTCTGAATTATTTAGATGGAGTGGAATGAATTTTAAAAGAGAACTTAAAAATGCGACATTTTTAAGACATCATAAAGGATCTATTTTTGCTTTTGATACTGCTATTTTACACAGAGGTGGTTACGAACTTGCTAGTACAACTAGAAATGTATTAGTTATAGAATTTTCTAATACAAATAAGCATAAATTACTTTCTAAAGGCTTACTTAAAGGTCCTATTGGTACAAATGAATATAATAAATTCAAACTAAATAATATAAAAAATATTCCAACTGAAATAAATTCTTTTCTTGATAAGACAAGATTGCATTATGAAGGGAACTCTATAAGTTACCGATAATAAAAAATCTAATTATTGATATTTTTAAGAAATATTCATAAATAATTTTTGCTATTCAGATTATTTCTTTGCATCTAATTTATCCTAATTCAAAAGGTTTTAATTATTATTAGAGTCCAAAGCATCATAAATTCTTAATGTTTTTTGAACAATAATTTCTTCAGAATAATTATCTATAGTTTTAATCTTGGCATTTGCTATTATCTTTTTTAGATTATTTGAATAATATTCTTTAATAATTTTTTTGATACATTTATTGTAACTTAGTGGATTATTATCTTTACTAACAAAAGAAATATTATTTAGAGAGATTTTATTAGCTGCCTCTTTTGATGAGATAACAGGTATATTAAGAGTAGTTGCTTCGATAATAGCCCTAGGAAAACCTTCTCCATATATTGATGGCACTATTAAAATTGGAAATTTACAATTAATCTTTAATAAGGGATCAAATTTATTTCCTAAAAAAGTAATATTTTTATTTTTCTCCTTATATTTAATAATTTGATTATTTGTTAAAGATTCTTTTGAGGAATTATCTATTGAACCATAAATTAAAAAATTACTTTTAGGATTTAATTCTGCAATCTCTAAAAAAGTTAAAATCCCTTTACTTTTTAATAATCTAGCACAATAAATAAAAGTTATTTGAGAGATTAAATTTTCTCGTCTATAGACTAACTTATTATCTTTTAACCAATAATTTTTCTTTTCATATTTTTTAGATTTTAAAATATAATTTAATGGAACTCCTGAACCTGGTATCAACTTAAATTCAGAATAATTACTTTTTACTAAATTTTTCTTTATGAAATCTATGTCTTTTTGGTTTTGAAAAATAAAAACTGTGCGTTTGGGATTTGATATAAATCTAAACCTTGATTTTCTTTCAAAACTACTAAAAAAATATATCATCTTAAAGATGCTTATAAAAATTATTTTCGATAGCTTCCTCGATTGTTCAAACCTTCCTATTCCAGCAAATGATAAAATACATTTAATCCCAAGAAAAGAGCCTACAACTGAAGTTATTAAATTTGCCTGCAAAGTATGAGAATGTATAAGTTTTGGTTTAATTGATCTTATTACGATAATCATTCTTAAAAATGACAAGAAAAGTGAATATAAATTTTTATCTTTTGTCCTACTTAATTTCCATGGTATGTGCATTATGATTTTTGATAAATTTTTTGAAGCAAAATCATATGGAGAAAAAGCTATTGAACGAATATTTTTTCTTTTTAAATCCTTCATAAGCAATTTTCTATAATGATATAAATACCAACTACTATTAGAAACTAAAACAATAGGTCTGAATTTGTTATTTTTCATAATGCCAAATAAAATAAGAATTTTATTTTAAGTGTTTTTTACTATGATAAAAATAGATGAATAAAATATAAAAAACCCTTTTTATTTTTATTAAAATAAGAATATAAATTATTTTAAAATATTTATAGGTTTTTATATCAAGATTCATTTCAAAAAAACATATATTTAAATTTAAAAATGTAAACGCATTTTTTAAAAGCGCTTAAAAATTTTTTGACTTTTTTTAAATATTTTATAAATTAACTTTTTAAGATAAATTTACCGATTTATACTTTGGGTATGATTGGCAAGAGATTGTTACAATATAATTATATGAAAGAAAATTTTTCAGAAATTAAAGCATTTCGAAAAATTTACTATCTATTAGATTCTTTGCGGAGGAAAATAAAGAATAAATTTTTATAAGATTATTAAATATTGATTCAGGAAATTATCAATTTAGGAATAAAAATTCAAAAATATAAATAATAATAATAACTTTCAAATCAATTTATTTCATAATAATTTTAAAAAGAGTTATTTGAAATTTTATAATATAAATTGAGTTTCATTTCAAAAAATAATTCCTAAGATGTCATATAAAATAAATTATTTATTATTGTTGGTAGACAATGAATTACAAAAAGAAATAATCAATAATTTTGGGGTGCCTAGTATAAATATTTTTCATAAAGGCGTAAACGAAAAGATAGAACAAACTAAGAATTTTAATCATATTGATTTAATTTATTGTAATTACAACGATAATTTCTTATCCACTCTTCCACCATTAGATGAGAATTTATTATTAAAGATGGAAGAATTTTCCAATATTTATTTTAAAATTTGCGCAAGAAGGAGCAAGAATAATACTTTCCTTACATATGAAGAAATTATTGACTCCTACCATAAACATTTAAAATATTGGAATTGGGAAATTGACAAAAATAAATTAACACACTTAGTCTCATATAATTTGCCCCATGAGGGTGCTGATATTATTATTTATGCTCTATGTAGAATTAAAGGTATTAAAACTTTTTCAACTTACAGATTACCTATATATCCAAATGTAATATCTAAGAGATATGTTGTAAATGATATTTTCATTCACAAAAAAGAAAAATTTAATGAAAAATTAAACTACTTCGGAGATAAAAAAATAGATCCAGATAATCTTGAATTATCTTATAATCGTCTATTTTGTTATTATCATCCTAAAGCTAAAAAAGATAGAAATTATTCAACGCAAAAAAGATTTACTAGGTTAACAAAATATAAGAAAAATTCCTTTAATTATAATCTTGATTTAGTTATTAAAAGTTTTTTAAAAGATGGCTTGAAATTAACCATAAAAAAAATTGTTAAAAGATTATCATTTATTAATAAAATTATCTATAGAAATCCTTTTCTGGTTTCAGATAATGTGATAAATAAAAAATATAATTTGCTTACAACAAAAAAAATTCCAAATAAACCATTTATTTTTCTTGCGCTTCATTATCAACCAGAATTATCTAGTGATATTTTAGGGAAATACTACAATGAGCAGACATTAGTAGTTGATATGCTCGCATATACAGCAAAGAAATTCAACATTAACATTATTATAAAAAGACACCCCAGAAGAGACGAAAGAATATTTTTAAAACCTATTAATTTTTATCAAAAAATGAACGCACATAGTAATGTTTTTTTTGTAAACATTGATTACTCTACAGAATATTTAATTCAGGAATCTATTGCTACTGCAAGCATAACAGGTAGTGTTTGCTGGGAGAGTTTTCTTAAAGGAAAACCTTCTTTACTATTTGGATCAATAATATTTGAAAATGCGCCTGGTACTTTTAAGATCAAAAATCGAAAAGATTTAGAAAATGCTATTAAATTAATTTTACAAAAACAAATCAAATTCACAAAGAAAGACATATTAAATTATTTAAAATATTTAGAAAAATATACTTTTGACTGTACACATAAAAAATTAATACATACAGCAACTTTTTCTATAGAAGAAAGTAGTATTAATTTCGTATATTATCTTAAAAATTTCTTTCTGGATTGAAGCTCATTTTTATTTCTAATCATATTCTTCTATCTTAATTAAACCTTTATTCACCAAAGCTTCTAAAGTATAAATATCTGATAAATTATCAAGATTAAAACTATCTAAATAATTCATAATAAATGGAAGTGTATTTTTGGAGAAAAAAGAATTATTTTTAGCAAAAGAACTAATTGCGGAAAGATAGAAAGCACCATTTAAAGCATAAACTTTAGGCAAAGATTGCCTAGAAACCATTGATTCCTTTCCAAGATAGGATAATACCTTACCTTCTTTAATAATCTGTACCTTATCTGGATGTGGGCTATCTAATTCCACTAAACTGACGGATGAGTCATAAATCTTATCAGCGTTTTGATAATTAATAAAAAATTCCTCCAAATTCTTTAGAGTCCTCGTAGGACTTGTAACTTGAAGAAGCAAAATAAAGCCTTTTGAAATATCTTGCTCATTCATAACATCTTTAATTACATCAATAGTAGAAGCTGAATCACTTGATAATTCTTCTTTTCTTAAATTTTTAGTATTTACATTATATTTTAATGCAATTTTGTACATTTCAATATCATCAGTGCTTACAAAAACCTTATCGACAAAAATACTCTTTAAAGCAATTTGAATAGATCTCTCTAAAAGACTATATTTACCAAAAAAATACAAATTTTTTCTTGGAATTCCTTTAGATCCTCCACGAGCAGGAATAATTACTGTAACTTGCTTTCCCCTAAGCATTTTTAAAAATTCCTATAATTCTACTTCCCAACATTCTTGAATGTATGTATTCAGGTGTAATAAAATCAAACAAATTATCAGGATCACAATAACCATGATAAGGATAAGCTCCAGATAGATAACTCTTTATATTATCTATCTCGCTAATAGCAGTTTCTAAATGAACTTTCTCTAAGCCTTGGTCCTGCATCAATTTAATTAAACTTTCTGAACAAAAATGAGAAACATGTTTCCAACCAAAAGTAGGGGATTTTTCTCTTATTATCCTTGTAGCTAAACTTTCCACGTTTGGTACCATCGTAAAAAGTAAACCGTCTTTCTTAAGTAATTTTTTTATTATTGCAAGTAATTTTTTTAGATCATAAATATGCTCCAAACAATTCCAAAGAGAAATACAGTCATAATCTGAACCTAATTTATTTATATCCAACAATTCAAAATTAGATTGAATAAATTGAATCCCTTCGATTTCTCTATAAGTATTAGAGTATCTTTTATTCGAATCAACTCCAACACAAGAATCCCATCCAAAGGCTTGTGCTTCCTTTAGAAAAACTCCTGCACCGCAACCAATATCCATTATTTTTCTCTTAGAAGGAGTGCCAATTTGAGAAATAAGTGAAAGTCCGTAGTTATATTTCTTTTTATCAATTTCTTGCTGTGTAGGTTGTAAATATATATCTGAAGCTGTTTTATCGTCATTATATAATTCATTTGCTTTTTCATATTTAATTCTTGGGCTTAAATAACGATGATTGCATTTCTCGCACTTATATATATCCATAGAAAATCTTGAAAGATAAAATTCTCTTTTTTTAGAATTGCAAACCGGACAAAAATCAATATTTTCCCAAAATTCAGTTATTCGTTCATATTTCTCACAGTTATTTATATTTATAACCTGCTTATATTCTCTTACTAATCCTCCATCAGAGGGTCTACCTTTACCGCTCCTCTTTGTTTCTCTATGAAATTTTTTTGCGCCATATACTAAATTTCCATCAAATCTATTTTTTGCTTGTAAACGCGATTTACTATTCGAGATATCAAAATTACTCATGCTTAAAATTTTTAAATTTCATTAATTTATTATAAGATAATTATTCTAATTCACCTTAAATTCTATGAATATGAATTTACTTAGTTAAGAGAATTAAATATTGAAAAAGTAGATAATCTAAACCAAAAAGAAGAAGATGCATGATTCTTATTAAACATATCTTTTTCGAATAATTTTATGGCCAACCTATTATTTAAAAATTTACACTTGGATAAAATATTTTTAATAAAATCGCTATGCAAATCATAAACGATAAAAGAATTGAGATTTGGCCTTTGCTTTTTCTTAGGATTCCAGCGTATTAAATCTGGGGTACCTCTAGAAGCGTCCCTCAGCATATATTTATTAAAGCCGCTTTGAAAATGATGTATATAAGAATATTTCATCACATATTTAAAAAGTTTGATATCTATAAGAGGAACTCTAAGTTCTAAACCATGACTCATTGACAAATTATCTAATATCATTAGATCGCTTGGAATTAATGATCTTTGATAATATCTCTTTAAATTATGTTTATAAAACAACTCAGTATTTTTATTAATTTCTTGAAAAAAAGATATACCTGGGAGATGCCTTTCATTTATAGATTTTAATTTGGAATCGAAAATATTCCAATATTTTGAGTCTTCATAATCAGTCAAATCTTTCAAATTATCTAAAAAATTTTGATAGCAATAAATTATTTGGTCTTTTTCTTTATTAAACTTCTCAGAAAAGTTGTTCACACTATTCTCAAAATCAGAATACCGTTTATCTGCGTTTAGACAAAATAGATAGGGATTAATTAGCCTTTTATAACCTGAATATAATTCATCTCCTCCTTCTCCCACTAAGATAACTTTTGTTTTATTTTTTAATTTTATTTCCTTGAATAACTGGTCTATTAGTAACCAACTTGATGTTCTTATGGGATAATTTAATTTTTTTATGACTGATATAATATTTTCTAGACTCACAACGTCTGAACTAATTTCTAGTTCACTTATTGAGAGTGGATTTAGTTTAGCTTTAATCTCTTCAGTAAGTTCTGATTCAAATTTATTTGACTTTAATGTATATGATTTAATCTCACTTCTACTATATTTTTTTAAAGCAATTGAAATTAATGAAGAGTCAATACCACCCGAAATTGTTGAAGATATTGGAACATCAGAAATAAAATGATCTTTAAGCACACCATATAATAAATTAAAGTGTGCTTCTGAATTAAATTTTTTTGAAGACTCAAGATTTATCGAATCTAGATTATTTTCTAATTTCTCTTCTGATATTAATTTATTATTTTTATCAAATTTATATATATATCCCGGCTTCACTAATTTAATATTTGAAAAAAAAGTATCTTGAGAATCAAAAGAAACTCCCATTTTTAGATATCTTGAAGTTTGATTAAAATCCAATAATTTTGAATCAGTTATTTCTGAAAGTGCTTTGATTTCGGAACAACTAATCAAATGATTTTTATAATTACTTTGAGTTTTAATAGAAAAGAATAAGGGCTTAATTCCAAATTGATCTCTTACTAAATATGTAGTATTTTCAAATTTATCATAAATACTTATTGCAAACATACCTCTAAGATGATGAATCGCTTTTATACCTTTTTGAGATAATAATTCAACTAGAGATAAAGTATCAGATTGCTTTATAGGGAATTCAAAATGATCTATATTATCGAAAGAATAAATTTCCCCATTAAAAGAAACCACGTATCTACTACAGGGTGAGATAACAGGCTGATCAGATAAGTTAGATACATCTCTTATCGAAAGCCTATAAAAAAAACTTAAATAATAACTGGAAATATATTCTTTAAAAGAATCAGGTCCTCTATGTTTTATTAAAATTGATTTTTCTCTGAAATTATCAATTTCTTTTTTATCAATTAATTTATTAGAGTGAATACTTAAAAAACCACACATCAGAACATAAAATAAATAAGCATAAAGTCCTTAATAAACAAATTAAAGTAAATTAATCAACATTAGTGAAATTTGCATCATGTTTTTTTAATTTCTTTTTTAATTCTTCAGGGTTAATTTTCAAATTCTTTTCTTCAATTAAATTTATAAGATCTTTTGAATCTTCAATTTCCAAATATTTTTTATTTTTAGAATCTTTCGAAGCGAATACAAACCCATTTCCAACCCTTCCTGTACCAGTTCCACATACGTAGTCTATTGTAGAACGAATAATCGAAAATCCATGTTTAACAAGGATTGCTTGAGCAGTTTCATTTGTAAGAAATCTATGATGATTTGCATTTAACCAACGAAAGCTTTCTGAAACTGGAAAAAAACGTCCTTGAACAACAAATAAACCATCTTCTGCTAAATATTCCCAACATTTCTGCAAAATAATATTTGGGTCATGTGCATGTTCTAATGAACCCATTATGATAATTATTCCAAATGTATTTTTCTCAAATTTCATTTCCTCTCCAGGAATATTATCAATTATTATTCCTCTATCTAATGCGCCCTTAACAGAGAGAGGTTCTGGATCATTTCCATATGATTCAAAACCTTGTTCTTCAAAATATTTAATGAATGCACCACAGCCACAACCCACATCCAAAAAGGTTTTTTTGGGGATATAAAAATTATTATTCTGTATGTATTCATATAAAAATTTTGCTCTCTTATATGCAGATTTAAAATGAGATTCTGTTGGTGAGCCATCTTCGTTAACAATAGTTTTCCCCCCTATATTTTTTGGATCATTTGGTTTATTTGAATTACTTTTAACTCTACTAATTGGATAAAACTCTTCGTAAAACCTTTTATAAAACTCTTTAGAAAATCTTGGATTTTGCATTAGAAATCCGCATTTTTTACAACTCTGCACTGGTAATGGAGCAAGATAATCTCCTCCAATATCTGTCTTATGACAAATAATTGTAAAATCTTTGGAGCCGCAAACTTCACAGGGTATGATTTCATGTTTATATTCCTTATCAGATCCTATATGTTTTAAATATTCTTCTACTGAGTTAATTTCTTTCATAGATATTAATAAAGATAATATTAATAATAATAATATTATTATTAACTCAAATCAAATTTAACTAAATTTGATCTTACTGAGATTATTTGGAAATACTATCAGGTAAGATTTTGCTTAATTCTTTATTATTAACTTTTTATTGAATTTTAATAAAATAATCTAAAATATTTATAAAATTGAATTAATGAAAACATTAATAATTCAGATTTGTAATAATCCTAGGGATGGCGGGGCTGAACTTATAGCTGAAAGGCTTTTTGAAAAAATAAAAGGTAAAAATATAGATAATTTTGCGATCTTTTTTGAAAACATACATAATTATCCGATTAAAAATAACCAAATTGTTATTGGAAATTGTTGTTGGAAAAATTTTATAAATAATTCTTTCAAACTAAATTTTTACATTTATAAAATTTCAAAAAGATATCCAAAAGTAATCATTAATGCTCATTCAACTCAAGCTTTATACTCTTTAATACCTTTAAAATTATTTAGAAAGTTTAAATTAACTTATACGGAGCACAATAGCTATAACAATAGAAGAAAATATAAATTTCTAAAAACTCTTGAAAAATTTATATATTCTTTTTACATAAAAATATTTGCAATCACTCCTTTTGTAAAACAAGAACTTCTTTCTTGGTTAGATATCACAAAAGAAAATAATAAAGTAAAGGATAAATTTATTGTAATTTTTAATGGTTGCCCCCAATACAAGTTTATAAAAAGACCCTTAAATAAAAAAAAATATAGACTAATTTCAATTGGCAACCTAACAAGGCAAAAAGGTTATGATTTAGCAATTGATGCTATTAGTAAATGTCAGGAATACGTAGATGAATATTTAATATTAGGACATGGAACTGAAAAAGAATATTTAGAAAAATTTGCAAAGGAAAGAAATATCGAACATATTGTTAAGTTTGAAGGTTATCAGAAAAATATAAAAAAATATTTAGAAATTAGTGACATAGGCTTAATACCCTCAAGATGGGAGGGATTCGGCATTGTATCAATAGAAATGATATCTTCAGGTCTACCTTTGTGTATTTCAAATGTAGGAGGAATGAAAGATATATTAAAACAATTTAAAAGTGTTGATATAGTTGAAAAAAATTGTGAAAAATATTGGAGCGAAGCTATTACTAATATGATAATTAATTTACCTTCTATGACAAAAGTTTTGAAAGAATCCTCAGTTA
>QCIH01000027.1 GCA_003216795.1 Prochlorococcus sp. AG-402-K16
ATTTAACTTCTCCATACATAAGTGTTATTGATTTTTCTAGCACAGAGGAAAATACAGGAAATGTATATGGAGTTATTTTAGATAATATAACTGGAAATACTGGAGATACCTATCAAACTATTTATTCTAACCAACTTGTTAGTTATAAAGATGATTATCTTTATTTAATAGAAGATACAAATAATAATGGTATTTATGATGTTGGCGATACAACTTTATTAGAAACTAATATTGGTACTGATTTTGGAGGATTACCTAGTGAAGGAGGTACTTTAGAATATTTATTTGAAATTGAACCTGATGCCCAAAATATTTTTCAAGAACTAAAATTAATTACTGATTTACCAGATGAGTCCACAATTTCATGGTCTTTCAGAAATGATTTGGGAGCGGATCCTACTGATCCAGTTTATTTTCAACTAGATAATCATAATGGAGATTCTTACGAATTTGATGAAAATATAAGTTGGTTAAGAACTTTAGGAATATTTGGCGAGTTAAATGAAATTGAAAATTATCAGAGACTTACTTCTAGCTCGGTAAATTCTATCACTGTTGATAATTCGAATAATATTTATGCGGTAGCTTCTACCACAGCAGATTTAAGTAGTACATTAATTAATCAAGGGGATGGATCTAAATATGATATTTTCTATACGAAATTTGACTCAGAAGGCGTTCCAATTTCATTAAATCTCTTTGGGAGTACTGAGGATGATATCCCTTATTCAGTTGAAGTATCTAATGATGGTTCAATTTACATTATTGGAGAAACTTCAGGAGATTTAAATAATCAACTTAATCAAGGTCAAGAGGATGCTTTTGTAATTAAATTAGATGCTAGTGGAAACGAAATATGGACAAAGCTTTTTGGCACCCCGTTTAAAGAACAAGCTTGGTTTAGCGATATTGATAATGATGGAAATATTTATTTTGGTGGCTCAACTTATGGAGATTTCCAAAGTGAAGAAGAAGTAGGAGGAAGAGCACAAGGAATTTCTGATAGCTTTTTAATTAAAGTTGACCCAGATGGTAATGAAATTTGGTCAAAACTTTTTGGCTCTGGTGGAAGTGGAGAAGCATATGATATTGCTTTTTCAAATGATGGGTTTACATATATAACTGGTGATTTATCTTTTGATATTACTTTTAATAACGATAGTGGTTATGTATATAAGTTAGATTCTGAAGGCAATCAAGTATGGTCAAAACTCATTGGCCAAAATGGAGATACTACTTCATACGCTATTGATGTTGATTCGAATGGCGATATCTATTTAGCAGGTAATACATCTGAAAACCTTAATGGAGAGATTAATAATGGCGGATATATCGATGGTTTCATAACTAAATTAGATTCTGATGGGAATGAAATTTGGACAACTCTCATTGGGACAGATTCTGATGAGTTGGTTTCAGGCATTGAAATAAATAATAATGGTAACTTATATGCTGTTGGTTCCACCGGTGGAAATCTAAATGGACAGACAAATAAAGGCAGTGATGATGGATTTCTCCTTGAAATTGATCCAAATGGTCAAATCCTATGGACAGAACTTTTTGGGACTGAATTTAGGGATGAATTCCATCCACTAGCTTTAGGAAATAATGGCGAAGTTTATATTCCAGGATATTCAAATGATAATTCTGGGAATGTTTTAGGTGATGTTGGTTATTTATTAAAAGTAAATCAACTTAATGGAGGGAACGCTTCCTTCTCTTTAGGTGTCGCATACGAGGGTGATTATCATGTGATGTCAAACGGAACTAAAATGACTGGTGCCAGTCATGGAGAAGGTTCTGATGAGATTATTTATACAAATATTGAAGAAAGTCTTTCAGCTGACTCATTCTCAGATGGAACTACATCCAATGTAATAGGTTATCTAAAAGGTGTTAATGCATTCTCTGGAGATACATTATCAATAATAATAGACTCAACAGATCCAGACGGAGGGATAGATTCTGCAACGGCATTATATAACTGGCAAAAAACCAGTGATGGTAATACATGGACCGAGGTTGGAACATTACCAACTTATACAATAGTCGATGGGGATCAAGGTAAAAATATAAGGGCTGTTGTTAGTTACTACGATAATGAAAACTTTTATGAAGAAGTTACAACATCATCTAAATATATAACTTCTCAGTCTAATGAAATAGAGCCAGCACCGCCTTCTTTAGGTAATCTGCCAGGTGAATACGGAACATTATCCCTTGACCATAATTGGCAGAAAGTAAGTTTTACTAACTCATATACAAATCCAGTAGTTATCGTCAGCGACCCATCTTTTAATGAAGCCGATCCAGGAAATATCAGAATAAGAAATGTAGGAACTAGTTCTTTTGAAGCGAAATTCCAGGAACCAAATTATGAAGATGGAGTTCACATAACAGAAAAGGCATCTTATGTGGTAGTTGAATCAGGTGAATGGGAGATGTCAGGTGGAACCAGATTTTCTGCCGGAACAACAACCTCTGATAAATTAACTTCTACCGGTTTTGAAACAATATCTTTTGATAACAGCTTTAGTGATACGCCCTCTTTATTGACACAAGTACAAAGTTATAACGGAGCAGATTGGGTTACAACACGCACGAATAATATTACCGATCAATCTTTTGATGTGTCGATGCAGGAAGAAGAATATCTCAATGGAGGACTTCATGCGATAGAAACTATTGGTTGGTTTGCAATAGATTCTGGAACTGCAAATGATGGCGATACGATTTTAGAAGGAGGTATTACTGGAAATAGTTTTGATCATAATCCTTCTGCAGGATCATTTAGTGCATCATTCTCTTCTACACCTGCATTGATAGCAAAATTAGGTTCTTATGTAGGAGCAGATCCAGCAAGTTTAAGGACAACAGAAATAAGCTCTAGTGGATTTAAAGCTTTTGTAGCAGAAGAGCAGTCAGCAGATGAGGAACTTGAACATATTACAGAAAGCATAAACTTCCTGGCCTTGGATTCTTCTTCTGGAAGTTTGAGTGGGATTAATTATATAGATAAAACAGCTCCAAATGCACCAACATCATTAACTACTATAGCTGCCATAACAAGTGATTCCACTCCTACAATTACAGGAACTGCAGAAGCAAATAGTACGGTAAAACTTTTTAGCGGATATACACTTTTAGGTTCTGTTACTGCTGATAGCAATGGCGCATTTTCTATAAAGTCATCAACCCTTGCTGATGGAAATCATTTATTGACAGCAACTGCAACTGATCGTGGAGGTAATACATCAGCTGCTTCTTCAGCATTATCAATAACTATTGATACAACAGCTCCAAGTGCACCAACATCATTAACTACTGCAGCTGCCATAACAATTGATTCCACTCCTACAATTACAGGAACTGCAGAAGTAGATAGTACAATAAACCTTTATGATGGATCTACACTTTTAGGTTCTGTTACTGCTGATAGTAATGGCGCATTTTCTATAACCTTCTCTACTCTCAGTGCAGGAAGTTATTCATTTACAGCCACAGCAACGGATGCTTCAGGAAATGTATCATCGGACTCTGATTCGTTATCAATAACTATTTTAGAAAAAGCTAGAGAAGGTGAGACCGGGGATGTTATTTATGCCAATGATGTTGATGATCCATATGAAAAGAAGAGTTATATTTTAAAGGATAATGACACATCAAATGACCTGATTTTAATTACAGAATCATGGGGAGGAGCTGCATATCTTAATGATTCATGGATGGGCGGTAGCAGAGAGGTTTTTGCAGTAGAGGAACTTGAATCTGGTAATTATATAATTGCAATTAAAGAGATTATTAATGATCAATGGAGTAATGGCGAGAGAATAGCATGGCAAACAATAGAAACTAACTCTTCTGGAGTTCTAGATTGGAATACATCAAGTCATACTGAAAATATTGGCGGATCCGAAATTTTATTTAATGAAGATCTAAATATTGATGGATCAATAGGTGTTGATACAAGTAATTTAACTTTAAAAACTACTGATAATGTTGGAGAAAAACTTGCAATAGATAATAGTGGTTCAATTTATATAGTTACTTCTGATAATGACTACATCCCAGTGGTAGAGGGGTGGAGTGGAGGTTCAATAATATTGGATGAGAATCAGGTCTTTAATAATGGAGATACATTCAAAAGAGAAGCACTTTATGTAGGTTTAGATAATAAAGGGACTGCAGATGATACCTCTGATGATATTTATTTGGTAGCTGTCAAGCACACAGATACAAATTCATGGGGAGGAGAGACTCATACAAATGAGCAATGGGTAATTTATGATGTTAAAACAGATGGCTCGTTTTATTGGGAAGGAACATACGGAGCTGAAATATCTGATTATGAAACTATATTTGACGAGGATATTGATGGTGATGGATCTATAGGTGTTGATTTTTCTAATCTAGAAAAGATTGATACAGATACTACCGGTGTTGAATTAAAAAGAGGTTTTGGTTCTCTATATATAGTTGACGGGGATACGACATTAAAAATAAAAGACGATTATGGTAATCCTGGACTGGAAAATTCGGGATCTTGGGAAGGTGGTAGCTTTAGTGCTGTTGGATATGCCGCAGAGAAGCTAGAAGATGGATCATATGCATTAGTCATTAAATTTACAGAAACTTTTAATGTTAATTTTGGTGATGAATCAAACATCTCTATACAGGATGATCTTCAATCAGCTGAAACTCCTCATATAAACTCAGGATCTGGAACAGATTCAGGAAGTACTGGATCTAATGATTACGATTATTACTCAGGATCAGGAACAGATTCAGGAAGTACTGGATCTAATGATTACGATTATTACTCAGGATCTGGAACAGATTCAGGAAGTGCTGGAGCTGGAGATTACGATTATTACTCAGGATCAGGCACAGATTCAGGCAATCCAAATGATCAAGACTCCGTTTCAATTGAATGGACAGAATTATTGGGCACATCTGGAAGAGATATTGCAAAAGCTTTAACTTTTGGAAGTGATGGTTCTTTTTTCGTCGGAGGTAGCACTGGGGAATCCTTAGATGGATTAAATAATAGTGGAGGCGACGATGTTTTCTTATCAAAATTTGATTCTAATGGTGAAAAGATTTGGACAAAACTTTTTGGCGGAAGTGGGGATGAGTTCCTCTTCGATTTAGAAACTGGGTCAGATGGATATATCTATTTAGCTGGGAGAACATTTGGTAGTTTTGATGGACAGACAATTAGTGGAGATTCTGATGGATTCCTAACAAAAATTGACCAAAACGGTAACAAAGAATGGACTAAATTTATTGGAACTAATGATTCTGAATCTGCTCAAAATATTGCGATTTCATATGATGGTTCAATTTATATCGCTGGAACTAATGATGATTACAATTCGGGAAATAATGATGCATTTATCGCAAAATATAATTCTGATGGTGAAGAACAGTGGTCGAAGCTACTTGGTCTAAATGCAAGTTCGGCATCAGGTGAAGTTGGTGGCTTAGCTATTCATGATGATGATTCAATATATATTGTTGGTGATACCGATAATGATTTACATGGAAAAGAAAATAATGGTGATGAAGATGTATTCATAATCAAATTCAACGCTGATGGAGAACGACAATGGACAGAACTTTTTGGATCATCATCTGAAAATTTAGTTGATGAATTAGAAGTTTCTTGGGATGGATCACTTTACATAACAGGTGAGACAGAAGGTGGTATTGGTAATCAATATCATTATGGTGATGATGATGTTCACCTAAGTAAATTTAATTCCGAAGGACAATTACAATGGACAAGGATTGTTGGAACTTCCCAACAGGATGAAAGTAGAAGTTTAACTGTTAATTCTTGGGGTGATGTATTTATAACAGGAGAGACCACTGGAGATTATGAAGGACAATTTAATAATGGCGGTATAGATATTTTTGTTAGCAAATTTTCTTCCGATGGAGTAAAAGAATACTCTCAATTAATTGGAACAAATCAAGATGATACAGGAACATCAATAGAGATTTCATCAGATGGGGCCCTTCTTATAGCTGGTTATACGAGTGGCGACCTAAATGGAGAAATCAACAATGGAGGGGATGATGCTTTTGTTCTTAAATTAAAGGAAATTGAATATGTAATTCCACCCCAACCTCCTGGTGCCCCATTTAATGATGGGAACGCTTCCTTCTCTTTAGGTGTAGCCTATGAAGGTGATTATCATTTGATGTCAAATGGGACCAAAATGACTGGTGCGAGTCATGGGGAAGGTTCTGATGAAATTATTTATAAAAATATTGAAGTAAGTCTCTCATCTGACGCATCCTCAGATGAAACTACATCCAGTGTATTAGGCTATTTAAAAGGTGTTAATGCATTCTCCCGAGATACATTATCATTAATAATAGACTTAACAGATCCTGACGGAGGGATAGATTCCCTAACACCAATATATAGCTGGCAAACATCCAGTGATGGTGATACATGGACCGAAGTTGGAACATCACCAACTTATACAATAGTCGATGGGGATCAAGGAAAAAATATAAGAGCTGTTGTTAATTACTACGATAATGAAAACTTTGGTGAAGAAGTTACAACATCTTCTAAATATATAAGTGCTCAGCCTTTAGATCAGATTGGAAATAAACTAAGTGGCGAAGGTGTTGGTGATTTATTTGGTTTTTCTACAGCTCTTTCTGGTGATGGAAAAGTTTTAGCGGTTGGTGCACCTCTAAATGAAGGCAATCAAGATTCGAATTCAGTTCTGTATTACAAAACGGGAGACTATTCAAGCACAGGAGAATTATGGTCAGAAAACATTCCTGTGGATGGAGATGGATCACCAGGCTTTAAATTAGTTGGAGCGGACGTTGGAAGTGTAAAAGTTTTCAAGAACAATAATGGTAATTGGGAGCAAATTGGCAATGAAATAAATGAAGATGGTTATCAAGGGCTAGGTTTTAAAGTATCACTTTCTGAAAATGGAAATATTCTTGCTGTAAGTGGACTTACGGCAAATTTTGAAAATGAAACCTCAAGATTTGGAGTTTTCCTCTATGAACTTATAAATGAAGAATGGGAACAAATTGGAGATCCTATTGAGTCATTACCCAATGTACTTAATTATCATGGAATAGCTACAAGTCTATCTGCTGATGGAAGCGTTTTAGCAATTGGAGCTCCTTGGAATGGTGGGGGTGACCCAGACCAAGCAGGTTATGTAAAAATTTACAGTCATCAAAATGGAGAGATCTCTCAGATTGGAGAAATTAATGGAGTAAGAGATCTAGATTCAAGTGTTGGAAATAGTGATGAATTAGGATGGTCTTTAGCTCTTTCTGGAGATGGTTCTACTCTTGTTGCGGCTGCGCCAGGAAATAAAAAAGTAAAAATTTATAATAATAATAGTGGTTCTTGGAGTCAATTAGGAGAAGATATTAATCTTGAATCAGAACTTACTTTTACAAATTATTTATCAGTTGATATCTCAAAAGATGGGAATTCTATTGTTATTGGAAATCCCTCATTTAACTCATATGACGGTCAATTAAAAGTTTTTCAATTCAGCAATAATTCATGGCAACAGATTGGTGCAGATATAAATGGTTTTAATTTAAATTATTTAGGAGATTCAGTTCAGATTTCTGCTGATGGAAAAACCATAGCTGCATCTTTAACTAATAGTGAATCATCTGCTTTTGCGAGGATTTATAAATTAAATAATGGGTCTTGGGACTTATACAAAGAAGAGTCAATAAATTCTGATGATCATAAATATAGTGGAAGATCATTAAGTCTCTCAGATGATGGAGAGATACTTGCGGTTGGATCGTCAACTAATTTCCAAAAAAATAGTTTAAATCAAGAACCTAGTTTTAGCAGTGGCTTTAGCGCTGGTTACATTGGCTATGAAGAAGATACTGGAAATGTTGGAATTTATGATGCTATTGATGATGAGGATAGTGAAGCTGATCCAAAAGTACCCTCTAAACCAGCAGAAACACAAGAAGTGTTGACGGCATATGAAATTCACACTGTAAGCTCGGAAGGAATTATAAGTTTTGAAAATGCCACCTTCACAACTTCAATTGGGAGTTATGAACCAATATTTAAACAAGATATTGATGGCGATGGATTTATTGGCGTTGATATTGGCACCTTAACTGATATAACAACCGACACAGATGCTCATCAATTAAAAGTTGATTCGGCTGGCGGGTTATATATCTGGGATGGCTCTGACAGTTCCAGTTTGATCGCGGTAAAAGATGCTGCAGGTGGTTCACCTTCAATGAATTTTGATACATCTGAGCAGCAGGGGTCAGATTTCAGTTATTCGATGGATCCTGTTGCTGTAGTAAAAATAGATGATATTTATCGTGTAGCCATAAAACATACAGATACATTTAATTTTGACGGAGTAGTCGAAACTAATATCAACTGGGAAATATATAAAATTTCATCTTCAGGGGTCATTGATTATTCTTCTCTGATTTGGACAGAATCAATCACCAGCTGGGAAGATGAATTTAATTTAGATCTTAATGGGGACGGTGATAAATCTGGTCAGATTAAATTAACTCCTAGAGATACAGATACAACAGGAGCAACTCTCTCCAGCGAAGGAGCAAATGGCGCACTATACATTGTTGACGGCGATACTCAAATTGCGATTAATGATACCTGGATTGAATCCTCCTCAAACTGGGGAGATGGTAGTCACTCTTCAACAGCAATAGCAGTTTCTGATAAAAACAATAACGGCACTTCTGACAATATGGCTGATGATTATTATCAGGTGGCTGTAAAAATGTTAAATACCTGGACAGATTTTAATACTGGCCAGAAAAATACAAACGAAGATTGGCAGATATATTCTATTTATGCATCTGGAAGTGATCAGGGAAATAATAACTGGGAAAAAACTGTCTGGACACAATCTATACAGAGTTATGAAGAAACTTTTGGCCAGGATCTTGATGGAGATAATTCAATAGGATTGAATTTAAGTAATTTAACTACAGCTACAGGAGATACAACAGGTTGGTTACTGAAAAAAGATAGCAAAAATTCTCTATATATAACTGATAATAATGGCGATAATATTAAAACTATAAAAGATGAATATGGCGGCACTCCAAACTTTGATTACAGTTCCAATTGGGGATCAGGTTCTCAAAGCTCGGAAGCAATTGCAGCAGAGATTAATTCTGATAATACATTTTCAATTGCAATTAAACATACAAATACCTTTGGCGAGGATTCCAATACTGATTGGGAAATATTAAATGTAAGTAATACAGGAGTAATTAGTTGGGATAAGAGCGTATGGACTCAATCTATCCAAAGTTATGAAGCTAGTTTTGGACAGGATCTTGATGGTGATAGTGCGATAGGATTGAATTTATCTAATTTAATTTCTGTAGATACAGATACCCATAGTGATGTTTTAAAGAAAAATTCCAACGGTGATTTTTATATCTTCACGGAATCAGGAAATTATATCGCTATAACTGAATCATGGGGCGGTGCTGCAAGATTTGATTTCTCAGATCAATGGTCTGGAGGATCTCATTCCAGTAAGGCTGTTGCAGTAGAAGATGTTACTTATACAAATATTTCTGGAGAATCTGTTGACGGTTATGTAATTGCGATTAAAAATTCTGGAACTTATGGATCTGATGAGTTCACAGACTGGGAGCTTAGATATACAGATGATAAGGGCGTTATTGACTGGAATAACAGTATCTGGACTCAATCGATAAAGAGTAAAGAATCGCTCTTTGGCACAAATGCTGAGCAGGCTGATCTTGATGGAGACGGAGTTTTTGGACTCAATTCAAGTGCATTGGATTCAGTTGGCACTGATACTACAGGCGATCTTCTTAAAAAAGATGATGCAAATGCTTTATATATTGTTAATGACAAAGGAACATCCGATGTGTCAGATGATCAGACCATTGCTCTAGTAGATCAATGGGGTGACACACCAACATTTAATTGGAGCGATTCAGGGGGATCAGGAAATTATGCATATTCTCACTCATCATCAGCTTATGCTGTTGAATCATTTAACGATGATGGTACAGAAAAATTCTTACTGGCGATAAAAATATCTGATACATTTGGCGGTCAGACAGAAACCTTCTGGGAAACTTTTGTTATAAAAGAGTCTTCTTCCGGTGCTGGAGACTGGGCTTTAGATTGGAGTAGCGGAACTTGGTCAAAAAACATTGGTAAAAAAGAATCAGTATTTGGCCAGGATATTGATGGAGGAGGCATTTATGATGCGGCTAGTATTACTACAACAGCAGTAAGCACAGATACAAGTACAACAGATAATACTGCAGTAACTCTGACTAAGGATTCTCAGGGCGGACTTTACATAACAAAGGGATCAACAAACATATTGATAGTTGATTCTGATGATGCTGCGATAGCCTTTGACTGGGTTGATAGCTGGGCGGGAGAGACTAGAACCTCCACTGCCTATGCAGCAGAAGGAATTGATAGTGATTCTGACAATACAATTGATAAATATAAACTTTTAGTAAAGCATGAATTAAAAAATAATAGTTCTAACTCAACTTCCAATCAGTGGCAGGCGATTGATATTTCCACTGCGGGGGTTGTTGATTGGAGCTCTGAGAAATTTGGTGATGCAAAAATCTTTGAAGCAGATATCAATCAAGATTTAGATGGAGATGGGAAAATATGGTCTCAGGCAAGTGAAACTCTTTCTGCCATTTCCTCTGATACAAAAGGTGCTTTAGCTTATCTTGATTCTTCCAATAATTTATATATTGCATCTAGTAGTGGTCAAACAAAACAAGCTGTTTTTGATTTTTCTGGTAATTTAATATCATTTAATAACACCTACAAGGTTGGAAATTTTGAGGATAAAAGAGAAGTTATTGCTGTTGAATCAACAACAGTTGCAGACTCAGATTTCTATAAAGTCCTCATAAAAAATACAACTACTGCGAGTTCGGACTCCTCCATAACTTATGAGACTGTAAATGTAGATCAGTCAACTATGGTTGTTGATTGGGGTACATTTTCTTTTTACGATGATCCAAAGAAATTAGAAGCTTCCTTTTTACTTGACATAAATGGCGATGGAACAATTACAACAATAAGTTCAAGTAGTACAACAGCTATTACAACTGACACAACTGGTGCTCAATTAAGGCAAACAAGTGATGGAAGTCTTTTTATAAAAGATGGCGATTCTACCTTGCAAATAACTTCTCCTGATGGTGGATATGTTGATTTAAACTTTGAAGAAACATTCAGCGAAGGTTCCTTTAAATCAGAAGCAATCGCCGTACAAAAAGTAGGTAATGATTATAAATTAGCTATAAAAGAAACTTCTACATTCGGATCTGATACTGATATCTCATATTTAGTTTATAAATTATCTTCTGCAGGCTTGATTGACTGGGGAGATGTTACCTACAGAACAGCTGCAGAACTAAATGAGAATGAGTTTGGTCAGGATATTACTGGTGATGGAAATATAAGTAATGGTTCCACATCTGAGGCTTCTGACACATTTGCGGATGCCGTAACCACATCAAATACTGATGCGGAAGTTTTAGAGAAATTCTCAAATACTGCCCAATCAGATATTTACTCAATATCTAACTCTGATTCATCATCTTCTGATTCCAAAATTGAGATGTTCGTTAAAGGCGTAGATGGAAGTGCTAAGACCGAGTACACCATGGATGTGTCTATTGTTCAAGATGCAAATGCTGCAGTGCTCGGAAAAATTGCAGCTGATACAGGTACATCATCGACATCTATAAAGGCTCTTACTGGAGTGATGGATTTTAATGTCACTATCCCAGATTCTAATAATTATGGAAAGATTGTATCCCTTTCTTGGGTGTTGCCAGAGGATACTGTTGATCCTATTTATTTTAAAAAAGATACAGCTACTGGAGAGTATTTTAATTTTGAATTTAATGAAACCACTGGCGAGGGAGCAAAATGGGATGATTCTACCAAAACATTAACTGTCTATGTCCGGGATAATGGTAAACATGATTCTGATACGACTTTAGGGAAAGTTCGAGATCCTGGACTTATTGGGTCTTCTTCTGATTCGACTTCTACTTTAGGAGAATACGGCACATTATCTTTAGACCATAACTGGCAGACAGTAAGT
>QCIH01000028.1 GCA_003216795.1 Prochlorococcus sp. AG-402-K16
AGAGGAAATGAATTATATAAAAATTACAAGACAAATAAAATATTTGATATAAAAAAAATTTGCAACAGGCAATTTGGTGTTGGAGCAGATGGTGTGATTTTTATAGAAGAACCTAATGAAGATAATTATGCAAAAATGATAATTTTTAATTCTGATGGTTCTGAAGCACAAATGTGTGGAAACGGAATTAGGTGTTTAGTTGAGTATCTCCACGTAAATGATTCAATGAATAATAAAAATATAGAATATAAAATTGAGACTAAAGCAGGTTTAAAAATTGCAAAATATATAAATGATGAAATTACAGTAAAAATGGGAGTTCCAATTTTAGAATGTCAAAATATTCCAACAACAATTGAAAAAAAAATAAATTCAATTCCTTCACACGAATTTATTGAGAAAGATTTTAATAATATGGGTTATGCCGTAGGAATGGGAAATCCCCATTTAATATTCTTTGTAAAAGACATAGAGTCAATTGTTCTTTCCAGACTTGGTCCTATATTTGAAAAAAATGCATTATTTCCAGAAAAAACCAATGTTCATTTTTGTCAAATTTTAAATAGAGATAATATCAAAGTAAAAGTATGGGAAAGGGGGGCAGGACCAACCTTAGCTTGTGGAACAGGTGCCTGTGCTATCCATGTGGCAGCTTATAAATTAGGCCTTTGTAATTCACAAACCATAGTAACCTTACCAGGAGGTAATCTTAAAATTGATTGGTCAAAAGACGATTGTGAAGTAATGATGACCGGTAATGCTAAAAAGGTTTTCTCAGGATCAATGTTAGTAAATTAATGGAAAATAATTTTATCTATTTAGATAATGCATCCACAACTCCATTATCTGATAATGTTTTAAATATAATTAATTCAACTTATAGGAATTATTGGCATAACCCTTCATCTACATATGAGCTAGGGATAAAATGCTCTACATATCTTGAAAAAATTAGATCTAAAATTGCTTATATATTTGAAGCAGATCCAGAGGATATAATTTTTACATCTGGTTCTTCGGAATCGACAAATATTGTATTTAATAATATTTATGAAAAATATAAAAATGGTAGGGTTGTTATTTCAAATATCGAACATCAAGCAACAACTATTTGTGCTAATAAACTAAGAAAACAAAATTGGGATATTTACGAATGGGCGGTAAATAATGATGGAATTTTAAATATTTCTAATATCGAAAAATTTTTAAAAATTGATACTAAGCTTGTATCAATTATTTGGGGACAAAGTGAAATTGGGACAATACAACCTGTCCAATTTATTGGTTCCAAATGTGAAGAATTAAATATAATGTTTCATTTAGATGGGACTCAAATATTAAGTAATGGAATATTCAGTTGGAAAGATCTTAAATGTGATTTTTTAAGTTTATCCGCTCATAAATTTGGAGGTCCAAAAGGTATCGGTATTCTTTTAACAAAAGAAAAGTCTAGACAAATTTTAAAAAATAATGACATATCACTTACTCATGAATTTTCAATTAGACAAGGTACACAAGCTTTGCCATTAATCGCTGGAATGTATGAATCACTTAAGAATATTGAAGGAAAAATAAAATTATATGATTACATAACTGAATTTCCTTCTAATAATATTAATAAACTTAAAAATTATTTTTTTCAAAAAATTAAAGATAATAATCATATAAAGATTACGGGTAGTATTAACCATAGACTTCCCAGTCATATTTCTTTTCTACTATTAAATAAACTATTTGAGCCTATAAGGGCCTATAAGATTGTTAATTTCATGTCAGAAAATAAAATAGCCATAAGTAGTGGAAGTGCTTGTTCAAGCTCATCTGGGAAACCTAGCTCAACACTTAAAAATATTGGTTTAAAAGATGATGAACTATATTCAAATATTCGTGTTACTTTAGGTTCAATAAACAATAAGTCAGAAATAGATAAATTTTTAGAACTTATTCAAATATGTATTGACAAATTTTAATGAAAACCAATTACACACTACCTAAAGATTTAAATGAATCTCTTAAGAATATGGAGGATGCAATTATTCCAAGTTTATTAGATTCAAATAAAAGATTTACTATAGAATTTAACTTTGAAGGATTGAAGTTTAACAGAATTGGAATAACTATCTACAAAATATTGTCTAAAAATAATAATGTATTCATAACATTTGCTGATCAAGGTGCTGTGGCTTTGGCTCAAAGAGACTATCCAGATATCAAAGATAAAATCTTTACTTTTAAATCATTTAATGAATCAAATAATATAAATAATATTGATAGTGCAATGATATCGATACTACCTCAGCCATATGATTTCGATTCATTTGAACCAATGTCTGATAATTATCAAGGTACGCATTATTCATTAAATCCAAAATTTGAAGATGCCAATATTGGCATAGGAAGTGTTATTAGAGAGCGACGTAAAAACTTTGTCAAAACATGGAAAAATATTTATTTTCTGCAGCCTTTAAATAATGCTGCTCTTATGCATATTTATCCAAATAACTGGTTGCTTTTCAAAGAAGAAAATAAAAGATATTTTTTTAAAAAAGAATTTGAAATTAAACCCGACAATGAATCTATTTTTGTAAATTTATAGATTGAATGTGATAAAAAAAATATATTCATTTTTCTTTATTGTTCTTGTATTAGTAACATCTCCTTTCTTAATAAGATATTTACTAGCAAATCAGAAAATAAATTTTTTAAATAGTATTTATTTTAATTTCCCTGGAATAATTACTAAAAACAAAATATGTCCTACTTATGATGCTTTATTGAATCAAACCCTTGATGATTCTTTTAGTGTATCAATTATTAATAATAAAGGGGAAATAATAAGTTCCTACAATGAGGATGTTCCAAGGTTGCCAGCATCTAACCAAAAATTATTCTCATCAGCTTTTGTTTTAAGTAAATATAAATTTAATAATAATTTAAAAACTTCCTTATTTAAAAATAAAAACGATTATTATTTACACGGTCAAGGTGATCCAGATCTTAATTATGAAAATATAATCGAATTAATTTCAAATGTTAAAGAAAATAAAATTATTAACTTTAATATTGTAGAAATTGATTCAAAATTATATTGGCCTAATGGTTGGACAAATACTGATAAACTTTACGAATATGGATCTCCAATTACATCTCTTGCAATAGAAAGTAATCACAATAAATATGATGATATTTATGCATTAAAAAATTTTATTAAAGATTATTTAAAAAATAAATTTCCAAATTCAAAAATATATATAAATTTTTTTGATTCTGAAAAAACCTTTTATTTAAAAAATTTTAAAGAGATAAATAAAGTATATTCAACTCCAATTCTTTCATTATTAACTCTAATAAATTCTGAAAGCCATAATTTTACGGCTGAATCTCTTTTTAAAAATGCCTCAAATACATGGAACGATAATAACTATATAAAATTGAAAAGATGGCTTGAAAATAAAGGCCTCCCAGCAACTAACGCATACTTTGCAGATGCTAGTGGATTGTCTCGAAAAAATAAAATTACAACAAAGTTAGTTGTATTGTTTTTAGATAAAATGAGATATTTTAATGATTTTAAAGCTTATCAATCTACACTTTCAATTACGGGAGTAAGAGGAACATTAGCTAAAAGATTTGTAAATAGTGAATTGTCTGGAAAGTTTTTTGGCAAAACTGGGACTCTTTCAAATGTATTTGCATTATCTGGCTTTTTATATAAAAATGAAAAGCCTATAATTATAAGCATTATCCAAAATTCAAATAAAATTGATAAAGAAAAAGCTTTTAAATTATTACGTGATCTTTATTACTTGAAATCTTGTTAATAAAAATATTATTTAAAATATTCTTTTAAATCCCTCTCAACAGAGGAGGGTACCATGTGATTAATTTCACCACCAAATTTTGCAACTTCTTTTACTAAAGAACTACTAAGAAAACTATAATTTGTATTTGTCGATAAAAATATAGTTTCAATATCATTATTAAGAGATTTATTTGTATGAGCAATCTGAAGTTCGTACTCAAAATCACTCATTGCTCTTAAGCCTCTAAGAATAAGATTAGCTTTTAGATCATTTGCACAATCAACAGTTAGACCAGAATAAGAAATAACTTCAATATTAGGTAAATGAGAAAGAGTATTTTTTATTTGTATTATTCTTCTTTCAAGATTAAATGTTGGTGTTTTAGAGGTATTTTCTAAAACAGCGACTACTAGATTGCCAAATATTTTTTCAGCCCTTTCTATTAAATCAAGATGCCCATTTGTTAAAGGATCAAATGTACCTGGATAAAGAATTTTCATGAATTTATTATGATCGAATAAGAAATTTAGTTAAAATAAGATTATTAGTTAAATCAATTATGACATTAAATCTAGAAGCAAAAAAAATCTTATTAAGAAAAATACCTCACGGATTATTTATTTGTGGCGTTAGAGACGAGGATAAAAATGAAGTAAATGGATTTACTGCAAGTTGGGTGACTCAAGGTTCTTTCACCCCACCATTAGTTGTAATGGCTGTTAGAGCAGAAGGTTCTAGTCATGAAATAATAAAGTCAACCAATAAGTTCTCATTAAATGTGCTCAAAAGTGATCAAAAGGATCTAGCAGCTGTTTTCTTTAAACCTCAAAAAGCATTAGGAGGTAGATTTGAATCTGTTGAATTTAATTTAGGTGAGCTTGGTTTGCCTATTTTAGTTGATAGTGTTGGTGGTGTTGAATGTAATGTTGTTGGAAATGTTATGCATGGAGACCATACCGTTTTTGTAGGAGAGGTTCAATCTGCTTATCTTAATAATGATGTTGACTCACTAAATTTATCTTCAACTGGCTGGAATTATGGAGGTTAATCATTATAAATGAGTAATTCCTCTATCGAAAAAATAAATAACAAATATAATTTTAAAATTGAATATAAATTAATTAATAATAAGGAGTTATTAAAATCAAGATTATCCGAAATTCCAAAGTCGTCTGGTTGTTATCTTTTTAAAGATATTGATAATAACTTACTTTATATTGGTAAATCTAAAAAACTACGCAGTAGAGTAAGTAGTTATTTCAATAATTATTCAGATTTAACTCCCCGATTAAGTTTGATGGTTCGTCAAATAACTGAAATAGAAATAATAGTCACAGATAGCGAATATGAAGCATTAAATTTAGAGTCAAATTTAATTAAAACAAACAAACCATATTTTAATATTCTTTTAAAGGATGATAAGAAATATCCATATCTTTGTATAACTTGGAGTGAAAAATATCCTCGAATATTTATTACAAGAAGAAGAAGAAATAGAAATAATTTAGATAGATATTATGGACCTTATGTAGATGTCGGATTATTAAGGAGAACATTATTTACGATAAAAAAAATATTTCCACTTAGACAAAGACCAAGGCCAGTCTATAAAGATAGAACTTGTTTGAATTATTCAATAGGAAGATGTCCAGGTGTTTGCCAAGAAGTTATATCATCTGACGATTATAAAAAAATAATGAAACAAGTAACTATGATATTTCAGGGAAGAAATGATGACTTAGAAATATTTTTACAAAAAAAAATGCTGCAATTTTCAAATGATTTAGATTATGAGAATGCAGCAAAAATAAGGGACCAAATTTCAGGTTTAAAATTATTAACTGAATCACAAAAAATATCAATACCAGATTCTTCAATTAATAGAGATATTTTTGGAATAGTTTCAGAAAAAAATGTAGCTAGTATACAAATTTTCCAAATGAGATCTGGTAAGCTCATTGGGAGAATTGGCTATAGTCAAAAATTAAATAATGAAGATGAAAATCTTATTTTACAAAAGATATTAGAAGAGCATTATATGAATGTTGAACCTGTAGAAATACCATCAGAAATTCTTATTCAATATAACCTTCCAAAACAAGCAACCATACAGGATTGGTTAACGGAGCTAAGAAAAAAGAAAGTAAAAATCTTAATCCCAAAAAGAAATAAAAAACATGAAACTGTAGAAATGGTTTTAAAAAACTCGAAATTGGAATTAGATAGAATATTAAATGGGATACAAGATAATGAATCATCAATTGAGGATCTTGCCCAAATACTTGAATTAAGCGAACAACCTAAAAGAATTGAAGGTTATGATATAAGCCATATACAAGGTAGTGACCCTGTAGCATCACAAGTCGTTTTTATTGATGGGATTCCTTCTAAACAGGATTATAGGAAATATAAAATTAAAGATCCAAACGTTTTTGTAGGACATAGTGATGATTTTGCTTCTATATATGAAGTAATACATAGAAGGTTTAAAAAATGGTCAAGATTTAAAAAAAGCGGAGGGGATTTTTCAATATTAAATGATAAAACGAATAGTAAATTAGACAATGAACTTCTATCAGATTGGCCTGATTTAATAATGATTGATGGAGGAAAAGGACAGTTAAATGCAGCTATTAAAGCATTAAAAGAATTAAATCTTGAGGAAGAAGTAACTATATGTTCATTGGCAAAAAAAAATGAAGAAATATTTATTCCAGGATTTACTAAGTCTCTTGATACTGATGAAAATCAAAAAGGAGTTCTTCTATTAAGAAGGGTAAGAGATGAAGCACATAGATTTGCATTATCTTTTCATAGAGACAAAAGATCTAAAAGAATGAATAGATCTCAATTGTCCCAAATCAGTGGATTAGGACCATCAAGAATAAGAGAATTGCTTGAGCATTTTAAATCAATAGACGCGATAAGAATAGCTAGTAAAGAGGATTTATCAAAAGTTAAAGGACTTGGAAAAAATTCAGTAAATGATATATATGAATATTTTAACGAGTTATAAATATTAATTAATTTTTGAAAAATAGATTTCTTGAAATTGTTAAATATAACTATATTAAAAATATATATTTTTAAATTAATCTAGTAATTTGGCAGCTGAAGCATATCTCTGGTTTAAATCACTTCACATTATTGGTGTAATCGTTTGGTTTGCGGGACTTTTTTATTTAGTAAGACTTTTTATATATCATGAAGAATCTAAAAATATGGAAAATGAATTAAAAATTGCCTTTAATAAACAATACACCTTGATGGAAAAAAGGCTGGCGAATATAATCACAACACCTGGGATGATATTAGCTTTAAGTATGGCTATTTGCATGGTTATTATGCAACCAAGTTGGTTAAGTGAGAAGTGGTTGCAAATTAAAATTTCTTTTGTTTTGGGATTAGTAATTTATCATTCTTATTGTTATAAAATAATGTATTCATTACATAATGGTACTTCAACTATTTCAGCAAAAAACCTTAGATTATTAAATGAATTGCCTACTTTATTATTATTTATAATTGTACTTTTAGTTATTTTTAAAAATAATTTTCCAACTAGTGTTGCTACTTGGAGCGTAGTTGGACTAATTATTTTCATGTTGGCTTCAATACAATTATATGCAAAGATTAGAAAGAAAAATGAGAATTCATTAAGTAATGAATAGGGAAGACTTAGTAAAATTAACTTCCAATATTAATAAAAATAGTTGTCCTAAAAATATTAATTTTCACTGTCATACAAAATTTAGTGATGGAAGTTTAGAACCATATGAACTTTTAGAAGAAGCTTATAAAAATAACTTGAAATTTTTATCAATAACCGATCATCATACAATTAAAGCTCATGAATATATAAAAAAAAATAATATACTCAAAAATTATCCTAAAGATTCTTTTACATTAATTTCGGGAATAGAAATTAATTGTTTAATTTTAGGATGTTTAGTACATGTAATTGGATTGGGAATAGATATAAAAAGTAAATACCTAAATCCTTACATCCTTGGAGAGTCTCCAATAGGTAATGATTTAAATATTAAATCAGTTATAAAAGCAATAAATTTAGCTGGTGGTTTATCATTTCTTGCACATCCAGCGAGATACAGGATTCCTTTTTATAAATTAATTCCAGAGGCCAAAATACAAGGTATTGATGGAATAGAGGTTTGGTACGATTATGAACTTAATGAAGTATGGAATCCTAGTTTATTTGTATGTTCAGAAATAGATAAATTAACAGATAAATATTCAATGCTAAAAACATGCGGAACAGATAGTCATGGACTTTCGCTATTAGGTAGATAATTCAGAATTCGTTTTTTTCAATTATTGAATCAGTATTAATAATTATGTTCTTTAAATTTTCAATAACATCTGATGAACAATTATTCCACATTTTTCTATTGACAATTTCAAGAAATCTTTGTGCAATATCTCTTAAAGCCCATGGATTATTCTCTAGAAAGAAATTCCTAAGATCCTGATCACATAACCATGATTTATAAACTTCCTCATAACACCAATCTGAGACTACTTCAGTCGAAGCATCAAAAGCATATAAGTAATCTAGTGTGGCTGAAAATTCAAACGCTCCTTTATAACCATTATCCTTCATTCCATTTATCCATTTAGGGTTAAGTATTCTTGATATAACAACTTTATTAATTTCATCATGTAATTTTGAAATTTTGGATAATCCAAATTTTGATAAATCACCATGATACATTTCAGGAAATTTACCGCTCAATTTTTTTACTGCTGAAGATAATCCACCCTGAAACTGATAATAATCATCAGAATCTAAAATATCATGTTCCTTATTATCTTGGTTATGAACAACTAACTGCACATTTTTAAGAGCATTTTCTAATGATTTTTTATCCTCTATAGGTTCAAGATTATCACTGTAAATCCACTTACTCCAATTAAGAAAAGATTCTCCAAAATCATCAATATTTTCCCAATTAGAATTTGAAATTAGTTCTTGCAGACCAGCTCCATATGAACCTGGCGCTGAACCAAATATACGATTAATTGAATCACCATGCCTTGATGCCCCAGCGAGAGGGTTAAATTTATCATCCTCATTAAGATTAGAAACAAGATTTATTGCTTTAGAAGTTAATTTAACTAACTGTGGAAATGCATCTCTAAACATTCCCGAAATCCTTAAAGTAACATCAACCCTAGGTCTTTCGAGAACAGATAAAGGAATGATTTCTAGATCAACTACTCTTCTTGAAGGCCCATCCCAAATAGGCTGTACTCCTAATAAATATAGTATTTGACAAATGTCTTCACCACCATTTCTCATCGTGGATGTTGCCCATACAGATATTGCTATATTTTTTAAATCTTCTCCATTATCTTGTTTGTATAAATCAAGTATTTGTGAAGCAGACTGACAGCCAACACTCCATGCTGATTCAGTTGGCAGTCCTCTCGAATCAACTGAAAAGAAATTTTTACCAGTGGGTAAAGTTTCAGTTTTACCTCTCGTAGGAGCTCCAGATGGACCACTTTTTACATATTGTCCCTTTAATGAATTAATAAATGATAATTTCTCATTATATGAAGAATTAATGATTGGAATTAGAATCTCTTTTTTTAATAATAAAAAATACTTATTATGTTTTTTTTCATTAAAGAAATAGTCTATTATTTTCTGATTTTTATATTTTTCTAGATTTTTTATATTGATATTCTTTTTGTAAAAAAACAAATATATTAAATACTTGGCTTGTTGTTCCAAAAAATCAATAGCCATTCTAAAGTTTAAAATGTTTTTGTTGGAAAAAGTCAATAATATTTTTTTATCCTTTTCACTTAACATTTGATCATATTGATTTGTCCAAGGATTCAAATCTAGTTTTAAATGTTTTGCTATATATTGAGTAACACCAATTCGGTTCGTATTTGGTACTCTAGCAATACACAAGAATAAATTTATTTCATTAATATCATTCTGCCTATTGCCAAAAATATGCAAACCTGTCCTAATTTGAGATTCTTTAATTTTGCAAAGAAAGGAATCAATTTCTTCTATTTGATTATTTTTATTCTTTAATGTAATTTCGCTAAAATCTTTTTTTATTAATTCAAAAATGGAATTTTCTATTATTTCAATCCGATTAGAATTTAATAATTTTGCTTCAAAATATTCGTCTAAATAATTTTCTAATATTGAATATTTTCCATATAATTCTGACCTATCCAATGGAGGGGTTAAATGATCAATAATTGTTGCAGCAGTTCTTCTTTTAGCTTGGGATCCTTCTCCAGGATCATTTACGATAAAGGGATATATGTTTGGTATTGCTGGACAAATAATATTTGGAAAACATTTATTGCTGAGACCTATAGATTTACCAGGTAACCATTCAACAGTCCCATGTTTACCAATATGGCACATAGCATTTGCATTAAAAACTTTTTCAATCCAAAAATATTGTGCTAAATATCTATGGGGAGGTGGAAGATCGGGAGAATGAATATCTCTATCACTGAAAGCGTCATAACCTCGTTGAGGTTGAATCAATAATGTTATTTTCCCAAATCTAATACCATTTATTGAGAAGCCTTTATTATCTAGATCGATCGCATCAGATGGTTTACCCCAACGACTAACAATAATATTTTTGGGATCAATTTCTAAATAATTCCAATATTTTAAATATTCACTAAGTGGTAAGTAATCTAATGGTTTATTATTTTGAGATTCAATATCATTAGTTCTAGTTTTTATAAGCATTGACATTAATTCAGAAGAATCTTGAGGATAATTACAAGATCCAAGGTCATAACCTTCTTCTTTTAACCAATTAAGTATATTTATTATTGAAGATGGTGTATTTAGACCAACGCCATTTCCGATTCTTCCGTTCTTTACTGGATAATTACTTATTACTAAACAAATTCTTTTATCAAAATTATTAAGTTTCTGAAGTTTCACATAATTTGTTGCAAATTTTGAAATCCATCGAATACCTACTTGATCAGCTTTGTAACTAGTTATTTCACTATATAGTGTATTTTTCTTAGAAATTATTTCTTTAAATGCTGAAGGACAGGTAGTAATTCTTCCATCAAATTCAGGAATAATTATTTGCATTAATAAATCAGATGAATTCATTCCAATAGATGAATTTGACCACTTTTTTCTTGATCTATTAGAAGAAAGAAGCTGTAAAATTGGAATTTTAAGAGAAGTAAAAATATTTGTTGAATTTTCAATTAATTCATTATTTTTGATTT
>QCIH01000029.1 GCA_003216795.1 Prochlorococcus sp. AG-402-K16
TTAATTTTATTTGATGAATCAGGATTATTAAGAGCTAAGTAGTCAGGTAGAAGAGAAATTAGATTAATGGCAGAGAAATCTTTTTGAAGAATTTGACTATTTGATTGTTTTAATTCATTTAAATAATTTAAACCAAAATTATTTTGCTCAATTTTTGAAATAGCTTCCCATAAATTTTGAATATAATTAGTATTAAAACCATTAATTTCTCTTTTGAGAAATTCATCGCGAATAAAAAGACGCAGTTCAGGACAATGTAAATAATAAAAAATTATTTCCGATTCATTTTTTTCACGTCGAGAAATATCATTGGGTTGTTCAAATTTCTTTGATCTGCCATGCCAACGAAATCCCTTAACTTGATTTCTTAAATCTTGTTCAAACTGTATCGCCAACCTTGCTTGTCCTTTACTCAATCGTTCGGAAACTTTTTGTAAGTAATGGGTTCTTGTTGATGATTGAGGTAATTTGCTCAAAAATTTTACCAATGAAGAAATAACACTCTGGAAGTTTTCAGACTTACTTAAATCTTTATCTTTAAAGATCTGATCAATCTCCCAATCAATCCAAAAGGATGAATTATCAATTAAATTAAAATAATCTTCAGGGGTATGACTATTCAAAAATTCGTCAGGATCTTTGAAATCATTAAGTTGAAGTATCTTAAGATTAATTTGATCATGGAGAGATAAGCTTTCAACTTCTTTTATTACCCTTTTTGTAGCTAATATCCCTGCATTATCAGAATCAAAATTCAAAATTATATTTTTATTATCTGTACATCTACATAGTTGAGAAATTTGATACTTATTTAATGCGGTACCAAGGGAAGCTACAGAATTAGCGATACCTTTTGAATGAAGAGAAATTACATCAAAGTAGCCTTCAACAATAATAGCTTTATCCCTTTTTCTAATATTGCTAGAGGCTTTTTCGAATGCAAACAACATTTTTCCCTTTTCAAATACCTCTGATTCAGGAGAATTAAGATATTTAGGTTCCTGACCATCTAAAGATCTTCCACCAAAGGCAACTACTCTTCCCTGCATATCATGTATTGGAACAATTAATCTATTTCTAAAACGATCATAAATCTTGTCAGAATTATCTTTAGAAATTGCAAGGCCTGAAGCTAATATTAAATTAATAGGAAATTTTTCTACATTGGATAAATAGTTAAATAAATCATTCCATGAATTTGGGGCAAAACCCAATTCAAAGTCATCAATAATTGTATTACTCAAGTTTCTTTTGGATGTTAAATATTTCATAGCCTCTAAACCGAGAGAATTATTTAATTGAGACTTAAACCAATTCTTAGTGACTCTTAATATTTTATAAAGCTCTTCCTTTCTTGATAATTGTTTTTTATAGGCTTCTACTTGAGGACCCTCAAGATTTTCAACATTAATATTATTTTTTTTAGCAAGAGAAAGTACAACATCTGAAAAATTTGCACGAGTAAATTCCATTAAAAATTTAATAGAGTTACCTCCAGCACCACAAGAAAAACAATAATAGAATTGTTTACTTGGTGATACTGTCATAGATGGCTTAGTATCATCATGAAAGGGACAAATCCCAACGAATTCCTTGCCTTTCTTCTTAAGAACAATATGTTCAGATATGACGTCAACAATATCTGCCTTTTCATTAACCTCTTGAATAGTTCTTGGGTGTATAGAATGAACCATTGAGATTTTTATCAAAAAATAAATAATAATTTATTTGTTATAAGTCAAAATCAAATAAGAATCTACTTAATTTCACAATAAAACTATTTTTTAAATGATAAATATTGCAAAATTAGAAAAAAAATTTAATTCATTGAATAAGTTTAATTTGGTCTTTGCCTCATTCTTCTTTAGTTTGATGACTTTGTGTGTAAAAAATATTGATAAAAGAATACCTATTTATGAATTAGTTTTATTCAGATCATTAATAAGTTTAATAATTACATTATTCATTATTAATCTGAAAAATATAAATCCATGGGGCAAAAATAGACCATTACTTGTCCTAAGAGGTGTTTTAGGAACACTAGCTTTAGTTTGTATTTTTTATTCGATAAGAAATATGCCCCTTAGTATATCTACCGTCATTCAGTACACATATCCTATTTTTATATCTGTATTTGCTGGTATGTTTATAAACGAAAAAATAACTCGGAATATAATTTTTGCCTTAATTTTTGGCTGGTTTGGAATATTAGTAATACTAAATCCAAATCAATTATCAAATATAAACGTTGAGATTGAAAATGTCTCGATTTTGATAGCATTTCTTGGAGCAATCTGTACTGCATTGGCTTACATTACAGTTAAGAAACTTTCATTTACTGAAGATGTTTATGTAATTATTGAATATTTTCCACTTATTTCTTTTATAACTTTATTGCCAATTGTATTAGTGAACTGGGTTACCCCAAATTGGAGTGAATTAGTTTGGATAATTGGCATTGGTTTATTTACTCAATTAGGACAGACATTTTTAACTATAGGATTAAAAAATTTACCTGCTTCTGAAGCTTCAATAATTAACTATTTGCAGGTTTTATTCGGATCAATTTGGGGGATTTTATTTTTTAGAGAAATATTAAACATAAATTTTTTATTTGGCGCCTCACTAGTTTTATTAGGAACTATTATATCTACAACCAAAATACTTAAAAGGATATAAAATAAAGTAAACACTGCGCTTAGTGATGAAATTTCTCTTATTTGCAATATTTTTCTTTTCTCCCTTATTCCAAGCGAATGCATCAACACCAAAAGCTGCAACTTGTACCAGAAAAGAATATAGAGAAGAATATATTCCTGGAACACAATCAAGCCCAGGCTACGTTAAAAATTACATAGTTGATGTAGAAATTCCTTGTGGAGGAGAACAAGCACAAAAAGTTGATAATAAC
This sequence comes from Prochlorococcus sp. AG-402-K16, assembly GCA_003216795.1. Taxonomy (GTDB): domain Bacteria; phylum Cyanobacteriota; class Cyanobacteriia; order PCC-6307; family Cyanobiaceae; genus Prochlorococcus_A. The sequence goes on from QCIH01000029.1 coordinate 2,912, forward strand.
GATTGCAGCGAAGGATCAGTTATTGGAGGCCTTCTTGGTGCCGGAATAGCACTTTCCTCCTCTAGAGGTAAAGATAGATTTTGGGCAGTACCTGCTGGCGGAACGGCAGGAGCACTAATTGGTTGTCAGGTGGATGGTGGTTAATTGATTAGTTGGATAAATGGAGAATTGGTTGAGTTATGGCAAACTAATCAAAAATTTTTTGTTTTAATAAATTGTCAAGGATTAGGATACGAAATACAAATACTAGAATCCTTTTTTCTCAAATTAAAAACAAATCAGATATCTAATAAAAAAATTACTCTATGGTTAAAACATATTAAGAAAGAAGATTCAGATTTATTATTTGGCTTTACATCAAAGGAACAAAAGAATTTCTTTATTGAAATTTTAAATATCCGAGGTGTTGGATCTCAAATCGGTATGGGGATATTAAATAAATTCTCTATTGGTGAGGTTATCAATGCAATAAAGACACAAAACAAAAAATTAATTTGTTCCGTACCTGGCATAGGACAAAAAATGAGTGATCGGTTAATTTTAGAACTAAAAAATAAATTTAAAAGTGAAATACAATTTGAAGGAGAAAAAGCCAAAGATGAGTTTGAGATTAAGGATCCAGTAATTAAAAAAATGATCGAGGATCTTCAGTTAACTCTTCAATCATTAAATTACAAAAATAAAGAAATCATGACTATTTTGCCAATTATTATTAATGAAGTAGATCTCCTTGCAAAAAAAGAAAATAATTTATCATTTGAAAATTTATTGAAATTAGCTATGAATTATCTTGATAAGGAAAGTAGTAATATAGCTAGCTGACGTAGTATCATAGGTTAAAAGAAATAAAATTTATGTCATTAGATACAGCTGAAAAACAGAAGCTGATTGAGACTCATCAAGTACATCCAACTGATACAGGTTCAGCTGAAGTTCAAGTAGCACTGCTTTCAAAAAGAATATCAAAATTAAGTGACCACCTCCAAGGAAACATTCATGATTTCGCTTCAAGGCAAGGATTATTAAAAATGATTGGTAAAAGGAAAAGATTATTATCATTCATAAAAGACAAAAACGTTCAGAGATATCAAGAACTAGTAAAGAAAATTGGAATCAGAGGATGATTTCAATTAATGAAAAAAAAGCAATCTAAAAAAAAGATACAATCTAAAAAGAAAAAAAATTATCCTGAGAAAACTGCTTTTGCTAATCTTGAACAATCATCTAATTCTGTAACTACCCCAAAGAAGTCATCTAGTGGGATACCTAAATATGTTGCTGATAGAATGGCAAGAAGAATATTTTTTACAGCGGGAATTCCCACAATATTAGGGATGTCGGTTTTTGTCCTCAGCTACATAATAGTAACAAGAAATATTGCTGAAATACCTCCTTCATCAACAATTGCAATTTCAGCATTGTTTTTTTTGTTAGGTCTAGCAGGATTGAGTTTTGGAATATTATCAGCTAGTTGGGATAAAGAGCCTGGATCTTTTTTTGGCATTGAAAATATTCCAATGAACATACAACGTGCAAAAGCAGCCTTCAAACCTGCAACTCAAAATTTCGAGGATAAAAGTTAATCTAGGAAACTAAAGATTTCAAATTAACTTGGAATGAATTTTCTTCTAATAATTTGCATACTCCTTGAATATCTCCAATACAGAATTGATCACCAAATTTAACGTAGGTAACACTATTTTTATTTCTCACAGAAGCTAAAACTGGAATCTTGATTCCACAACTATCCTTATCTGGTTTAAATTTAGTTAAACAGTTTCTCAAGGTATTTTGTACTCTTACATCTGATGCCTGAGAACTTTCAAGATTAATGATAAGTAATTTAAGATTATCTATTTCTCTACAATCATCAATTATTAATTGAGTCTTATCACTTTTTTTATCTATTGTTCCCCACACCAATAATCTAGTATCAGTCAAAAGAAATTCTGATAATCTTACATAGGTTTTTGGGAAAACTATTGCTTCGCAACATCCAGAAAGATCTTCTAACTGAACTATAGCCATCCTATCTCCTTTTCTCGTTGTAATTTGCTTCAAATCGGGAATCATGCCAACCAAAGAGACTTTGGTTCTATCTTTTGTTTCTTCTAACTGAGAAATACTTAGAGGTGATACAAGTTTTGCTGGCTTAGTTAAATGCTTCAGAGGATGATCAGATAAATAAAAGCCTAATAGCTGCTTTTCTAACCTTAACTTCTCAATAAGTGAATAATCATCAACCTTAGCTAGTTGCGAATCTGAAAAAGCAACATTAGAAAATTCTTCTTTAGAGTCAAATAGATTTCCTTGACCTGATAATCTATCACGATTTCTTGAAGAGGCCCACTCCATAACAAACTCAAGATCTGACAATAACTGAGCTCTATTATTATCGTTTGAAAACTCGTCTAGTGCTCCACAATGAATTAGAGATTCGAGACTTCTTTTGTTAAGAATATTAGAAGGCAAACGGTCACACAAATCCCATAAAGAATTGAAGGTTCCAAAACTTTGTCGGTTTTCAATTATATTTCTTATTGCAGAATCCCCTAAATTTTTAATTGCAGATAACCCGAATAAAATCTGATTGTTCTTAATAGTGAAATCAACCCCAGAAAAATTAATACTCGGCGAAATAACTTCTATTCCCATGGAATAACAATTAGAAATATATCTTTGCATCTTATCGCTAGAGCCGGAATTTACACTTAAAAGGGCTGCCATATATGCAACAGGAAAATGGGCTTTTAAAAATGCAGTTTGATAAGTTACAGCACCATAAGCAGTTGAGTGACTTTTGTTAAAACAATATTCTGCGAATAAAACCATCTGATCAAAAAGATCATTTGCTAATTTTTCATTTACACCTTTTTTCATAGAACCATCTACAAAAATATTCCTATGCTTAACCATTTCAGAAACTTTCTTTTTACCCATCGCTCTTCGAAGTAAATCAGCATCACCAAGAGAATAACCGGCCAGGTCTTGAGCAATTTTCATAATTTGTTCTTGGTAAACCATAATTCCATAGGTTTCAGTGAGAATTGACTTAATAAAAGGATGAGGGAAATCAATCTTTTCGTTCCCATTTTTACGATTTATAAATTTAGGGATAAGGCCTGCATCAAGAGGACCAGGTCTATAAAGAGCCAGTATGGACGAAATATCCTCAAGAGAGTTTGGTTTAAAATCCTTAACGACCTGTTTCATGCCGGAAGATTCAAGTTGAAAAATACCTTCAAGATCTCCTCTCCCGATAAGCTCAAAGGTTTTACCATCATTTTGTGGTAACTCATCAATGTTTATTTTCCTTCCAGTAGATTGATTAATAAGAGAAACAGTCTTTTCAATCATCGTAAGATTCTTAAGACCCAAGAAATCCATTTTCAATAATCCAAGTGATTCGATATCGTCCATAGAATATTGGGTTATTATTTGTCCTTCATTATTTCTTTGAAGAGGTACAAGTTCGTCAAGAGGATCTGATGCTATAACAACCCCAGCAGCATGAACTCCATATGTTTTATTAGTTCCTTCAATTCTCAAAGCTAAATCAACCCATTTTTTCACCTTATTATCATTAATATATTTTTCTCTAAACTCTTGGCTAGGAGAATTCTTATCAATCATTTCATTTAATTTATAAGGTTTTCCTCTTACAACAGGTATTAACTTAGCCAATTTATCCGCCTCTCCATATGGTATATCTAGAACCCTTGCAACATCTTTTAAAACTGCCTTAGAGGTCATCTTATTGAAAGTAATTATTTGAGCAACTTTATCCTCTCCATAACGATTAGTAACATAATCAATAACTTCATTTCTCCTATCAATACAAAAGTCGGTGTCAATATCTGGCATTGACTTTCTTGCTGGATTTAAAAATCTCTCAAACAACAATCCATGCTCAACAGGATCTATATTTGTAATTTGAAGAGCAAAAGCTACTAGTGAGCCTGCTGCAGAACCTCTACCTGGTCCTACAGGGATAGAGTTATCTCTAGCAAATTTGATGTAGTCCCAAACAACCAAAAAATAATCTGGGAAGCCCATATCTTTAATAATTTTCAATTCGGAAGATAGTCTTTTTTTATAGCTCTCATCAACTTCTATAAGATCATTTTTTTTAAGTCTTTTTAAAAGGCCTTTATTAGATAATTGTGTAAGGAAAGAAAATGAATCTGTATCTTCGTTAAGAGGGAATTTTGGCATTCTATAATTACCAAACAAATCAAATACTTCAACTTTTTGAGAAATTTCTTCTGTATTGTTCACTGCCTCAATAATTGATTCATCATCAATATGATCTTTAAAAAGTTCAAGCATTTCATTTTCACTTTTAATATATTCTGTACCGGTATATCTCAATCTTTTTTCATCACTTATTAGTTTTCCTGTTAGTACACAAAGCAAAGCGTCATGTGCTTCAACATCCATACTTGATAGGTAGTGTGCGTCGTTGGTAGCGATGACTTTTATTTGGTGCTTCTTCCCAATTTTTATTAATTCGACGTTAACAATCCTATCCTCAATAGAGCCATGATCTTGTATTTCTAGATAAAAGTCATCTGCAAATAAATTTTTATACCAAAGAGCTATATCCTCTGCTACGTCTAATCTACCTTTTAAAATAGCCTGAGGAATCTCTCCACCAAGACAGGCTGTAGAAACTATCAGACCATCACTATATTTGCTTAAAAGAGATTTATCAATACATGGTCTAGAAAAAATGCCTCTACCTCTCATCCCATTTAGGTGACTAATTGTTGTCAACTTCACGAGATTCTTATAACCAGTATAATTTTTTGCTAACACTACCAAATGATATCTTTTTTCTTTTTTTGGTTGAGGGTCATCAATAGAACCATTAATCACGTACATTTCATTACCAATAATTGGTTTTATACCTTTCTCTTTACACTTCTTGACCAAATCAAGAACACCATACATAACTCCATGATCAGTAAGAGCTATCGATTCCATTCCAAGATTACAAGCTCTTTCTACAATTTTTGAAATTTGACTGGCGCCATCAAGTAAGCTGTAGTCACTATGATTATGAAGCGGAACGAAAGCCATATTCAGATAATTTATATATATAAGATAGAGAAAATTTCTAAAAGATCTATACTTTGTGATTACAAATTAATTATTAATACAAATTTAAAATAAAGGTCCGTTCTTAATTACCTGAGCATCAATTTCAAAGATATTTGCAGCATTCAATATTCTATCTTCTTCTAATACATTACCTATTAATTGCATTCCAATAGGTAAACCTTTAGTATCAAAACCACAAGGAATACTTATTGCTGGGAGGCCCGCTAAATTAGCAGGAACAGTTAATAGATCAGACAAATACATTGAAAGTGGATCATTGACAAAATCTCCCTTCAAAAAAGCAGTGGTTGGGCAAGTTGGAGTTAATAAAACATCTACTTTTTTAAAAGCGTTATCAAAATCTTTTCTTATAAGTGTCCTAACTTTTTGTGCCTTTTTGTAATAGGCATCACTGTATCCAGCTGACAAAGCATAAGTACCTATCAAAATTCTTCTTTGTACTTCATCTCCAAAACCTTCAGCTCTACTTTTTGAAGTCATATCTATAAGATTTGAACCTTCATTCGATCTGTAGCCATATTTAACTCCATCATATCTAGCTAAATTTGCTGAGGCTTCAGATGGTGCAATGACATAATATGTCGCAATTCCATCATTAAATCTAGGACATTCAACTTCGATAATTTCAGCTCCTAAAGCTTGGAATCTATCAATTCCAGAAAGAACAGATTCCTTAACTTCTGGATTAAGCCCTGGGTGTTCAAAACATTCCTTAATGATTCCAATTTTTAAACCCTTTATAGATTTATTTAAGTCAGTCAAATAATTTGGTACTGGCTTATCAAGACATGTTGAGTCAAGTGGGTCTTTACCAGATATTGAATAAAGAATTTCAGCCGCATCTGAGACAGTATTTGTAATCGGGCCAATTTGATCAAGAGAGCTGGCAAATGCTACGAGTCCCCATCTGCTAACTCTGCCATAAGTAGGTTTAAGACCTACGACGCCACAAAAAGAAGCTGGTTGTCTTATTGATCCTCCTGTATCAGAACCTATAGCCGCTGCACAAAATCCAGCGGCAACTGAAGCAGCACTACCGCCTGAACTACCTCCTGGCACTCTATTAATATCCCAAGGATTTGAAGTGACACCAAATACAGATGTTTCCGTAGAACTACCCATTGCAAATTCGTCTAAATTTGTTTTCCCTAAACAAATTCCTCCTGAAAACCATAATTTACTCGAAGCGGTCGATTCATAAGGCGCAACAAAGCTTTTGAGCATTTTACTTGCACAAGTTGTTGCAACTCCTTTGGTGCAAATATTATCCTTTATTGCTATTGGCATCCCCGCGAGAGGAGGAAGTTTTTCGTTATTTTGAATTAATTTATCAATGTTCTCTGCTTGCGCGATAGCGTTATCTTTTGTAGTACAAATATATGAATTAATTTCAGGATCTTTGTGATCGATTTTTGCAAAAAAATCATTTACTAATTCCTTAACGGAGGCATTATTGCTAATAATTTCCTTTCTTAAAGAATTAAAATTCATCTCTTGATTTATTTCTTAAATTAAAAGTTATCAAAAAGTTAGTGGTTCTTCTTTTTTGCAGCGAACCAAACTATGTTTAATATTTTTAGAACCTTCATCAGAAAGATCTCTTATAAAAGAAGATATATTTTCTTTTAAACTACGTTTAGTAATAAATGGACCGAACCAGTAAGTACCACTAGGTTGATCTGTCTCAATTTTAGCCCACCAGGCTAACCCGAGTTTGTTCCCAAAGTTTCTAATCAATTTTATTGGCCTGTAAGACCATCAATTCTTGTTAAATTCTATACAATTTTGTAGTGAAAATTCAAATAAATTTTTATTAATCATATAAATATATTGAAACAACAACATTTTAGAAGTTTTTTATAAAAGTGATTTTTAACAAATAAATTATTTACTAGTCAAGTGAAATAGTGATATGGCGGCGGCCACAGAGGCATTTAAACTTGAAGTCTTACCTTTAAGAGGGATGCTTAAAAGATAATCACATTTTTTTTGAGTAAGCATAGAAATACCTTTATCTTCAGAGCCGACTATAACTACCAAAGGTACTTTTTCTAGAAAATTTGAGATAGATAATTGCCCATCTCCAGACAACCCAACAATAAGAAAACCATTTTTCTTAAGCTCCTCAAGTGCTCTATTTAAGTTAACAACTCTGCTTACTTGTAAGTGTTCTAAAGCTCCTGCAGCTACCTTGGCGACTGTCCCCGTCAATCCAGCAGATCTTCTCTGAGGAATAATGATGCCCTTGCAATCAAATGCTTCAGCTGATCTTATAATCGCACCAACATTATGTGGATCAGTTATACCGTCTAATGCAATTATTATAGGATTTGAACAGTTGTGTTTAGAAAAATCTATCAATTGTTCTATTGATATTGTTTTAGAACATGCTAACTGCAATGCAACGCCTTGGTGAGAAGCACCAAAAGTTAATTGCGAAAGCCTGTTCCAAGAAACCTCTTCAATAAGAACTCCTTTTGATTTAAAGTCCTTAAGCAAAAGATAGAATTTTTCTGAAGAAAAGATTTCCGAAGTACACCAAATCCTATTAATCGCTCTTTCGCTATTAAGGGCCTCATAAACTGAATGCTTACCCCATATCCAATCATCAAAATTTTTCTTGTTAGTAAACTCTTGATGAATTTTAGAGTTTTTATTAGGAAAT
>QCIH01000030.1 GCA_003216795.1 Prochlorococcus sp. AG-402-K16
CCTTATGTCAATTGGTTATACATTGGGCAATAAATTTTACCTTCCAGAAATTAAACAAAAGTAATAACCTCTAGTTATTAAAAATTAATTTAAATAAATAACATTGAAACTATATTCCTATTAAGAAAATTTTCAATACTCCATCTGACTTGAAGTAATAAGACTTTAAAGCTAATTTTCTAATTCATCGAAACTACTCTTTAAAAACATCTATTACATAAATGTTACATTAAAGTCTATTGAAAATGTGAAATCCAAAGAAAAAGTAAGAATTCATACTAATTTTTTTTTAAATATGTTACATTTATTAATAATTCAAGTTAAGGTTTCCTCTGTCAATAAAGCAGAAATAAGGAAATGTTTGATACATACGAATGTCATTTACTCTTTGGCTTACTAATTGATCACATATGAAATCTAAAAATGGATGCTCTTACTAGTTTTATAGTTGTTATCATCGCAATTACTGTTCAATTCTCTTTATACGCCATCAAAAGGTTGCAGGAACCATTAGAACCAAATTATTTGATAGATAAAAATTCGAAAAAAATTAAAAACTATATGGGTAAATTTTGGAAAAATGCCGAAATAACAAATGGGAGATTAGCTATGATTGGTTTTTTAGCTTTGATAATAAACTACGGTTTTTTTGGGTGGATAATACCTGGTTTTATTTAAACTATCAATACATTAAAGTCTTAGAGAAAAATAAATCTCTCGTTCAAAACAAACTCTCCTTTTAAAAAAAAATTTTTTATTATAAATAAAAAAAGCAATTGAGTAATTCTGATTTTGATAAAAATGGATTAGACAGCTATGGAATACATTGGCTTCAATATGCTGCTTTCGCTGTCTCTGGTTTTGCTATATTTTCAACCTGGGCATTTTTTTATGAAGAAGGATTTCACAGCTTTGTAATGAATATTTTTAGGGTTATTAACTGCAGCGGGTTCAACTGTAATGGAGCATTTTAAAATTCTATGGCTAATCCAGATCAGAAAACAATATTAATTGATAATGCTTATGAGGAAATTAAAAACATTTGTATAAATCTTCAAAAAGATACTGATGCTTCGAATTCAGAAATTAAAAGTTTACTAAAACTAATTATGAATGAATGGGCAGAAAAGGAAGATCAAAAAACTGGTTTTGGATTCAGGTAAAGTTAACCACTTTCTATTAGTGTCTTTGACATCAAGTTATTTTGATATGAACAGATTTTTTATTCTAAAAATTTAATATTTATAATTGCACATTTTTTTAGAAAGAAATTAAAAAGGAATGAATCTCAAAAAGAGGATTCATTCCAGATTTAGCATTAGTTTTATCTAGATTTAAATTTTATAATCTAACTCCTCTGGTGGACTGTCAATCATTAGATCCCTCCGATTCAGCTACTTAAAGTTACTCCTTACTTATAAAGAAAGTAAATCAGTAAAAATGCTGATTTATTATTTTCTAAAATGTTTGAATTAAAGTAGCCAATTCTGGTGCATCTAATAAAAGTGCAAAAAATGTAAGAACAATTAATAGAAATATAGAAAAGTAAAATTGAATCATAATTTTCAAATTACTTAAAAAAATTTTTTTAAGTTGTATAAAATAATGCTTTGTTTACATAATTAAATATCTGTACCTAGAAAAGTTTAATTGGATAATGATTAAGATCCTTCAGGAGAAAATATAGTCCTATTTTTTTGCCAATACTCACAACCTTTAAGTAAATGATCACCCTTTGGTATACGTTTTTCGTATCTTGGACATATCAAGACAGTAGCAAAAGTTTCTGTAGTGCTGTAGCGAAAGTGATTGCAGGTAATACAAATCTTTGTCCGTTTTCGTTTTAGTATAGATTCATTTAGATATTCCCATTTTGAAGGATTTACCTTAATCATGATTAGTGGAATTTACTAGTAACAATTTGCCAACCTCCTGAAACTAATTCATCCCATGTTTCACAAGCACACTCAATAGAATGTAGTCTTGAATTCTTAAGTTGGGCCGGTTCACCTAATTCATTTGCATAGAAAAGGTGAGTATAAACTTTTAAATTATTAGATAGAGATTTCTTATAACTCTCAAAAAGAATTAATAAACCACTTTTTTTGTTAAACAACCAGCCAGTTGGGGTGTCAATAAGGCTGCCAATATAAAAATTAGTCCGAACATTTGCTACTCCTGATGTCATAAAGATAATACAGTTGTACTATTAGTATAGATGTACCACTCTTAGACGTCAAGTGTTCCTCGGGTAATTATTTAAATACTAAAATTACTTTCCAGAAATAATCAGCCGTAAACTTCTTATTTGGTAATAGTAAATACAAGTAACTCCTTGAAAAGGAAAATATCATTAAAGAGTATCTCCAAAAGAATGCAATGTATCGAAATCCCTTCTATTTAGGATGGAACAAAGGTTGGTCTTTTTTATTTTTTTTAGAGGGTGGCATTGCAAAAATTGAAGCAAAAGGTTTTGGTATTTCTATTACAACAAAAGTTGAGAAAGGAGAATCACCCCTAGAATCTGCGGATAGATTAGTCTCGAAAGAGCAAAGGATTAGAAAATCAAGATATTATTCTTGGCTTAAATCTATTAATGAAAAAACAATAAATTAACCAATCCTTAAATTTCTAAAGTAATTTGTTGACAGTCAATTTAAAATAGAAAATAGTCATTTATTTTTCGTGTCCAATAAATTTTATGAATGGTGGAAAAACCATAGAAAAGTTGTAACCTATGGAGCTTTTATCATCTTGTTTGGTTTTTATTTATCTCCTGTTGTCAAAGAAGCAAAATACAAAAACCAATGTATTAAGTACTCTACTAAAGGAGCTTTAACTAAATTTAATAAGGACGATATAGGAAAAACTTTACTAGAAGAAACAGGTTTGAATATTGATGAACTAGCAAAGATTGAAGGTTATAAGAATTGCATTAATTAAAAAGTTCGTAAAAATTACGCTGAGTTTTTAAATGATTAAAGGTATGTTTAAACTTATTTTATTAATATTATTATTTGGATTTATATCAATAAGTCCAAAAACAAGATATTTGGTTGGCATAACTCTAAAAGAGATTTCTTCATTTCTTTTATGGACTGTTAAATATGAAGATAGAGAAAAATGGATTATAGATAAACCAAGTTGGAAACCTAGCCAAAAACTTAAGCCATCGTATTAAATGAAGACTTATTTAGAAGAACGAATTGAATGGTATGACGACAATTATAGAAATGGCAATGCTTTAATCTCTGATAAGCAGTTCGACCAACTTGAAAAAAATTTATTAAGAACAAACCCTAATTGTGATTACTTTAAAAAGAAAAATAAACTAGTTTTACCCTCGTTAGAAAAGGATTCAATAGATGAATTTTTGAAAGGATTATTAGTAGATACCAGATTATTAATTGAACCAAAAATTGATGGTTGTGCTGTTGCTTTGCAATATAGGGATGGAACCTTGGAGAAAGCAATTTCAAGAAAAGGGGCCGATGTTACTAGTAAACTTATTAAAGTCCAAGACATTCCTTATAATTTACCTTTACGAGGGGTTCTTCAAGTTAGAGGTGAATTATATGCACCCAACCAAAGTCCAAATATCTCCCAGAGAATCGCTTCTGGATTTCTAAGAGCTAAAGAAGGATTTTCTGAAAGTCTTAGCTTCTGCGCATTTCAAATACTTAATTCAACACTTAACCAATATGAGTCTAAAAAGAGTCTTTCAAAGCTTGGCTTCACGATCCCCCAGGATATTTCATGCAACTTTACAAGCCAAGTTGAAGTATTTAGAAAACAATGGCTAGAAGGGAAGCTTTTTAGTAAATATCCAACAGATGGAATAGTAGTAAAAATAAATTCTAGAAAATTACAATTGATTAGAGAAAAATCAAATTTAGATTATCCTCATTGGCAAGTGGCAATAAAAAGTTAATGGAATTAATACACCAGATTTTTCCTACTTGGCATATTTACTTGGATATGTTTTTGGTTGGCTTTGCAACTTACGGTTATCTAAGAATTAAGAAAAAAATAAAAACTAAATAAAGTTTTTAAATCATCCGTAGTCCTTAAGCATGGATTTAAGTTGTTCGGTATCTAATTGTTCAAGATAATTTCTCATTGCCAACCAAGATCTTCTACTTTCTAACTTTCCACTTTGCTTAAATAAATTCGCGGAAACTTGATCTATCAATTCTTTATGAGTCATATTTATATTCTTCATCAAGTTCAATGACAACACCATTAAAAAATTCTGCTAATAATTTTGATGGTTCTTGTATAGATACCTTTCTATCTGCTTTTGATAGTTTCTTTTTGATTGGATTTAAGTTAGTCATACAGATTCAGGTAATTCAAGTTCTTCAAAAGTCCAGCCTTCTAATTGAAGGTCATGCCATTTATCCCAAGCATTATCCAAATACATTTGAGTGGATGATTTAATTGCCATTGGCTCACCAAGATCATTTGCATAATATGTATGAGCAAAAATTCTAATACTATTTCTTGGAGATTTTTTATTCCTTATAAATAAAATTAATCTGCTGCGGTCTGGGCTAAGCAACCAACCACTTGGGGACTCATTACGATAACCGTAAGAAAAATTAGTCCAAACATTAGCTCCTCCTAAAGTCATTACTTAGTAATACATGTGTACTGCTAATATAAATACATTAGAAATGGATCGTCAAGTATTTTGCTAAATAAATTATTTACACTGATAGAGAATAAAAACAGCTCAGTTATTCCAAAAAAATAAAATACCTACCAAAAGCCTGTTATAGCAAGCATTTTGATAGGTAACACCGGATCCCCGTCAGTTCTCTGCTGCATCGACCTAAAAAAGCCATAAACTCATAGAACTCTAATAATAGCTTGAATAACTAGGTTTTCATTGCTATGTTGGTCCTGCATAATGGTCCTGCACAAGTGTCTAGTATCCACCAAAGAAAAGGTAGAACTGGTTATTACATAACAGTTGCCACACCTAAGTCTTTAAGGTCTAAACTTGGTAACTCAATTAGAAAAAAGGTTGGCAATACTCATAAAGAAGCACTCGCGAACAGGTCAAAGGTCGAAGCAGAAATACAACGTCAAATTGGAAAGGAGCTAAATCAACTATCACTCGTAGAGGAAGTTCGAGAGAGTTATAAAAAGAATGACCTTTCAGAATTACCAAAAGATGAGAAAGAGTTCCTAAAGGATATATATCAAATTGATTTTGATAAAGAAGGAAAACCAACTAACCCAGAAGAGGTTGCACTTTGGGAAGAACTTGATGGAAAAACAACTTACCATCAATGGATCAATAAAAGAAAAATGATTGAAGGTGTGAGTAAATCAACAGTTAATGGATGGTATACAAAATTAAGCAAATTAGCTAAATGGAAAGGGTCAGATTATTTAGAAGAACTAACTAAATCACAAGCAATTAAATTCAAAGATTATCTCATTCAAAAAGGATATGAACCATCATCAGTAAAAAATATCATTGGAACTTTAAATGCTTTTTGGAATTGGGGAATAGAGAATGAAATTATCAAAATGAATATTTGGACGGGTTTAAAGAAACGTCTACCAGATCCAGAAAAGAAAGCATTACCTCCAAAAGAAATCCTGGATAAAGCAACAGTCAAAGCTTCAACAATCACCTCTTTAAGAAAAGAAAAAGATTATGCTTTCTTGATTCAGAGATACACAGCATGTAGAAAAGGAGCTGCTAATGGATTAAGGCACTGTGATATCGATTTAAATAAAAAGACTATTATTTTTAAAGCATGGGAAAAAGTAGTCAGTTACGAAAAAAAGAGAGGTGGCAAAAGAAGAGAGAAACAGATACGAAGATTGAAGTCTCAAAAAGATGAAAGAACAATTCCGATGTCAAAAGCTCTCTATGAAGCCATAAAAGATATGCCGCTTATTAAAGGTTCAGATGACCCTATCTGGCCGAATAGATATAAAAGTAGTGATGACTCATGGGGACATCATCACTGTAATGAGTTTAAAAATAAATATGGTTTACCATCTCATGACTTAAGAAGATTTGGAATTACTGCGCTAATAAATGAAGGTGTATCTCCTTATAGAATTTGGGATGTCGTAAGACATAAAATCCCAGGCATGTCAGAAGTAACAATGATGTACAACCGACCAACATCAGAGGATCTAATTGAAGCAATGGAAGTGATTGCAAAGTAGATTTATAAAATAAACAAAGTATTATTTATCTGCAAAAGGCAAAAGGTACTTTATTTAAAATCTTCTTTTGTTTGATTATCATTTTCCCTTCCCCAATAGTCATCATTTATAAGATTTCTTTTTTGATAATCTAACGCGTTCATATTCTTGTCGAGTATGGTAAAAGGAGAATTAGTAAATTTCATAGCATAGTACCTCTAAAAAAAATGGTTTATTAAATATCTAATAGATATGAGATTTATTTATCTCAAGTAACTAGATCCTCTATAAGTAAGCTTTATTGTCTTCTCTTCTTGGCTCTTGCAATATACGAAAGATTTGCCGTTAAAATACATGTTTACCATGATGCAGCTCCTGGGCTTGCTCAAGTCCCCGTCCTATGGCTTGAGTCGTACTGCGGTCTATCTAATGGTAGATCGGACGATTTGGTAGCATTAACTACACTTTATTTATAGAGTATTTATACTCAGTTGTCAACCCTTAAGATTAAAATTCTCAGTCGCAATAGACTAAACAATGCTGATTAGTTGGATGTTCTCTGCATTCCCTCTTCCAATAGTCTTCAATTAAATAGTTATCTATTTTAGGATTTCTTGTTGTTTCTTCCATTCTGTTTCCAGCATAATTAAATGCTTTTAGGTATCTTGGAAGGATTGTGAATTGATTGAATAGTTTCATTTAGACCTCCTAGATCTATACCTATATTGTCCTCCTATTGCCTTGAAATTTATAGGTCGGTTTGAGGAACTATTAGGTACGGGAAGAGGTATATTTTTTGAATCAATAAATACTAAAGCAGTCCTAGGATTAATACATGGTTGTCATGAGACAGTTGCAGGGATACAACTGAAGCCAACCATAAATTATTAGAGATCGATTCAAGATTTAAAACACACTCAATATTTAAAAACAATCCTTCAATATAGATAAAACTGAAATAAATCAGGATTTGAAAACAATGTAATCGTAGATACCAACAGGTATTTAGCTAATTGATTATAAGTATTACACACGAGTTAACCCGTTCCAATTTGTTGACTCTGAGGTTTTACCGTTGATTCCTTATCTACTGAAAGTTGTTCCTTGCAGCTTGAGATTCAAAAACGGTCTTTATTTAATTTAAATCATGCAAAAGAAAATCGTAAAAAAATATGCTGAATTAATGCATCAGGCGCAACAAGCTACTGGAAGAAAAGAAGCAGTTGGACTATTACATAAAGCAGCAAAGTTAAAAACTAAATTTGATAATTATGAGATGATGTGATCATCTACAAAGCAATTTTCACAAATAAGAATGTCATTGTTAAATAAATTCTCGATTAAAGATATCATTCTCTCAAGCAAAGAGGCATATCAAAAGGAACTCAAAAACAACGCTGTGGGTTCAGATATAGGTAAGTCATTATTTAATAAATTTTCGATTAAAGAAATTATACTCTCAAGCAAAGAGGCATATCAAAAGGAACTCAATAACAAAGGTGTGGGTTCAGATATAGGTAAGTCATTATTTAATAAATTTTCGATTAAAGATTTTTCCTTCAATATTTCCAACAGATAAGCGTAATTTATAAAAGGGTACCATTACCTATACAGGGGAGACCGAAGTGTTACGTTTACAGGGGAAGACTAAACCCTTATGTATAAAGAGGAAAGACTAAACCCCTCCGTATATAGGGAGAAGACAACAAGACAAAAAGTATCTCTTAACTAATATCCTCAGCGAGACGAAGTCGAGCGGGTGATTGGATATTCTGTAAACACTTCCCCACACTCATCAAAACTAAATTCGATAGCTACGAGATGATGTAGTCTGTTATTGATTGACAGTCGATTTAAACTAGGGAGCAATTAGCTCCTTTTTTTATGTCTCTTGAAACTACTGTTTTTACATTCAAAATTAGTGTCCCTTATGAAAAATGGGCTGCTGTTTATGACAGCGAAGAAAATATAAAAATGATGAAAGAAACGGGAATGACTTGCTTATACAAAGGTGTAAATAAGGATGATCCAACCAGTGTAATTGTCATTGAACAAGGTGAAGAAGGTAAAGCAATAGCTATGTTTAAAGATCCAGAAGTTAAACCATTAATTGAGAGTGCAGGTCATATTTATGATTCAACTGTTATTTCGAGCTACTTTTAATTGACAGTCGATCTAAAATAAGGGGCAATTAGCTCCTTTTTTAATGTCAAATACTCAAGCCATAGAAGATTTAATTAATGGTTATGCAACCAGTGAAGATTCTTCTTTTCTAATACCGAACGCAACTGAAGATTTTTTGGCTGTAAGACCAAGTGGAAATCCAATCTCTGCGAAGGGATTAGTGGGAATGTTTGATAGTAAAGATTTAGTTGCAGAATCATCAGAACTAATCAAAACCCACAAAATTGAAATTTACGGTGAGGTAGCCTACGCGGTTTTCACTTTAAATGAAATCTTCAGTTATAAAGGAAATCAAAATAAAGATCTTTCAACTTACACTTGCATTTTTAAAAATGAAAACGGTACTTGGAAATATTCTTGGATGCAAAGATCACAAGGAACTACTGATATGAAAACTTGGGAATAAATGAAACCCTTACTACTTGTAATTAATGGATAAAACAAACACTTGGTTAATTAGTGTATTTGCTGTTGTTCTTGTTTGTTTTTCACTTTTTGCATATCTAAATGCACAAGCTAACCAATCCATACTCCGACCTAGTATTGAGGATTTTGACTATAAAGCATTCTTACTCCGCCCAAAACCTAGTATTGAGGATTTGGAATACAAAGCATTAGATAAGAAAAGGGCAAATGCTGAATACGCTGCGAATAGGGATTATACAGACTATGAAAAATTTGGAAGCATACTTTTTTGCAATGCTTCATTCAATAGTCGGATTGAATCAGCAAACTATGCGAAACAAATGGAATTATATATTTCTGGAAAAGAAGCAGATTTATCAGAATGGGATACTGCTATAAAAGATTATGAAAACGAAAGATCAAAATGTAGAGACTTTAATCCTTAAATGAAAAGCTTACTAAGCAGCTTCAGGCGCAAATACTAAAAATAGCTATTAAATATACTTGTCTTCCTCCAACCCTCTTCCAATAACTGCTTATATTCCTTTCTTGCTTTTCTCTTATATGTTCGTAAGTATGAGTATATATGCTTTCACATAGGGGTTGACGATTATGAAAATTCCAGACGAAATGTTGAAAGAAATTAGAGAAAGTGGTTACGATAAAAGGCTTGTATATTCCTACGTAAGAGAGCTATTAGATAGCGAGAAAAGAAAATTTCCTAAAGAAAATAACAATCTAGAACTTATAGACAATTACTTATTAGACAAAGATATACAAGAACCATCTAATGAGATATTGATGGCAGCAGACCTTATAGACGATTACGCATTAGATAAAAGATTTATGAGAGAGCTTGAAGATAGGGATGAATATAATGCTGCTTAACTTTCCAATTTTTGTAGAAGGTTTATTGATGCCTTTATTAGGACTAGGGGTATTTGTTGTTTATAAGAGATCAAAGAGAAAGAAAAGAAAGTTTCATGCACCGCCAACCCATCAACTACCTAGTTAATTGGAAAACAAAGGT
>QCIH01000031.1 GCA_003216795.1 Prochlorococcus sp. AG-402-K16
TATCTTTTAAAACAAAAAAACTGACTGTAATATCAGTTATTTACTTCAAGGCCACAAAAAAAACATATTAACCTCTAATATGGAACTTTATAAGATTTATTGTGCAGATTGGGGATAAAATTCCAGAATTTTCTTTACTGGATCAAAATGGAGTTAAAAGATCAAATAAGGGTTTAAAAAATCCCCTTGTTTTGTTTTTTTATCCAAAAGATGATACGCCGGGTTGCACTATAGAGGTTTGCGGATTTAGAGATAAATATGACTTATTTAAAGTATTAGGTGCACAAGTTTGGGGAGTAAGTAATGGGAGTACCTCAAGTCATTTGGCATTTGCTAATAAAAATAAATTACAATATCCATTACTTTGTGATTCGAATGACTCTCTTAGGAAAACTTTTAAAGTTCCTAAAGTATTAGGTTTTATGGATGGCAGGGTAACTTACGTTATTGATCGCAAAGGGACAGTTAGGCATATTTTTAGAGATTTATTGAATGGTCCTGAACACATTAAAGAGGCTATTAGAGTACTTAAGGAAATTCAAAATCAATAAATTATTATTCAAAGAATTTTATATTAATTAGTTTTGTTTTATTATAGTTTCAGCTTTTTTAACTATATGAAGAAAATGGGAATGCAGGCTGTTGATCTTGCTATTCAAAATGGAGTGGATATTGACGGTACTCCAATCCCTCAAAAAATGCTAGACCTATACAATAGAATTATGGATGAGGAGAATAAAAGACAAAGGAGTGGTGTTAAAAAATCAATGAGAAATAGATGCGTCAAAACGGGTTCTAAGCATTTTGATAAAGAAACATTGAATCAATTATTAATAGACTCGGGATGGGAAGGTCTCAAAGAAAAAGAAATTTTGTTTTTTTATAACTAAAAATTTTTAAATTATCTTAAAATTTATATTTGGTAATTTTTACTTAAATTAAAAAAACTGATAACTAACAAAATATTTATTTAGATCTAATTTTTTGAATTATTTAAACCATCCTTTTTTGTTAGAGGATATTATATTCTCTTTTTCAGCTTTTGTTTTATTACTTGCTTTTTTGAAAGCAAAGTTGGCTTCTAAAACTGTAACTATTGATATGAAAAAAAGACCAGAAATCCCAATTATTTGTTCATTTTGAGAAGGTTCTGAATCACCTTCTAAAAAAATACCTAAAGCGAACCATGCAGTACTAGCTGTTATGGTAAAAAAATAGGGTTTCCATCTTCTTTGATATAAGTAACCCGACCCTAAACCAGGAAGAAAATTTAAAAAAGATGCTACCCACCCTTTTGAAGATGCAAGTATTTCGTCTCTTGAGGGATAAGACATTTATGTTAGGTATTTATTAAATGTGAATTTATATAAGCAAAAGATATTGCTGCACAAATTACCCAACTAAAGGGTAAGAACATTCTTATTTTTTCTATATTTTTATTCATTTCTTAATTATGGAAAATATTTTTAAAATCTGTGGATTTAATAGATACCTTAAAACTAGAAGAATTAAAAAAGACGGTTTTTAACCGTCTTTGAAAAAAGTAATTTCTCTAAAAATAAATTATTTATCTTTTGAGGCTGAGAGTACTTTAAGTTCTTTTTTTACTTCTTTTTCTCTCTCTTCAAGATGTTTTAGTTGAGCTTTAAAAGCATCTTCAAGTCTTACTTTTTGTGTTGTAATTTCATCAAGCTCTTCTTGATGTTGGTTTTTCTTTAACTCCTTCATTTCACTATCGGAAATAACATATACAGGGCAATATGAAGGTGTTTCAAAAAGAAGATCAAACATTGAATACATAAGTGACCTTTGAATTAGTACAAATTCAATATCTGATATTTCTTTGGAATATGAAAGGATAAATACCGAAGATATTAATACGGTAAATACACCGAATTTCGGTTTACCTAACATAACCGCCCAGTATTTGCCGATCGAATTTTAAGGTATGTTTTAAAGTATTAAGGAGATGATTCTAAAAATTTAAATTAAAAAGAACTAAAAATGGATTTAAAAATTACTAACAAATTAGTAATCCCATCCAACGAAATTAAGTGGCGATTTTCCAGATCCTCCGGTCCTGGAGGGCAAAATGTAAATAAAATCGAAAGCAGAGTAGAGATTATTTTTGATTTAGAAGATTCCAAAGTATTAAATGATTATCAGAAAGAAATTCTTAAAAGACACTTGAAAAACAAATTAGTAAATAATAGCTTGCGTTTAGCGGTTCAAGAACACAGAAATCAAATATTAAATAGGCAGCTAGCTTTAATGAAATTTAGTTCAATCATAAAAAATGCTTTAAATAAACGATTTAAATTAAGAAAATCTACACAACCTACTAAAGCATCACAAAAGAAAAGAGTTGAGGTTAAGAAAAAACGCGGCGAATTGAAAAAAAGTAGAAAAAAAGAAAAAATATATCAAATATGAAAAACTAAGTAAATATTTTCCTCATAGATTGCAATCAAAGCATGTGATAAATTTAATTTTATTTTGGTTTATTGAATTCAACTAACGATTTCTGGTTAATTGACTCTAATTTTGTAGGGGTGATGCGTTTCTACAAAGATAGAGATTATTCTGATAAATCTATTGATTATATGTTTATTGAAGAAGGAATTATTATGGGAATTCATGGAGAAAATCCTCCATTAATGAAAACTAGAAAAAAAATTGTTATTGAAGAAGCGAGATTATTATGGCAAAAATTGTTAAATGAAGGTTGGCAAAAAACTAATAAAAAATGGTGATGAAATTCTACAAAAACTTTTTTTAATTTCAGAAAATAAATGAGCCTTTAGGGTATAGCCTGGAAATTTTTTCCTGTTGCAAATATTTCTTTTTTTTGACGTCGTGTTCATATCTTCTCAACATCATTAAATAGTTTGTAACTCCAAAAATTATTAAAAAAACTATAAATCTTATTCCTGCATCAAAGTTCATATTAATATTAAGCTTTATTTTAATCTGACAATTACTAATCAAAAATCAATCGGTATTTATATCTAATTTAAACGTCTAGTAAAAATCTTTTTTGATTGTATTGTATAAAAAATACATAATAAAAGTAATATTAAAATTGCACTAAAGCTTCCGATTGGGTTTGGAATATTTTGTGTAAAAGGCCCTGCTAAAAAAGAAGGTGTATTTTCTTTGAATTCTATTAATCCGTTATTTAATAAAAACCAAATACCCACTAGTCCTCCATGAATTCCTATGCAATTCCATAAAGAACCTTTATCTCTAATTTTTACTAATGATAGAAATATCCCAAGTAAAATAAATCCCAAACGTAAT
Organism: Prochlorococcus sp. AG-402-K16; assembly: GCA_003216795.1. GTDB lineage: Bacteria > Cyanobacteriota > Cyanobacteriia > PCC-6307 > Cyanobiaceae > Prochlorococcus_A. The sequence goes on from QCIH01000031.1 coordinate 3,301, forward strand.
CCTACTATGTTCCAAAAGATCTCATTCGATAAATTATGAACGAGGCTAAAAATTATAGCTTGTAAAGCTATTGATATTTTTGTCCCATATTCAAATTTCAATTCTTCTAGTAACCAGCCTCTAAAAATTATTTCCTCTGCGAATCCAACACCTAATCCCAGTAAAATAGAATTTAACAATATTATTGGCGAGAATTCACCTATCCAAGAAATATAATTTTTTTGCAATAGTGGTACCAGAATTAGAATTATTAAAACTAAAGCAAGTAAAATGCCTTGAGAAAAATTGAAAAAGTTTTTCAAGAATTTGTCTTTTGTTATCCCAAGAATTATCCAAGCACTTGATTTATTTCTTTTGATATAAAACCAATATGGGAGTAAAAAGATAAAAAGTAAGAAAGTAATAATAGTACCAATTAAGGATAAATTATCTTTTTCAAAATTAAACAATAAAAGTGGCTGAGATAAAGCCCAGCCAATTCCATAAAGAATAGGAATAAAAAATATAGTGGATAAAAATCTTGGTCTTAAAAGAAAAAAACTTCTAATTAGTCTCATTACATTTTTCATTTTAGTTTGAATATTAATTAACCCTAGCCTTTGCCTTTTATTATTCTAACTACTTGTTCAAAAAGTTTTAGCTTTTTCTTTTTACTATAATTTATGTTTTTTGCAAGATTAGATAAATCTTTATAAAATTGCCGAGTTATTTTATCTTCTTTATCACTAGGCCATAGTAAGTCTGAGCCCTCTTCATATTCTTCTTTATATCTTTCTTTATTCAAATTTTTTTTATATCGTAATAATTTAAATTTTACTTATTGCTAATGCTTAAAAGTGATGTTTATTAAATTTGTGTATTTATTTAAAATTTATGCTGATTAATCTCTCAACTTTAGTTTTTACATTATTATCTCCATTGCTTATTTTTGCTGTAATAGTATCGGTTTACTTATTTCACTAGCAAGTATTTACAAAAAAAATTAATTAATTTAAGGGTGTATTATGCCTACTTTTTCTAATGCAAATGATAAAACTGCAATTACAGCCATTAATGTTAAGATCTTATTCTTTTTGATGAAATCCATAATGAATATTAATAATTTATTTATTAAATTCTTATATAAAATAATAAATAATTAAAATTATTATAACAATTACAATGGAACCCATATATATAGGAGATTTACTTCCCTCAATAGCTTCTTATAAAAAGATAATTGAAAAATATGATAGAGGTATAAAAGAAGGGGAATTTTATGAAGAACCTATTGGAGGAGATTTTAATTACCCTGATTGGTAAATATGCTTACTACAAAAATAACTTTTGCCTTGGCAGATTGGATTAGAGAGTGGCGTAAGTGCCGGGAAAAGAATCCTTCTATTGATGAGTGTGTGAAATTTGTTCAGTGGAAATTAGAAGATTATAAACTTTCTGATAGTGATAAAAGAATAATTGAATCTATTTTGCTCTATGAGTCTGAATAAATAAGGGATTATAGACTTCAATTTTTATATTTATCTATAAAAAACAAAGGATCATTAAAATCCTCTTACAAATTAAAAAAAAAGTAAATCAGCATATTTACGGATTTACTGAAAATATAAAAAGGAGTAATTTATAAATGTTGAGTTCGGAGGCAATCTAAATGATTGATAGTCCGCCTGAAATTTAGCAAATTCCAAAATATAGGAAGCGTATTCCTGAGAATGGGATTATTCGAAAATTAAAGTTCAATCAATTAGTCTGATAAGACTTCGCTTTATAATTACTAGCGACAATAGGGACTGAAATTATTGAGAGAAATCCCCGAGTCCACGTATTCTAGGTTTATGAGTAAATAGACTTTAAAATATGTAATTTTATATCCTGTAAGAGGGAAATCAAATATTAAAAAGGACTGTACAAACAGTCCTTTTTTTTAACAAATTTCTTTTAAAATAGACTTCTTTTTGGATAATATGGATTAATAAAGTGATTAAAAATATTTCAAAATGAAAGATCAAGTCCTGTTCCCAAAAATTGAAGTACTTGAAAAGGGTTTTTTACAAGTAAGTGATATTCATACTATTTATTGGGAAAGATCTGGTAATCCAAATGGCAAAAAAATTCTTGTTATTCATGGAGGCCCGGGAGGAGGAAGTCAACCAAGATATAGAAGATACTTTGACCCAGATAAATTCGATATTATTCAATTTGACCAAAGAGGTTGTGGTTCTTCAACTCCTTTCTCCGAATTAAAAGAAAATACTACCAATCATTTAGTTGATGATATTGAGAAATTAAGGATTCTTTTAAAAATAGATACTTGGCATTTGTTTGGTGGATCTTGGGGCTCAACACTTTCACTTATATATGCGATTAAAAATCCCTCAAGAGTTATCAGCTTAACTTTGCGAGGAATATTTTTATGTAGAAAGTTTGAATTGTTATGGTTCTATCAATATGGTGCAAGTGAGATATTCCCTGATGAATTTGAAGAATATATTTCTGTAATACCAAAAGAAGAAAGAAATGATTTAATAAGTTCTTTTTATAAATATCTAACATCTTCAGATGCTAATCTTAGATCAAAAGCAGCAGCAGCTTGGACAAAATGGGAACTCTCAACAAGTCATTTAATAAATAAAAAATTTGATTTTGATAAGTCTGAAGTTAATTCTTTTTCAGATGCCTTTGCAAGGATCGAGTGTCATTATTTTATTAATAATATTTTCTTAGAAGATGATTTTATTTTGAAAAATATAAAAACAATAGAGTCGATTCCAACAAAAATAATTCAAGGGAGGTATGACGTTGTATGTCCTGTTAGGAGTGCTTGGGATCTAAATAAGAAATTAAAGAATTCTGAAATAATTATTGTTAATGATGCTGGTCATTCAATGAGTGAAAAAGGTATAAGTATCGAATTAATAAAAGCTGTAAAAGGAATTGAAAATCTCTAAAAAAGAGAATATGGTTTTAAAAATTAAAGGCCATTATCTTCAATATTTTGTGCAATACTCCTAAGAAGTTCGACTATATCAGAATCTTCGCATTGAGTATCTTCTTTAAGCAAAATGCACTCGTCTCTAATACTTACATTAGTACTCCACCATATACCTGAACTATTAGTATCATCCCACTCAAATCTATTTGACATTACTTATTAATGCTGATTTCGACCTCTTTATTGACTTTAGTTGAATCTTTTAATTCTTCTTTAGGTTCTTCTGGCCAGGCAACATCAAATCTTGCAATTTCTTCTGTAGCAAAACCTTCAGGATTACGAGTACAAATTTTCTTTCTCCTTACAAAAATATGATCAACTCTTTTTTCTTCATCTGGAGTAACTATCCTTTCTAGTTCTATTACTTCTGTAAAAGAAGTTGACTTTAGCTCTTTAGTAGGTTTAGGCATGTTCTTATCTTGATAAATCTACCTTAAAGCTTAGATAACTAGACTGTGGATTTTTTAAATGGATTTACCAAAAACATTACCTGATTATTTAATTATGAAGGATTTAATCCTATATGAATAATAAAATAATCAATTAAATTTATATCCCTAAATTTAATTCATATTGGATTTGTTTGTTGTTATTACTTATTTTAGGTCTTTTATTGATTACTGTTTTTTTCCTTGAGCCATGCTTTAAATATATTTTTTTTGATATATCCCAGTAGCCTCTTTTTTTTGTGATTTCTTGAATTTTTTCCCTAGCTTCTCTAGATGTTTTAGAAATGTCAACTATTGGTTTAATGTATTCTAATTTTGAGTATTCTTCACTATCAAATTTGCTTAGTAACCAAGGCTCATGAATAAAAGTATCAGCTACTTTTTTTAATTCTGGCACCCATTTTTTTATAAATTCACCCTTAGGGTCGTGATCTTTTCCCTGCTTAATAGGATTGTAAATTCTATTGATATTTATAGAGGTTGTTCCAGACTGCATTTGACATTGATTCCAATGTATTCCAGGCTCATAATCTATAAACTTTTTTGCTAATTCTGATCCTGAATCTTGCCAAGGTAACCACAAATTATAACTTGCAAAAGACATGAGCATTGCGCGCATTCTAAAGTTAATCCATCCATTAAAGTTTAACGAACGCATACAAGCATCTATAAAAGGAAAACCAGTATTGCCTTGAGTCCATAAAGCAAGTAATTCAGTTTTATTAGTTCTAATATTTTCAAAATAAGGGTGGAAATCTTGGAATTCTAATTCTGGTTCGCTTTCAAGTTTCTGAATAAAATGACAATGCCAAGTTAATCTACTCTTCAACATTCTTGAATGATTATTTTTATATAAATTTGCTTGATAAAAAATCTCTTTCAATGAAAGACATCCCCAACTAATGTAAGGAGATAATCTTGAGCAGCTATCAAAAGATTTTTCTGGGCTTGAAATATCTTTTGAATATGAATTTAATTTTTCTTTAAAAAAATATTCCATCCTTTCAAGGCCTTTTTTTCTTCCTCCTTTTAATCTTCCTTTACATTCGTCTTTTTTAAAAGAAAATATTTTTTCGTCGGGTATTGCCCCAGCATCAAAATCAATTGGATTAATTTTTAATGGGCCTTTAATTAATCCCCTGGATGTATTTTCTGACCATTTCTTTGACCAGTCATCCCTATTTATATTTCCTCTAAATACAGAAAACTGTAAATATTCTTTCCAAATTATTTTTTTATTTGAAGCCCATAATTTAACTTCTTGATCTCTTTTATAAGTAAGCCAATCTCCAGTTTCTTGATGGCTATATATACCCATTATATTAAATTTGGAACTAATTTCTTCAAAGATTTCAATTACATTTCCTGTTCTTATTACTAGTGGTTGACCTTTTTCTTTAAGTGAATTTCTTAAATCTAATACACTTTCCTTACAAAATTGCCATTGTCTTCTTGAATGAGTTTTTTGATTCCATAACTCAATTTCAAATATATATATGGGTAAGATGTCATTATTTTTTAAACATTCATAAAGTGCTTCATT
>QCIH01000032.1 GCA_003216795.1 Prochlorococcus sp. AG-402-K16
AAAATCCCCCCCCACTTAGGAATCTCTCTCAAAGAGGTAAAAGAACTTTTATCAACTTCAGAAAGTAATTTTTCGTATTTCAAACCCTGGTTTTGTGATGCTGGGGATAAATCAACAATGGCAGCAGAAACAATATCATTTATTTTTACTAAATCCATCCCAAATATTGGGATATCAAACTTTGGATCAGGGAAAAAAACGCAGTGCAGTATTTTAAGATTCTTTGAAAATTCTGCTACTTCAATATGTAACTTTCTAAAACCTTTTGCTTTATGAAATTCGTTTTCAATATAAAATTCTCTGCCTATTTCTTTAGATATTATGTTAGTTAGTTTTGGATCAATTTTTATACTCTTTAGGCCCTCAAGCATGGATCTATGATCTCTAATATTTTGTAATAAATCCAAAATAAGAGGGTCAGTTAATTTTGTTTTAGTTAAAGATTCAGACAACAAGGCTAAAAAGTACCAAAATAGAATTTAAAGATAGAACCGAAATGAACGTAGGAGACGTTACCTACTACACCCATTCAAGCAAAACTAGATGTGTGTTTGTGGATAATAAAGAATTGCCGCTAGTAAGCATTGATATTTGGTGCAAAGCAGGTTCTTCATTTGAGGATGTTGATAAAAACGGCACTGCTCATTTTCTAGAACATATGATTTTTAAAGGATCTAACAAAATAATGCCAGGTGAGTTTGACCATAAAATAGAATCACTAGGAGGATTAAGTAACGCTTCAACTGGTTATGATGATGTACATTACCATGTCTTAGTTCCACCCAGTAACTTTAAAGAATCACTTGCTCTTTTGACAAATATTGTCGTTGCTCCAGATTTTAATCCTGATGAATTTACTAAAGAAAAAGGGGTAGTTATTGATGAAATAAAACAACAAAATGATCAGCCTGAAGAAAGACTATTTAATTATTTTTTGAAAAGGGTTTGGTTAAGTCCGAATTATGCCAATTCGATTTTGGGAACTGAAAATAGTATTAAAAACTTAGAGATAAATGACCTTGTGAAATTTCATAGCAAACATTACACTACTGAAAAAATTTGTATTGCAATTGCGGGGAATCTCTCTGAAGAAATATATAAAATTTTTAAAAAAAGTGATCTATCTGGCATAAAAGAAAGTCCAAATTTAATAAATCCAAAAAATAAACCTTCTTTAAAAATTAGGAATGGTAGAGAGTCAGTTAAGTTTGATAATTTAGAGTTTTCAAGAATATTTATGGCTTGGTTTATCCCAAACCTAAATGATCAAAAAAATATCATTGGACTTGAGATCTTAGCATCAATACTCTCTGTTGGAAGAAACAGCAGATTAGTTAAAATTTTAAAAGAAGATAGTAATCTTGTTGAATCGGTATATGTAGATGTAAATGCTGGAGAATTAGGAGGATTATTTATAATGGAAGCCAGTTGTGAGTCTAAAGATATTGATTTAGTAGAAAAGCAAATAAATAAAATAATTGATGAGATCTCAAATTGTAAAGTATTGGCTTTGGATGAAATAAATAAAGCAATAAATATTGTGAAAAGTAATTATGTCTTTAATTTAGAGACATCTACACAACTCTCTTCATTCTTTGGGAATGAACTTCTTTGGGGGAGAAAATCTTCAATTAATAATTTAGAGAGTCATTTACAATATTGGAATGACTTGGATAACTTCAAAGAGATCACAGAATATATCCGTGGAGAGAAATTCACTTTAGTTGCATCCCCTGGTAAATGTTAAAAAGATATTTTTTAAATAATAAAAAAAGAAATTTTTCAACTGCTTCAATTTGGATTAAAGGGGGGAGTGATATGGATAGTACGGGGAAAAAAGGGATAAACAAGATCCTTTGTTCATTACTTACAAGGGGATGTGAAGGATTTAACAATTTCACTCTCTCTGGGTATATTGAGTCCTATGGAGGAGAATTAAATCAAGAAATATTTGAAGATGGTATTTCAATAAGTATTAAATCCCTAAATGAACATTTCAGCAGATTATTCCCTTTATTAGACTTAATAATTAATAAGCCAATCCTCTCGGAAACTGAATTTAAAAAAGTAAAAAAATCTTCTATTAATCACATTAAAAAAGATAAAGAGAATCCATTCAATATCTGTTTTGAAAAATGGAGAAAAATTGTTTACTCAAATCATCCTTATGCTTTCAACACAATTGGCAATGCTAATGATGTCTCAAGGATTACCTATGAAGATGTTTTGCTTGAGTTTAAAAATTTAAAAAATAGGGAAAAGTTTTTAATTTCAAATAATCCCATAATAAATGGAGAAAATTTTGGAACATTAGGAAAAAAAATATTAAAAGAAAAATCAGATCCTTTAAGTCATAATTTAAATACTACGAATAGATTTAATTACATTATTAATGATTCAAATCAAACAATAATAATGATGGGGGACCAAACTTGTTCGCGAAGAAGTAGTGAATATTTTCCTCTTAAGGTTTTGGAGTCATATTTATCTTATGGAATGAGCGCTGAATTATTTAAACTTTTTAGAGAAAAACATGGTATCACTTACGATTTAGGTGTTTATTATCCTATTAGGAGTGGAAATGCCCCATTTTTAATTTATTTATCAGTATCTAATAAGCAAGCACTTTTTGCTTTTGAACTTTTATCAACACTATGGAAAAATTTACTTTTTAATCCTTTGACTGATGCTGAAATATTTTTAGCAAAAGAAAAACTAAAAGGTTCTTTTCTATTAGGGAATCAATCACTAGATGAAATTTTACAGAGAAAGATACAGTTAATTAGTTATGGTATTTCACCAATTTCTGAGAACGATTTAAATTCAAAAATAGCGGAAATTTCTTCGTTAGATATTTTTAAATTAACGAATAAGTATTTTTCAAAGCCTTTTCTAAGTATTTCTGGAAATAAAAATACATGTTTAGAAATTCTTAATAGGTGGGAGAAAAACTTTTAAGTTAGTTTTTCTCAATCTTATCAATATCAATTAAAAACGAACCTCTTCTAAACTTTACTTCAACAGTATCTGGAGATTTAATAGAGAGGATTTCCCCAATTTCATCAATTGCCACTAGATCAGGTGGTCTTAACATCGGCATATTATCTGAAGTCTTCAAGTAAGAGACTGGAGCAATCAACTTAACCTTATCGTTGATATCAAATTTCATTTATAAATTAGATACATTAAACAGTAGTATAAGCATAAAGTTAAAGAAAATATCAACGAAATGCACTGATTCATTCTAGAATCAAAGAATTAACTTTCTAAGAATTAATGAATCAGAAATTTAAAACATTAATTTTATGGGCTTTACCTATACTTTTAGTAATAGCACTTTCCTACCAATTTTTATCTTCAAGCAACGTTGATTCACTTAAAACTAATGGTACCACTGTTGCACCAAGAAATTCAGCGGTAGCAAGAGTTAGTTACGGCAGATTTTTAGATTACATTAATTCAGGAAGAGTTACATCTGTTGATATTTTTGAGGGAGGCAGAAATGCAGTTATAGAGACAATAGATTCGGATTTAGATAATAAAGTTCAAAGGTTGCGTGTGGATCTTCCAGGCTTAACACCAGAGCTTATAAATATTTTAAAAAATGAGGGGATCAGTTTTGACGTTCATCCAGTAAAAACAGCTCCCCCTGCATTAGGAATTTTTGGTAATTTACTCTTCCCGGCTATTTTAATCGGAGGTTTAATTTTGTTAGCGAGGAGGTCGAATGGAATGCCTGGAGGTCCTGGCCAAGCAATGCAATTTGGGAAAACAAAGGCAAGATTTGCAATGGAAGCTGAAACAGGAGTTGTATTCGATGATGTTGCAGGCGTTAATGAAGCTAAACAGGATTTACAAGAAGTTGTCACCTTTCTGAAAAAACCTGAAAAATTTACTTCTGTAGGAGCAAGGATTCCTAAAGGAGTTCTATTGGTAGGACCTCCTGGTACTGGTAAAACCCTTTTAGCTAAAGCAATTGCAGGTGAAGCTGGTGTGCCATTTTTCTCATTATCAGGTTCTGAATTTGTTGAAATGTTTGTGGGTGTTGGTGCTAGTAGGGTTAGAGATCTTTTCAAAAGAGCTAAAGAAAATAGTCCCTGTTTAATTTTTATTGATGAAATCGATGCTGTCGGAAGGCAAAGAGGTGCAGGTATTGGTGGAGGTAATGATGAAAGAGAACAAACTCTCAACCAATTACTTACTGAAATGGATGGCTTTGAAGGTAATAGCGGCATAATAATAATTGCAGCCACAAACAGGCCCGATGTTTTAGACTCGGCTCTAATGAGACCTGGCAGATTTGATAGACAGGTAACTGTAGACGCACCTGATATCAAGGGCAGACTATCAATATTGGAAGTACATGCTAGAAATAAAAAACTTCAAGAAGATTTAACACTTGAAAGCATTGCGAGAAGAACACCAGGTTTTACTGGAGCAGATTTAGCAAATTTATTAAATGAGGCTGCCATATTAACAGCTAGGAGAAGAAAAGATTCTATTAGTATTTCAGAAATCGATGACTCTGTAGATAGGATTGTCGCAGGAATGGAAGGCTCTCCATTAACGGATGGTAGAAGTAAGAGATTAATTGCATATCATGAAGTTGGGCATGCTCTTATAGGTTCACTTGTGAAAGCACATGATCCTGTTCAAAAAGTAACCGTAATTCCTAGAGGTCAGGCTAAAGGATTAACTTGGTTTACTCCAGATGATGAACAAACCCTTGTTAGCAGGGCGCAATTAAAAGCAAGGATAATGGGTGCTTTAGGAGGAAGAGCTGCTGAAGATGTAGTTTTTGGGGAAGGTGAGATTACTACAGGGGCGGGAGGTGATTTTCAACAAGTTGCCTCAATGGCCCGTCAAATGGTTACCAGATTTGGAATGAGTAATTTAGGTCCCATTGCCTTAGAAAGTGGTAATCAAGAAGTATTTGTTGGTAGAGACTTAATGACTAGAAGTGAAGTTTCAGATTCAATCTCTAAACAAATAGATGAAAGTGTAAGATTAATGGTTAAGGAATGTTATAAAGAAACCTACGATATAGTAAGTAAAAATAGAGAAGCTATGGATAAGTTAGTAGAGCTATTAATCGAAAAAGAAACATTAGATGGTGATGAATTTGTAAGTATTCTCTCCGAATTCACCAAAATTCCTGAGAAAGAGAGAACACCTCAATTATTAAGCTAGACTTTAACAGGTTTCTTATCTAAGACAAGATCAATTAAACCGTACTCCACTGCTTCTGTTGGGGACATGTAAAAATCTCTATCAGTATCCTCTTTGATAGTGTCATAATCCTTTCCAGTTCTTTCTGACAATTCAGTATTGAGGCGCTCTTTTAAGAACAAAATTTCATCTGCTTGAATCCTTATATCACTGGCTTGCCCTCTAGCGCCTCCAAGTGGTTGATGAATCATTATTCTTGAATGTCTAAGGCTGCTTCTTTTACCTTTAGTGCCTGCCGCAAGCAAAAATGCACCCATACTAGCTGCTAAGCCTACACAAACTGTATGAATGTCAGGCTTAACATGTTGCATCGTGTCAAAGATACCTAATCCATCATATACGGATCCGCCTGGTGAATTTATGTACATATAAATGTCCTTATCTGGATCCTCTGCTTCAAGGAACAATAATTGAGCAACAATTCTATTAGCAGTTTCACTAGTAACTTGTTCTCCCAAAAAGATTATTCTCTCTCTTAATAGTCTCGAATAAATATCAAAGACTCTTTCACTACCGCCAGATTCTTCTAATACTAAGGGGATCATAATAATATTTATTTGTTTATTAGATATTAACGATATGGAGTCAACATACGCTAACCTTATTAAGGTTTACATATAAAAAATTGAAAGAAAAATTGACTGTTTCAGATAGCAAAAAGTTATTTCATGAGAAATTCCCTTACGTCATTCCAGGTTTATATAAAAGAATAGTTGATGAAATGCTGGTCGAACTTAATCTTCTCAACCACCAAAATGATTTTACGCAAGATTATCTCTTTTGTGTCGGTCTCACCGAAACATTCAAAGAATTAATGAAAGGATACCAACCTGAGAAACATTTAGACCTTCTTTTTGAATCTTTATGCAGTTCTACAAATTTTGAAGCGAAGGACATTAGTGAAATATCTCAAAAATCTCAAAAGGAATTCAATAATAAAACATCTAACGATATTTTGAAATTATTAATAGAAAAAAGCAATTCTAAACTTTATCCCTCAAGGATTTTGAACTTAGGAATATTTATATTAATTTCAAACTCCCAAGATTTCAAAGAGAAAAATGAATCAGATAAAAATAAAATGAACTCTGATATTTTTGAGAAGTTAAGTTTATCTGCTAATAAAGCCGAAAAAGATATTGGAATCTACAAAAGCAGCATATCAAAAATTGAACAAGCAAAAGAATTAATTGAAGAGCTCAGAATTAAAGATAAGAAAAAAGAGCAAAAATAATAATATCTATTTTTTTAATCTTTTTTTATCTTTCCAAGAGACATAGGATATATAAATTACAGCTATTGTTATGAATATGAGTAAAACAAACGATGTTAAGATAAGAAACTTACTTAAAAAGACTTCATAAGTTAAAAATGAAATCATATGTCAATGGATCCGTCCCCATTTCTTCCCCAAACAACCATGGCAATTGAAAAAGTAAAAATAGCAGCCAATGCTGCCCAGCCTATTTGAAAGATCATTGGAATTTAATCGTTTTTATAAATATAACAGAACTTCAAAATTTTTTATCATTTTAAAGCTAAAGTTAATTTCTCAGAAACAAACTTTTCTCAATAGAATATTAATAAAATTAAATTGGGAAGGTTAGTTTTAAATCACAGCACAAATTTAGAAGGTCTAATTCCAATACTTCAAAAATTAGCTCTAGACACTAAAATCAAGACAATAACTCCAGCTGTTATTTCAAGAGCCAGGGGAAGATCTTCTAAATTGGTAATTAGATTGTCAGTAAAAACTATAAACGGATATAAAGCCATCGCAAGAAAGGGTAAAACAGCTCAAGAAGTTTTTATTTCAACAGAGTTAAGTAAAGAAGAATTAAAAGAAATAATAGATATTTGTCATAAATAATAGATATTTATAATAAAAAGTAATTAAATTAAAGGGTATTAGAAAATAGTTAGGAAAGAACAAATGAAATTAGTATTAAATTTTTCTTTGTTTTTATTAGCCTTTTTTTCATTTAGTAATGAATCATTATCACTTACTGATTACCAAATAAAAAGATTTTGCGCAAAAGAGAAAAGGATATCTTTATGTATCAAAAATTTACGAGAGAAAAGATCTGATCTCCAAAAAGGAAAGCTAATTGAAATACCTGTAACACCTTCCAAACAATAATTTAGCAATTGAATTTAAATTTCAAATTCTGATTCGAAAAGATTAAAAGCATTTTTATAGCTTGTGAGTAGTTCTTCAGAATTATCAGAAAATCCTTGTCGATCGTAATCTTCTTTTAATTCATCATATAAGTAAACCACTTTATTAAAGG
>QCIH01000033.1 GCA_003216795.1 Prochlorococcus sp. AG-402-K16
TGGGTGAATGAAGATGAAGGAATTTTTTGGATTTTAGGTGTCCAAAGACAAAAAGATATTTACGCAATATTAAAAACACTTCTAAAAAAAAATGATCACTTATTACTTGTACCAGTGCCAAACCAACCTAGTTGGCAATTAAATGATCTCTCTCAGATAAAAGAAATTGACTTCCAAAAAACAATTGAATTTAAAACATTTGAACTTGCCATTGAGTATTTATTTTCTTTAGAAAAATGGCCAACTAATCATCCTGTCCTAACAGGTTCTATTTATTTAGTAGCTGAATTTATTAAATTTGCAAATAGACAGAAATGTTAAATATTAAATTGTTCCTTTACTTCCCAACCTTCCAATTTTCCTGGATTCAATAGCCCTTTAGGATCAAATTTCAATTTCGCTTTTACTTGGTCTGCGTCAACCACTCCTAGGCCTCCGCCTTCGACAGTTAAAACATGGGGATTAAAAATAAACGCACCAAATTTCTTGCAATCTTCCATTATTTCATTCAATTCATCTATCCCATTCCACCTTAATACAGGCAAAGCTGCTAATCGTGGTGATCCTTGTTGAGAAACTGCCTCTAAATGCCAAAGAACTTTTCTACCCCATTTTTTTCTCAAGAAATTAATCAATTTTAGTTCATCATTTAGTGGCAAAAGCATCTGTAAATACGTCCAATTTTTATCCTTAGACCTCATATGAAGAGTTGTATGATTCCATACGACTTCAGATATTCCATTGACGAGTTTTTCTTCTTCCCCAAGGAGGGTAGATTCAACTTTGAATTTTTTACAAATTAGCTCTATGGTTTTTGTTCCTCCGAGAGTAGATTGTATTAATATCTTGTGACTTCTAGAATTAGTTTTAAACCATTTTGGCATTTGATCTACAATTTCTTCTTCAAGAATTGCTCCTAGTTTCAGATCAATTGCTGCGCTGGTGAGAGTTTTTAATATTTCTATTGTTTTTTCAAATTCAATACAGTTGATAATTATTGAATACCACTTACGTTTGATATCAGTAGCAAGTAGTAAAGAAGTAATTATTCCATTAGTCCCATAAGCATGATTCAGAGGTTCGGATTCTTCAGCATCAAATTTTAATAATTCAGGTTTTTCATTCATCGTTACTGCCTCTAAACCAATAAGATTTCCTGGATCTCTTAAAAATCCCCACCTAATTGAGCCAATACCTCCTGATCCACCTGCAATAAAACCTCCAATTGTTGCAGTTTTCCAAGTACTAGGAAGCAACCTCAATTCCCTTCCATATTTCTCTAATTGTTTATTCAAATCTCCCATAACACAGCCAGACTGTACTTTTACAAAACCTGTATCTGGATCAAATTCTTCTAACTTATTAAAGTGACTCATCTGCATTACGACTCCTTTAAACAATGGGACAGCTTGACCATAATTACCTGTACCTGAACCCCTTAAAGTAAGTGGGATAGAAAATTTCCAACAAATTTCTACTACTTCCTTTACTGCTTTGTGATCACTAGGTCTTACCACCAAATCAGCAATACATTCGTCTAATTTTTCAGTAAGGATTGGAGAGTAGTTATAAAAATCTTTTGAAAGTCTTTTTATGTCAGATTGGCTTTCAATAATCTCTAAGTTTTTAACTTCTCTAAATTTGTTTATAAATTCAAGAGTATTTGATGTCATTAATTAAATTCTTATTGTTTTGTATATAAATTAGCCGATTAGCAATATAAATTGCCTTTTATAAACACTTTTCTCTTTAAAGAACTCGAAAAAACATCTGCCCATCTTTGTGCATCTAAAATCACAAAATCAGCAGGGCAACCCTTTTTAATTAAACCATCCCACTTCAAGTTTAATAATCTGCTTGGAGCTAGAAAAATAGAAGATAGAGTCATTCTCTCCCAGGGATTTAGTTGAAGCATAGGTATCGAGCAAGACAACATATAAAAAGGATCAAAATTACCAAATGGGTACCAGGGATCTTGAACGTTATCACTACCTAGTGATACATCCACGTGTGATTTTTGTAATTGCTTTATTGGAGCAACTGGTCTTTTTAATGAGGTATTTTTATTACTTCGATTGAGCAGCCAAAAATTTGTTAGAGGTAAAGCAATAACTTTAATATTTTTCTCAGCCATTTTTTCTCCTAAATTTAAAATCTCTTTATGACTTAGAGAAATAAGACTACTCAAATGACTGCAAGTAATTGGAATACTATTAATTTTTGAATTTTCGATTGTCTCCAATAAAACTTTTATTCCCGACCCAGGCTCAATTATCGATTCATCTATATGCAAATCAATTTCTAATTTATATTTACTAGCTAGAAGAAGCATCTTTGCGAGAAATTTACTTGTATCTTTTTTATTGAAAGGAGGAACAATTACACCTCCTAAGATACCTCCATTAGAGGAAAGTATTTTTGCCAAATCTTCTCCATTAGTTGTATCCCAGAATTCCAATGGAGCTAGAGCAACGAATTGTAAAGTCAACTCAGATGAGAATTTTTTTTGTAATTTAAAAAGTTCAATCCAAATATCAATAGATTGACTTTTGTAAGTATCAATATGACTTCTAATAGCTCGGTATCCATTTTGCATGGCAAGTTTTAATGATTTCTCAACTCTTTCAAGAACTTTATCTTTAGTTCTAGTTTTATGTTCTTCAAGATTTACTGATAATGCTCCTCCATAGTTTGATTCCAGATTAGGAAAGTCTTCCCATGTAAAAGATTTATCAAAATGCGAATGCGTTTCAACAAATCTTGGGAATAAAATATTTTTTGGTTTTGTTACTTTATTTTTTAAAGGCTTTAACTCAGAAACAAATCCATTCTCCCAACTAATGGAAACTGAACATAAATCCTCTACATCGATAATGAGGTTATCTATATCTTCTATTAAACAAAGGCTTCTGGGAATAAGAACCTCAGCTGTGCCGGAATTACTCAAATTTTTAAATTTTCTTCTATTTTAAATCATAAGAAAACTTAACTGAATTAGAAAATAATTCAAATTTCGCTAAAAGATAAAAATAACTATGAAAAATTCCCCTTGAGTTGTTAAATTTATAAATGTGAGGCGGGCGTCGCCAAGTGGTTAAGGCAGCGGCTTGTGGCGCCGCTATTCGGGGGTTCGAATCCCCTCGCTCGCCCTCAAAAATATTGCAGCAAAATTATTTAACTTGTATTTTTGAATTAAAGAATCATAAAAAATTCCTAGCAAAGTGCTAACAAAAACAAAATCAAACGAAAAAAAAACTCAAAAGAATTCAACTACTGGTAGTTATTGGATAACCACATTTGGATGCCAAATGAATAAGGCTGATTCGGAGAGAATGGCTGGGACATTAGAGAAAATGGGATACACCAAAGCAGATAATGAATTAAATGCCGATTTGGTCTTGTACAATACATGCACTATTAGAGATAATGCAGAGCAAAAAGTTTATAGCTTTCTAGGAAGACAAGCAAAAAGAAAGCACAAAACACCTAGCTTAAAACTTGTTGTCGCAGGTTGTCTTGCTCAGCAAGAGGGAGAATCCTTACTAAGAAGAGTCCCAGAACTTGATCTGGTTATGGGGCCCCAACACGTAAATAATCTTGAGAATCTTCTCGGGAAGGTTGATTTAGGAAATCAAGTTGCTGCTACGGAAGAAACCTTCATTTCTGAAGATATAACAAATGCCAGAAGAGAAAGCTCTATTTGTGGCTGGGTTAATATCATCTATGGATGTAATGAAAGATGTTCATATTGTGTAGTCCCCTCTGTCAGAGGAAAAGAACAATCAAGATATCCAAATGCGATAAAAAGTGAGATCAAAAAACTAGCTGATGATAATTTTAAAGAAATTACTCTTTTGGGTCAGAACATTGATGCTTATGGTAGAGACCTTCCAGGAACTACCAAAGAGGGGAGAAAAGAGAATACCCTCACTGATCTTTTGTACTATATTCATGATGTTAAAGGAATTCGCAGAATAAGATTTGCTACTAGTCATCCAAGATATTTTTCAAAAAGGTTGATTCAAGCTTGTTATGAACTTGATAAAGTCTGTGAACATTTCCATATCCCCTTCCAAAGTGGGAATGATGAAATTTTAAAGCAAATGTCCAGAGGATATTCTATAAAAAAGTATAAAAATATTATCGAGAACATAAGGTCATTAATGCCAAATGCATCAATCACAGCTGACGCGATAGTTGCTTTCCCAGGAGAAACCGAACAACAATATCAAGATACTTTAAAGCTAATATCAGAAATTGGCTTTGATCAGGTGAATACAGCAGCCTACTCTCCAAGACCAAATACGCCTGCAGCAGTTTGGACGAATCAACTTTCCGAAGAGGTAAAAAAAACTAGATTAAAGGAAATTAATGATTTGGTCGAGAAAACTGCTAGGAGTAGAAATCAAAGGTATATCAATAATATCGAAAGCGTTTTAATTGAGGGTTTAAATCCAAAAAATTCCTCTCAAATTATGGGTAGAACCAGAACAAATAGATTAACTTTCGTAGAGATTCCAAAAAACATTAACTTTAATTTTTCGTTGGGAGAAGAGATAAATGTCAGAATAAATGAAGTAAGACCTTTTTCTTTAACAGGAGAACTTTCTTTATAAATTTTTTTTAAATGATCGGGGGAAAGAAAAAATGTATTGGGTTAATATTTGGCGGGCATTCCAATGAACATGAAGTATCGATATCCTCGGCAAAAACAGTTTTTCAAGCATTTAATGCACAAATAAATAAAGAACGCTTTACAGTTAAAGCGTTTTACATAAACAAATATGGAGATTGGCTTGATAGTGATATTTCAGAAAAAATCCTAATTGGTGAAATTGAAAACAATAAAACAAAAAAACAAGAAATTTTTAATCAAGAAAAAATTAACTTCCTTGACGGAATTGAATTTCAAAATGTTGATGTTTGGTTTCCTCTTTTACATGGATTTAATGGTGAAGACGGATCAATTCATGGCTTAATTAGATTTACAAAGAAACCTTTAGTCGGGTGCGGAATTATTGGCTCTGCACTTGGAATGGATAAAATATTGATGAAAACAATTTTCTCAAATCTTAGACTTCCACAAGTTAATTATCTAGTTTTTCAAAATGAAGATCTCAAAGATAAGCAAGTAAAAAATAAAATAATTAATGAAATTTTAAAAAAATTAAAATTTCCTGTTTTTGTTAAACCATCGAACTCTGGATCATCTCTTGGCATCTCCAAAGTCAAAAATAAATCGGAAATATTACTAGCATTAGAAAAGGCTAGGGAAATAGATCCAAGAATCTTAATAGAGGAAGGTTTAGAGGTAAGGGAGATTGAATGCGGAATAATTGGTAATTCAAAACTCTTAACCTCTGAGATAGGCGAGGTAAATTACGAAAGTGATTGGTATGATTACGATTCAAAATATCATTCAAATAATAAAATAATTATCCCAGCCGAAATAGATTCTAAAATCACAAAAGAAATTAAAGAAATTGCTATTAAAAGTTGTAGGGCACTAAATATTTTCGGTTTTGCAAGAGTAGATTTCTTTTTAGAAAAATCTTCAAATAAAATTTTACTAAATGAAATAAATACAATTCCTGGTTTTACAAAAAACAGTATGTTTCCAATGCTTTGGGAAGCTTCAGGTTTAAAAATTGAACAACTTGTGGCTAAACTGGTAGATATATCTTTAGATTTGTAATTTAAATCAAATGTTGCATGGACTACTTTGGTTACCGTTACTTTTAATCTTCATTTTATTAACTGCACTTGGATGGTTAGAAAGAAGAAGGCAAAATCTCTTTAGAAGTTGGGCTAGTGATTCTGAACTGTGCAAGTTAGATAGTTCAGGTGCAGCGTCTTTAAAAAATGGGGAGTTAAAGTGGAGCGCATTTGAAGCTGGTAAATTTGAAGAAAAAGATTGTTTTACGATCAAAAAACTGGAATTAGTTGAATTAATGGCACTAACTTCAGGTGAAGCTCCTCTAACAAGTGAATCTCAAGGTAAGTGCAGGTTGAGATTAGTAGGGGATGGAAAAGTGATGGATGTACCATTTTCAGATGCAGAGCAAGCAAGAGAATGGATGGACCAACTGATGGAAAAAGCTCGATGTGATTTGTGAAAAACAAAAAAGGAATCAAAAATAGAAGCTTTTTTTTTCTAATTTCATTTTTATTTTTAACAAGCCTATTAAGCATAAAAACACTTAAAAAAGTTGATACTCAGGACATTAGAATTTCTGGTAGTGAATTATTTTCGCAGGATGATGTGATAAAAAATTCATCTTTAAATTTTCCGATCAGATTACTTTTTGTTGAAACTAATTTGTTAGAAAAAGAGTTAAAACAAAATTTATCTCTCAAGAATGTTTCAGTAAATAGAGAACTATTTCCTTTTGGTTTGACAGTTCATATTAATTTAAGAACTCCAATAGCTTACGGTGAGAGAATGTTAAACGACGAAAAAATATTAGGCTTCATTGATAAAGATGGAATTTTTATAAATAAACAAAATGTGGATGAAAAAAATTTGAATAAATTAACCATAAAAGTTTTTGGGTGGAAAGGAAAATTTAAAAAAATATTATCTGAAATTTTTATTGCTATAGATAGTTATGAATTAGAGATTGTTAAAATAACTTTTTCATCCGATGGATTTCTAACTGTTGAGGAAAAAGATTTAAAAACAATTTTCTTAGGATTTAACCCAAATTTAATCAACAATCAATTTCAAAAAATCAATTATCTTAAAAATGAATTTAAGAAAAATAACTTTTCAAAAAAAATAGATAATATTGATCTTACTAATCCAGATAAACCAAAAATAAAAGTGTTCAAACCCTAATATTTGAAAAAAGATTTTGAGTAATTTTTTTTAATTATTGTAGTGTTGATGTGGGTTTTGCATTCAAAAAAAATATTTTATAAATAAATATTTTTAGGATTTTCCTCAACAAATTCCTACAGAT
>QCIH01000034.1 GCA_003216795.1 Prochlorococcus sp. AG-402-K16
CACTCAACAAGAAATTCTTTATCCAATATTTTTCAGAAAATTTATTTAAAATTAATAGTAGTATCCATTTCGCGGCTTTTTAATTTAGGTCCAGAGTACGCATATATTGAAAAAAGTATTAGTAATTTTCCAAAGAAAAATGAGCTTATAAGTATTGCTAAGGAAGTTGGATTTAAAAAAGCTGAATATAGGACTATTTTGGGGGGGCAAATGGGAATACTAATTTTAGTCAAATAAATAATTTAGTTTTTTATTTTTCTCCAACAAAAAGAACACTTTCCCCATCTTTTGATTTCGCCCTCAGGAGTAGGGGAATTACAAAGAGTACAAATGCACATATTATTTTGATTGATTCTGCTTGGATGCTTTGCCCAAACTATCTTTGCATTAGTAGCTTTGATATTTTTATTTTTAATTTCATAATTTTGTATTATTTTTATTTCATTCAAAGTTATTCCAATTTTCTCTATTCTCTCTTTTAATTTATGTTTGTTATAGATTAAAGCTTGGCGCCACTGTGGATGATTTACTGCAATAGTAAGTATTTTTTTTTCAATATTTAATGGTTTACATTCTTGAAATAATTCTAATCCGATTAAGTTCTTCCAGTTTTCGTTGATTTTAGAGAGTTTATCTAAGTCTCCGCAGGATTTTTTGAAATTATCAAGACAATTTTTTAATAGATGTGGATTCCTTCTATTCACTATTGGCAAATACTTTTTGTCCAATTTGTAAAATTTACTTATTAAGACTAAAGTTAATCTAATCTTTAAAAAGATGCTCGTTGTTTTAATAAAAAATTTGTGAAAGTTATTGGACCTGCAGCTAAGACAGTTTTTTATTTAAAAAAAATTCAGGGTCAATATCCAACCTGGACACTTTATTACAAAATAAAATGTAAAAGTACCGAAATTGAGCTAACAAACTTTTTTGAATATTGTGAAATAAAGAAAAATCAGCCTGTAGCTATAATCGCAAGAGAACAGTTCTCAGGGGTTGGCCAAAACTTAAAAACTTGGATTTCACCAAAAGGCGGGATTTGGTTAAGTGCAGCTTACCCAATATTTTCAAAAGAATTTGAATGTCAAATATTTAATTTGTCTTTAGGTATTAAGTTATGTGAAATGCTTAGACAAGAGAATATAAATGTTTGTTTGAAATGGCCAAATGATATTTTTCTTGGTTCAAAAAAGTTGATTGGATTTTTGCCAAGGGTTATTACAAGAGGAAAAGAAATTATCTACGTAAGAGTAGGACTTGGCATGAATGTTTTAAATTACACTCCATCAGAAGGTATTTCATTATCAAAAGTACTTCAAACTAAGAATATTAATCAACATTATTGGACAGCCAAAGTTCTTAAAGCTTTTAATGATTCAATTGAATGTAATAAGAAGAAAGAATATGTTATTAAATCTGCAAATAAGTTTCTTACTAAAAGTTTTTTACCTAGTGGTTATTGTCCTCATACATGGAAAATTAAAGATATTGATTCGAATGGGAATTTAAGAATTGAGAATGAAACTCAAGTGAAGGTAATTAGAAGGTTTTGAATTTAATTAACTTTTAATTCAACTATTCTTCCATCCTTAAATTTAGCTATTTTTTTTGCCCGATTTGCAACTTCATCTTCATGCGTAACTAAAACTATAGTTATTCCAGATTCATGCAGTTTGTCAAAAAGATCTAATACATCTTCAGTGGTTTTTGAGTCTAGTGCTCCAGTAGGTTCGTCGGCTAACAAAATTGCAGGGTTATTGATAATAGCCCTCGCAATAGCAACTCGTTGTTGTTGACCCCCTGATAATTGGTTTGGGCGATTATTCATCCTTTCTGAAAGACCAACTTTTTTTAAGGCATTCTTACCTCGCTCTAATCTTTGCTCAGGCTCAATACCAGCATAAATCATGGGCAAAGTTACGTTTTCAAGTGCAGTTGCGTCTGAAAGAAGATGAAATTGTTGAAAAACGAAGCCTAATTTTTGGTTACGTATTTCCGCGAGCTCATCATCAGATAAATTCTCAACAGGAATACCATTTAATTTATAAATACCTTCAGATGGTCTATCTAAACATCCAATAATATTCATAGCTGTACTTTTACCTGAGCCACTTGCTCCCATTACAGCTAAATAATCACCTTTATAAATTTCTAAATTTATGCTGTTTAAGGCTTTGACAGTTAAATCCTCTTTACCATATGTTTTAGATATATTTTCTAAACTTGCAACTTTCTTAGACATTTATTGAAGAATTCTTCTAGGAAATATTGTTTGCTGTAGCAATAATATCTTGTAAGAAAGGAGTTTCTGAAACTGCTGTATTGGCTAATTTAAAAAGAGGATTAGATAGGATTCCTCCAAGAGCAGTTACCGCCACGCAAGTATAAAGTGCAATTCTCAAGGGAGGTAATCCTACAATTCCCCAATTAATTTCTGGATATGATTTGACTATTTCAGAAGCTTCCTGTGGTTCTTTCACTACCATCATTTTTATAACTGAAATGTAGTAATAAATAGATATAACTGAAGTTACTAATCCAACAATTACTAGTAGATATTGATGATTTGCCCAACCTGCAAAGAACAAGTATATCTTTCCAAAAAATCCCAACATTGGAGGTAACCCTCCAAGAGATAGAAGACAAAGGCTTAAGCCTAATGTAATGAGAGGATCTTTTTGGTAAAGTCCTGAGTAATCAAGAATTCTGTCGGAACCAGTTCTTAGTGAGAAAAGTATTACACAAGAAAATGCACCCAAATTCATAAATAAATATGCAGCCAAATATAAAACAGCAGCTGATAAACCATCTTGTGTGCCTGATACTATTCCAATCATTACAAATCCTGCTTGTCCAATAGAACTGTAAGCTAGCATCCTTTTCATTGAGGTTTGAGCTAGAGCTACAACATTTCCTAGAGCCATGCTCAATATTGCCAAAATGGTAAATAAAAGTTTCCATTCTTCGTCAAAAGAAGAGAAAGTTGTGCTTAATATTCTTATTGCAAATGCAAAGCCCGCTGTTTTTGAACCAACAGATAAAAAAGCTACTACAGGTGTAGGTGAACCCTCATATACATCAGGAGTCCATTGATGAAAGGGAACAGCAGCAATTTTAAAGGCAACTGTTGATAAGACAAATACAAGAGCTAGTGAAGTAATAAAGGATGGCTTATTGATAATTTCTAAACCTATGGTCGTTAAGTTTGTTGAACCACTTAATCCATAAAGAAAAGAGGATCCATACAAATAGACCGCAGCAGCAGCTGATCCAACAAGGAGGTATTTTAAGGCCGCTTCTGAACTTCTTGGATCTCTCTTGAGGTAACCAGAAAGTAAGTAACTTGCTACGGATAAAGTTTCCAGAGATATAAATACACTAATAAGGTCAGTAGATCCACACAAAAGCATTGCTCCAAGGGTGGCCGAAAGAACTATCGCAGCAAACTCGCCAATTGGGCTACCACTTTGTTCTGTATACCGCCAACTTATAAGTAAAGAAATTAAGGTTGATAAAGAAATTATTGCTCTAAATGCGATTGCCAAATTATCTGAATTAAAGGACCCAAGGAATGCGCTTTCTACAGGATTACTCCATTGCAACGCCAAGCTAACGAGAGAGCTGCCAATTGATAAATAGCAAATTATTGGTGCCCATTTTGATGCAGTTTTTTCTCCAGCTAAATCTACAAGAAGTGTTCCAACAATACCTAATAAAATAAAAGCCTCTGGAATAATGGCTTGAGCATTTAAATTAATTGTAAAGATTTCGTTGGGCACTTTATTAAATTGGATTAAATTAGATGTTTGATTGTAAGGGTCTAAGAGTTAATCTTAACTTGATTATAATTTGTGGTTATGATTTTTGAAATTTTCAGAAGAAAATACTTGAAAAAGCTTCAAATAATCATAATATGCCCTAACAGAACAAAAACACCAATTTTTGAAATAAACCTTGGATCACACACTTGTTATTGTTGAAAGTCCCACCAAAGCAAAAACTATAAGAAAGTTTTTGCCTCCTAATTATGAAGTTCTCGCTTCAATGGGACATGTAAGAGACCTTCCAAAAGGAGCTGCTGAAATACCTGCTGCGGTTAAAAAGGAAAAATGGTCAAGGATAGGAGTTAATACAACAGAAGATTTTGAACCACTTTATATAGTTCCAAAAGATAAGAAAAAGGTTGTTAAAGATTTAAAAGATGCATTGAAAGGTGCGAACCAGCTATTACTGGCAACTGATGAAGATAGAGAGGGAGAGAGTATTAGCTGGCATCTCTTGCAAATACTTAAGCCTAAAATACCAACTAAGAGAATGGTTTTTCATGAAATCACAAAAAAGGCAATTAATAAAGCTTTAGACCAAACAAGAGAAATTGATATGGAACTTGTTCAGGCTCAAGAAACAAGAAGAATCTTGGACAGGCTTTTTGGATATGAATTATCTCCTTTACTTTGGAAGAAGGTGGCCCCCAGATTATCTGCTGGTCGTGTCCAATCAGTTTCTGTAAGACTTCTTGTTAGGAGAGAGAGAGAGAGAAGATCCTTTAAAAAAGCGAGTTACTGGGGGATTAAAGCTTCCCTAGTAAAAGATAATATTACTTTCGAAACTAAATTATTCAGTTTAAACGGTCAAAGAATTTCTAACGGTTCCGATTTCGACGAACAAACCGGTAAATTAAAAGAAGGAAACAAATCTTTAATAATTGGAGAAGAACAAGTAAATAATTTATTGAAGAATTTTTCCTCAGAGGATTGGTTAGTCTCAAAAATCGAAAAAAAACCATCCACTCGTAAGCCAGTTCCTCCATTTACAACTAGCACATTACAACAAGAAGCAAATAGGAAGCTTCGTTTGTCTGCAAGAGAAACTATGAGATGTGCACAAGGTCTATATGAGAGAGGTTTCATAACATATATGAGAACTGATTCAGTTCATCTCTCCGAACAAGCCACAAGAGCTGCTAGAGAATGTGTCAGTTCTATGTATGGAAAAGAATATTTATCTAACTCACCAAGGCAATTTAATTCAACTGCAAGAAATGCTCAAGAAGCACACGAAGCTATTAGGCCGGCAGGAGAGGTATTTAAAACACCAAAGGAAACTAATCTAACTGGTAGAGACTTATCACTTTACGATTTAATTTGGAAAAGAACTGTAGCTAGTCAAATGGCGGAAGCTAGGTTAACAATGATTAATGCTGAAATTAGCGTAGGGGATGGATTATTTAAATCGAGCGGGAAAAGTATTGATTTCGCAGGATTCTTCAGAGCTTATGTCGAGGGAAGTGATGACCCAAGTTCATCCCTTGAACAACAAGAAATTATTCTCCCAAACTTAACAACTGGAACATGTCTTAAAGTTATTAATAAGGAATCTACTTTTCATGAAACTAAACCTCCTGCGAGATATACAGAGGCTGCATTAGTTAAAATTCTTGAAAAAGAAGGGATTGGGAGACCTTCTACCTATGCCAGCATTATTGGGACCATAGTTGATAGAGGTTATGCGAATATATCTTCCAATACTTTGGCTCCAACGTTTACAGCTTTTGCTGTTACTGCTCTATTAGAAGAACATTTTCCTGATTTAGTTGATACTACTTTTACTGCAAAAATGGAATCTTCATTGGATGAAATATCTTCAGGTAATCTTGAGTGGCTACCATACCTCGAAACTTTTTATAAAGGTAAAAATGGTTTGGAGGTAAAAGTTCAGAAAACAGAAGGTGATATTGATGGTAAAGCTTATAGACAAGTTGATTTCGAAGACCTTCCTTGCGTAGTCAGAATAGGCTCAAACGGACCTTGGCTAGAGGGTACAAAAATTGATGAATCTGGTAATGAAATTCAGGCTAAAGGTAATCTTCCAATGGACATTACTCCTGGAGATTTAGACTTAAAACAAGTTGATCAAATCTTAAGTGGCCCATCGGATCTTGGCACTGATCCAAAAACAGGGGAAAAAGTCTTTTTAAGATTTGGCCCTTATGGACCTTACGTTCAATTGGGAAATATTGATCAAGATAAAGCTAAACCAAGAAGAGCTTCATTACCCAAAGAGTTGAAAACTGATGATCTAACTCTAGATGAGGCTCTTGTACTTTTAAGTTTGCCTAGATTGTTAGGAGTTCATCCTGAAGGAGGAGTTGTTGAAGCTGATAGAGGAAGATTTGGCCCGTATATCAAATGGATTAAAAATGAAAAAGAATCTGAAAACAGATCCTTAAAGAAAGAGGATGATGTTTTTACAGTTGATATAGAACGAGCATTAGAAATTCTTGCGATGCCAAAAATGGGTAGAGGTGGGCAAGAGGTACTTAAAGACTTTGGAAAACCTAAAGAATTTAAAGAAAAAATTCAAATATTAAATGGAAGATATGGCGTCTATTTAAAATGTGGGAAAACTAATGTTTCGATTGCCAAAGATACTGATATAGAGAAATTCACCATAGATG
>QCIH01000035.1 GCA_003216795.1 Prochlorococcus sp. AG-402-K16
TTGGAAAATGATTTTAAATAATATGCTAAGGAAGATGCAATTTCAGCAAATTTATATTTATTTTTTAAAGTTACTTTAGTATCATTTTCTAAAAATTTTTGAATAAATTTATTCGAAAATATTTTTTCTTTTTGATTATTTGTCAAAGCCAATCTAATAGATAAATATGTTTTACCATTAAAATTAACTTTTTAAAATAAATTAATTAAATTTTTATTTATCTGCAAGCATAGCCTCCACAAATTCATAACTATTAAATGGTCTCAAATCTTTTATACCTTCTCCAGCTCCAATAAACCTTATAGGCAAATTAACTTCTTCAGATACAGCTAAAGAGACTCCTCCTCTAGAAGTGCCATCTAATTTAGTAATAATTGCTCCACTTAAATCTGCTGATTTAGCGAAACTTTTTGCTTGCTTTAAGCCATTTTGTCCCTGACTTGCATCTAAAACTAATAATGATTCAACAATTGCATCTGGGACCTTTTTATCGATAATTTTTTTTATTTTTGCTAATTCATCCATCAAATTATTTTTTGTTTGCAATCTACCAGCTGTATCAACAAGCAATAAATCAACATTTCTTTTTTTTGCAGAATTAATTGCATCAAAAACCACAGCAGCTGGATCAGCATTTTTTGATTGATTAGATATAACGTCAACATTACTTCTATCTCCCCACACTTTAAGTTGTTCTACTGCAGCCGCTCTAAAAGTATCAGCAGCAGCAATCAAAGTTTTATAATTACTTTTTGATGACAAGTATGCTAATTTTCCTAATGTCGTAGTTTTACCAACACCATTAACTCCTACTAATAACCAAACATTTAACTTACCTTTTTGGGGAACTAAAAGATCAGATCCCGAATTTTTTATTGGTTTATCGATAATTAATTTTAATTCCTTCTTCAAGAATTTTATTCCTGCTTCTCCACCCACGACTTCCTCGTTTAATTTTGATCTAAGAGAACTTATAACTTTATCGGTTGAATCAATCCCTACATCAGCTCTTATTAATAGAGTCTCTAAATCATCAAGAGATTCAGGAGTAAGAGGATCATCTCCCAATTTATCCAATAATTCAGTAACAAATCCTTTTCGGGTTTCTTCTAATCCTCTCCGTAATTTAGTTAACCAATCAATTTCATCAATAGATATTTGATTTATTTTTTTCCCCTGAGCAGCTAATACCATTGCAGACCAAGTAAAGTTATCATCAAATTCTCCCAATTCAGGTTCCGTAATAGTTTTAGACTGTCCAACAATATTTTCTTTATTAGGAATATCAATCAATTCTTGCTTTTGCTCTTCCTGATTCTTTAATTCTTGCTTTTGCTCTTCCTGATTCTTTAATTCTTGCTTTTGCTCTTCCTGTCGTTTCTTTAAAAGTGCATAAGCTTGTGCAGCCCATTCACGAGAATTATCAGAATCAGTATTAGTCATTATTATCTATAGTTCGAAATTAAAATTTTCTAAATACTATTTATTTATATCAAATAATTATGAGAATTAAATTGTTTGTAATCTCCTTAAAACTCCATTTATAAATTTTCTTCCTTGCAAATCACTATATTTATTAGCTAAATTAACTGCCTCATCACAAGCAACAGCGACAGGTGTGTTCAAAAAATTGATATCCACATAAGCTAAACGAAGAATATCCCTATCAATTCTTGGTAATCTTTTTAATCTCCAGCCATCCATTACTTGATCGATATCGGAATCAATACTTTTAAGATTATT
The DNA here is from genome assembly GCA_003216795.1 of Prochlorococcus sp. AG-402-K16. Lineage (GTDB taxonomy): Bacteria > Cyanobacteriota > Cyanobacteriia > PCC-6307 > Cyanobiaceae > Prochlorococcus_A. Next base: position 1,744 of record QCIH01000035.1, read on the forward strand.
TATTATATTACAAATTCTTTGACTTACGTCTTCTCTAATATCTATTTGACCGCTAGAAACAATTAATTTTGGAAAGTCTAGAGTGACAGAGAGTGTATTCATTACGGTTTCAATTTTTGTCAGGGATTTTTTTAACTCATCTCGAACATTTGAATAAGAGGAATCAACACCTTCTTGTAATTCACTATCTAATATTTTTTGTGAAGCATTTTCTAACTCTGACTCGCAATTATCTAATTCCTCTCTGCAATGGTTTATTAGAGAATCCAAAGCAGATTCAAAAATTTCTTCTATCTGAAATTTATTTAATTTAAATTCACCTTTATCTTTTATAAGGCCAAGAGAAATTAAAGATAATTCTCTAGAAAGGGATCTATTATGCATCAATTAAGAAGACGTATTAGTGGAAGCTCGTAATTGAGAAAACAATTTTGAAAATGTTGGATTTGTCGTGTTATTTTTCTCATCTGGATTAACTATCCCAGCAGAAATTATTGTTCTAAAAGCATCTTCAACTGAAATATCCAAATCCTTAACAGAAGACTCAGGAACGAGTGTATACCAGCCGGTAGTTGGGTTTGGCGCTGTAGGGATGAAAACACTAAGTAACTTTTCTTCCAATTCTGGCTGCAAAGAAGGTCCTACGTCTCCAGTTACAAAGCCTACACTATATAGTCCCTCACGAGGATATTCAACTAAAACAACTCGCCTAAATCTATTAGATTTATTACTTAAGAAAGTTTCTAGTAATTGTTTAAGAGTTTTATAAACCGCTCCAGCTACTGGAATTTTTGATAAAGTACCTTCTCCAAATTCTAATAACCATCTTCCTACAAAATTTCTAGCCATCAAGCCTATTAGCAAAATAGCTAATAAAGGAACAGTTAATCCTAAGGTGAGATTAATTAAATCTTGTAATAAAGGATTTAAAGTAATAAAAGGATTTAGTTGCTTTGGGACTGAAGTTACTAAAGTTAAAACAAATTTACTAACTAATGATGACAACCAGATTGTCGTTGCTAAGGGTATTACAACTAACAAGCCCGCAATAAGATCATTTTTGAGATCTTGTTGAAGCCTAGATCCTAAATTGGAATCTTGATTTTGATTAGATTCAACCAAAATAACGTTTTAACTATATTAACTTTACTAATAATTTAACTGTTTTTACAAAGTTAGGATATATTTTTCTTAAATATATCTATTTTATTTATAAGTTTGTTCTCCAAAAATAACTTTTAAGGAAATGCTATAAAGAAAAAAATGACTAACACATTTCAAAAAAAGAGAGAAATAAGTAAAAAATTAAAAGAAAGAGCTATTTTTGAAGGTTTTACGGTTGCCGGAATAGCTTCAATACCAGGTAGTTCGCGCGTAAAATTAAGAACTAATGCATTAGAAAGATGGTTATCAAATAACTATCATGCTGAAATGAAATGGATGGAAGCAGAAAAAAGAAAAAATATAGGTTTACTTTTTGAAGATGCAAAAAGTGTTTTAAGCGTTGGATTTACTTACATTAATTCACAAAACAACAACAACAATTTTCTCAAGGTAGCTAAATTTAGCCAAGGTGAAGATTATCATAAAGTAATTCACAAAAAATTAAAGAATATTGGTAAGTGGATCAACCTAGAAATCCCGGATTGCAAATGGAAAATATGTGTTGATACCTCTCCTCTACTTGAAAAAGCATGGGCAGAAGAGGCAGGGATTGGGTGGATAGGTAAAAATAGTAATTTAATCAGCAAAAAAAATGGTTCTTGGTTTACTTTGGGTTTTATGATTCTCACAAAAGATTTAATACCAGATAAACCTCATCAATCACTTTGCGGAAAATGTGATATTTGCATAAAACATTGTCCCACAAATGCAATCGTAGAACCCTTTGTAATACAATCAGATCTATGCATTGCGTATCACACAATAGAGAGTAGAGATAAAACTATTCCAAAACAAATAGAAAAAAATTTAGGTGGATGGGTTGCAGGATGTGATATTTGTCAAGATGTTTGTCCATGGAATAAATCAGTGCCTTACAACAATAATCACGAAACTACACCGAAAGAATGGATTAAAAATCTTAATATTGAATCACTCAATTGGGACGATAAAACGTGGCAAGAAAATCTTAAAGGAACTACCTTAAAAAGAATTAAACCATGGATGTGGAAAAGAAACATACAAGCAAATATAAAGAATAAAAAAATTAAAATATGAAGAAGTTTTTAGAAAAAACAATCTGGGTCTTCTTGATCTGTTTTTACTTTTTTCAAATAGAAATAGTTCGAGCAATAGTTCCCTATTATTATTTCCCAACAATAAAAATTTTACAAAAGCAAAGTTTATATATTGGCAAAAATGCATATCAACTACTGTATTTTGGTCAATATGAAGACAGCCTTAACTTAGCCAAATTAGCTGTAAAAATAAATGCAAAAGATGAAAAACTATGGTTGATTTTGGCTGAAGCACAAATAGCTAACAAAAAATACAAAAAAGCATTAAATTCTCTTAATAAAGCAGAACAGATCAATTCAAATATTAGCGAAATATATTTTGCTAAAAGTAATGTTTACTTAAAAATTTCTGAACAGACAAAGGCAAAAAATGCTTTAGAAAAAGGAATAAAGATTGAGCCTAATAACCACAAAGCTATTTTTCAATTAGGAAATATTTTGTTAATGGAAAAAAATTATTTGGGAGCTATCAAATTGTTTGATAAATCTATAAAAATTAAACCTGATTTCTGGCAAGCAATCAACAATAAAGGTTTAGCTTATTTCGAAAAAAACAACGTGAATCTCGCAATCAAACTTTTTGAAAGTGCAATCTCAATCGAGGAGAATGCTGAACCATTACTAGGCCTAGCCTCATCTATAAATATCCAAGATAATAAATTAGCAATTCAGCTAGCAAAAAAAGCTTTGGCTAAAGATCCCAAATATGTTAATTATGATTATAGAAATGAACAGTTATGGGGAGAAAAATTACAAGCCTCTGCAGAAATTCTTTTACAAAATGAACAACTTAAAAAAGATGTAATACTGGCAAAATCCAAAATAATTGAATCATCTTAATGTTCAATACTGGTAAATATTGTTTTACCTATTAGTCTTAATTTAGTTAATTAATAATGATTTAAGTATACGCTCTAATGGATAAGAAAAACTTCACTTCCATCTCGCTTCAAGAAGAAATGCAACGTTCTTATTTGGAGTATGCAATGAGCGTCATAGTTGGACGTGCGTTGCCTGATGCAAGAGATGGTCTTAAGCCTGTACAAAGAAGAATCATATTTGCGATGTATGAATTAGGTTTAACTCCTGATAAACCATTCAGGAAGTGTGCAAGAGTTGTTGGAGATGTACTTGGAAAATACCATCCTCATGGAGATCAAGCAGTTTACGATGCATTGGTAAAGCTGGTACAAAATTTCTCAACTAAATATCCTACTCTTGACGGGCATGGCAATTTTGGATCTGTAGATAATGATCCGCCGGCGGCAATGAGGTATACAGAGACCAGATTAGCTCCAATAGCTCATAAAGGATTTCTTGAAGAAATTGCATCAGAAACAGTAAACTTTTCAAATAACTTTGACGGTTCTCAAAAAGAACCAGATGTTCTTCCAGCTCAACTTCCATTTTTATTGTTGAACGGCTCATCAGGTATTGCTGTTGGCATGGCAACAAATATTCCGCCTCATAACCTTGGCGAAATTGTAGATGGTTTAGTTGCCTTAGTTAAAAATAAAGAAATTAGTGATAAAAAACTTTCTAACATTATCAAAGGACCTGATTTTCCTACAGGCGGAGAATTAATTTATAGTCATGCAATAGAAGAACTTTATCAAACTGGAAAGGGATCTATAACGATAAGAGGAGTTGTTAATACGGAAGAGGTAAATTTAGGCAAAGGGAAACATAAAAAGAATGCAATAATCATTACTGAACTTCCTTACCAAATTAATAAAGCAGGTTGGATTGAAAAACTCGCAGAACTTGTTAATTCAGGCAAAATTATTGGGATTTCTGATATTAGGGATGAGAGCGACAGAGATGGAATGAGAATTGTAATAGAACTAAAAAAAGATTCTAATTCTGAACTTGTTATTTCTAATTTATATAAAAAAACAACTCTCCAAACAAACTTTGGCGCAATATTCTTAGCTTTAATTAAAGGCAAACCTGTACAACTAAATCTGAAAAAATATCTCAACTATTTTCTTGAATTTAGAGAAGAAACAATTAGAAAAAGAACTTTTTATTTTCTAAGAAACACTCTTGATAAACTAGAAATATCAGAAGGTTTATCTAAAGCTACAAAAAACATAAAAAAAGTTATCGAAATTATAGAAGAATCAGAAAATTCTGCGCAAGCTAGATCAAAATTAGTTGAAAATTTTTTCTTAAGTGAAAAACAGGCAAATTCAGTTTTGGATATGCCACTAAAAAAATTAACAAATCTAGAAAAAAATCAAATTGATAACGATATAAAAAATTTAGAAGAAAAAAAGAATTATTTTCAAAAATTGTTGAACGAAAGAGAATTATTACTTGAATTACTTATAGAAGAATTATTAATATTAAAGAAAAAATATAATGTTATACGTAAAACAAAAATAA
>QCIH01000036.1 GCA_003216795.1 Prochlorococcus sp. AG-402-K16
ATTCTTTTTTGTATGTCTGCTCTCTCTAATTGAGAATTAATCTTATCTATGTAATTATTGAAATTATTCAAATCATTAAAGTGACTAGTTTGTTTGCATTGATGCAACCTCTTCAGCAAAGTCCATCTGATTTTTTTCGATACCTTCACCCAATGTATATCTTGTAAAGCGTCTTACTTTGATATTTTCTCCAATTTTTGCAGCTGCTTGTTTAACAAGATCCTCAACTGTTAGAGAACTATCTTTAATGTAGGGTTGTGAAAGCAAAACAAGCTCATTAAGTCTTTTTGCAATTCTCCCTTCAACTATTTTTTCTTTAATTTGTTCTGGTTTCCCTGACAAATCATCCCTACCCATTTCAATCTGCTTTTCTTTTTCCACAACATCTTCTGGTATTTCATCAATTGATACATACTCAACATTTGGACATGCTGCTACTTGCATTGAGACATCCTTTAACAGAGATTGGAATATATCACCTCTAGCAACGAAATCAGTTTCACAATTTAACTCTAGTAGAACTCCGACTCTTGATCCAGTATGTATGTAACTACCAATTGAGCCTTCGGCCGCTACTCTTCCCGATTTCTTTTCAGCACTAGCTATGCCTTTCTTTCTTAACCATTCCAAAGCTTTATCTAGATTTCCTTCGGTTTCGTTAAGTGCTTTTTTGCAGTCCATCATACCTGCACCAGTTTTGTCTCTAAGATCTTTTACAAGTTTTGCTGTAATGTTGCCCATTTGAAGTAATAAAAAATAGTGAATAGTAAGTTTTAAATTGGAATTTAATTTTTTCTTTCGGCATTAGATCCCTTTCTACCCTCATTTATGGCATCTGCAAGTCTTCCTAAAATAAGTTGCACAGATCTAACGGCATCATCGTTACAAGGAATTGGAACTTCACACAAATCCGGATCGCAATTTGTATCCAGCATTGATACCAATGAGATATCTAATTTTCTAGCTTCTAATACTGCATTAGATTCTCTTCTCTGATCAACCAATACAACTACATCTGGTAATCTTCTCATACCCTTAAGTCCACCTAAGTATTTTTGTAATCTTTCAAGTTCTCTCCTTAATACTGCAGCTTCTTTTTTAGGCCTCATTGCAATTGAACCACTACTTTCCATCCTCTCTAGATCCTTTAATCTTTCAATCCTAGCTTTCATTGTTGTCCAATTAGTCAACATCCCTCCAAGCCATCTTTGATTTACATATGCAGCTCCACAGCGTGTAGCTTCCTGAGCTACTACATCTGATGCTTGTTTTTTAGTGCCGACAAAAAGGAAACGTTTACCGCTTTTTGCTGCGTTTCTTGTCCATTTATACGCATTGTTCATACACAATGCTGTTTTTACGAGATCAATAATATGCACTCCATTTCTCGCGCAATATATATACTTAGACATTTTGGGGTTCCAACGTCTAGTTTGATGCCCAAAATGAGCACCAGCTTCCATCATTTCTGATAGCGATACAACAGCCATAATTTTAAAAGGGTTTCGGGTTAGCCTCCATCCGACGGGGAATTAATATTTATTAATCACCCGAAACTGTCAGATGTGTGGATTTATTTTCAACAATTCTAGCAAGTGATGTGTATTTCTAAAAGTTTTTTATCTTGATTTGGTTAACTGTTTAATGTAAATCATATTTAGAGGGATCCTAAGTATCTCAAGTGCAAGTCTATTTCTTCTTATATTTACTAGGAAACTTAATAAAGGAAGGATTCTATCAACACTGATTAGTCCTCCCAAGCAAAGAATTTGCCAAAGTAAATTATGAAGAGGAGTTAATTGAATCATAAATCTAACCCTTAAATTTGGATGTTTCTTATAAAACACTAAAGCCATTTTTGCTCTCTCTTTTTCTTGAGTTATTAATGAATCTATTTGTTCGCAATTGAATGGCGGATGCCAATGAAAACCTACTGCATTTGGACATTTAATTAATTTTGTCCCAATTTTTTTTAATCTTTCTCCAAGTTCTAAATCCTCCCAACCGTAAAGACTAAAAGAAGTATCAAATAATCCCACACTTAAAATCAATTCTTTTGATATCGCAACATTCCCAGTAGCAAAGTAAGCAAAAGAAGTGTCCATTATTTTATGTTTTTCACTCTGAGGATTTAGAAAATTAGATGTATTGACTACCGAGCCATAGGTAAAACATTTTTTTTCATTTTTTCTCCAAGAGGCAAGTAATTTTTCTACGTGGCAATTTATAAAATTGTCTAAAACGATAAGATCACTATCAATAAATATAATAATTTCGTATTTTGATTTAATTACTCCCAGATTTCTTCCAAGTGCAGGTCCTCCATGTTCTTGCTGAAATAGAAAAACGTGTGGGAGATTAGCTTTGTTTTTATTTATCCATGAGGTTGTTCCATCAGTTGATCCATCATCAACTACTATTACTTCATAATTACTGATATTTGTATTTAATTTTTGATTCTCAAGCGCAAAGAGACATTTCTCTAATATAGGTAATCTATTGTAAGTCGGGATAACAATACTTACATTCATGATTATGTCTTAAATATGCATAATATATTGAATTCCAAAAGATAAAAATAAAAGATATTACCTAATCAGCTGCACCGCCATTATTTACGGTCCCTGTAACGTTTCCACCATCAGGTCTACCATCAGTCCTTAATTTCCTTTTTTTGAATTTTCTAGCATAGGCTCGATTACGTTCCTGCTTTTCTTTTTTTAGATTCCTTCTCTTAGACATGAAATTTTTAACTTTTAATTATATTAGCTCACTATGAGCACTATATATTTTACCATCTTCCATATTTAATATCCTATCAGCCATATCAGAAATTCTTGGATCATGCGTCACCATAAGTACAGAACAATTTTGCTCTTTTGCTAGTTTTCTTAAAAGGGTTACTATTTCTCTTCCGGTGACACTATCTAAAGCAGAAGTGGGCTCATCAGCTAATAAAAGTTTTGGGTTAGCAGATAAAGCTCGAGCAATTGCTACTCTCTGTTTCTGCCCACCAGATAAGTCATTTGGCAACTTTTTATGATGTTCTTCTAATCCTACTGCTGACAACCAATTCCTTGCTATTTCACGTCTTTGCAAATATGTTGAACCTTTGATTAAATCAGCGCCCATTTGGACATTTTGTTCTGCTGTTAAACATCTGAGAAGATTGTGACCTTGAAAAATCATTCCAATGCTTCTTCTAAGAATCTGACGCGTTTTCCTTGATGCTCCATTTAATTGATTATTTAATACAGTTAAATCTCCACTTTGGCAGGTTCTCAAGGCACCTATTAATGTTAAGAGAGTCGTTTTACCACATCCAGAAGGTCCTTTTAAAAGAACCAACTCTCCTTTATCAATATTTAAATTAACGTCATTAAGAACTTGTTTTTTATTCTCATTTTTTCCATAAAAGTGACTCAAATTATTTATTGAGACTGTTTTAAGGTTTGTAATATTATTTTTTGATTTATTAGCTTTAACCATTTATCTTTAATTGTTAAAAAATTTCGGCAGGATCAGCGTCAACTAATTTACGCATCGCAACAGCGGCAGACCCCATACACATAACTAAAACCAATACGAAAATTAAAATAGTTTTATCTGCGTCCATTATTATTGGGAGTTTAGTAGAACTTCTTATAACTGAGTAAAGTATTTGTCCAGAGAAATATGCAGGTAAATAACCAAACAATGCCAACAAAAAGCCCTCTCTCGCTACGACAAAAAAAAGGGACTTAAGTCTATACCCCATTGCCAATAAGGTTGCGTACTCTGGCAGGTGATCTGTAACGTCACTATAAAGAATTTGATAAACGACCACACACCCTACAACAAAACCCATCAAGGCTCCCAAACTAAATATAAAACCTATTGCAGTACTATTTTTCCAATAATTCTTCTCAAATTCTATAAATTGTTTTTTTGTAAGAACCTTAACATCATTTGGGAGTGAGTTATTTAATATCCTTGAAATCAATTCAGGATCAGATCCTTTTTTTAGCTTTACCAAACCAATTTCTATACTGCCAGGAGGGTTAGCAGGAAAAAGTCTCAAGAAGGTTTCTCGACTAGTTATCAAATTACCATCTGCACCAAAAGATGGCCCCAACTCAACAAGGCCCTCAACAATTACTCTTTTCCCAGCAACCTCAGTCTCAACTTTTTTTTCAGATAAGAACCATTCTTCAATCGGTCCAAATTCAGGTCTAGATAGTTTGTCAAAAAGAACTCTTGATGGATTTCTCAATTTATAAGCTTTCTTTGAGAATCCCTCGTCTAAAAGAAGTGAATCGGAAGGATTAAAGCCTAATGCAAGTATTGATCGAGTTTTAAGATTTTCAGGATTTCTCCAAAGTAAATAATTTAGATTAACGGGAGCAGTTTTTTCAACATCTTCTACTGCGAGGGTTTGAATTAATCTTCTTTTTGGGAATCCACTCATGCTTATAGAACTTTTTGATCTGGGACTTATCAAAACAAGATCGGCATCTAGAAGTTTATGAATAGTTACACTCGTGTCGAATAATCCATCTCTAAAACCTAATTGCATAAACATCAGAATCCCTGCAAAACTAATTCCAGCGATGGCAACTGCTAGCCTTAATGGTTGTCTAGTTAATAACAACCAAGCTAATGGTATTTTTCTAAACTTTAAAAAAGAAAAACTCATTAGGGAATAAATTTTGCAATCACTTTCATTCCGGCGTAGTTTTGAACGATATCTATAGATTCTTGATCTAGTTTTACTAGTACCTCTATAATCCTCGAATCAGCATCCCCTGTTGGATCAGTCGATAAAACTTTTCTTTGTTTTACCTGAGGACTAATCCTAATAACCTTTCCCTTAAGATTTTTTTGGAAACCGCCATTTTCACTGCTCAATTCTACATTTTGGGAGATAAAGACTCTATCAATGTCAGATTCATAAACCTCTATCAAAGCTTCCATTTTTTGACTAGAACCAATATCCAAAATCCCTTCATTTTGAGGCCTCTCACCAACTCTCGTATTTATTTCGAGGATAAAACCATCAATTGGACTCCTTAGTTTTGAATTAAATAGATCTATCTTGATATTTTTTTGATCTCCAATAAGGTTTATTATATGTTTTTGTAATTTTAATAATTCATCTTTTCTCTGTGAAAACTCAACAAAAGAATATACATCTTTGTTCAAAGCTAACTCATACCTCTGAATTTGATCTTTCTTAAGGTTAATTTCTTTGTTAACAGTATTAATTAGATTTTCATTTCTTTCAAGATCAGCAATCAATTTTTCTCCATTTTCAAAGATTGCAAGTATATCACCTTTTCTTACGAAATCCCCTTCATTTACTAAAATTTCGACAATTCGGGGGGAAGAGCCAAACTGACTTATTGGAGCTGCCAATTGTCTAATCTCTCCGGAAGGAGAAAGTTGACCTAATGCCGCAA
>QCIH01000037.1 GCA_003216795.1 Prochlorococcus sp. AG-402-K16
CATGATCTGCAATTTTTGATCTCTCGAACCTTACTGGTGAAGCATGTATACCAAATTTAGCTAAATGTTCATAATTAGCTATTTCTCTTACTTTTCCACTTGCAGCCAAAAGAGCTTTAGATGGAACACAACCCTTGTTTACACAAGTGCCCCCCATATCGGAAGATTCTACTATTGCGACTTTCAGTCCCTTACCAGCAGCATGTTTAGCGGCATCAAAACCTCCATATCCTGCCCCTATTACGATTAAATCAAAATCAAAACTTGAATCAGTCACTTTTTATTTATTTATTTAGAGGTGTATGCGACTCTTTTTCGTTCTAGTAATAACGGAACTGCAACACAAGCCACATTCAATGATTCTACAATCTCGCTATGCGGAATTGTAATTGTTTCATTAAAAGCTTCTTGAATTTTTTTATGAATACCTTGGCCTTCATTACCCAAAATTAATGCTGTAGGTGTAGACCAATCAACTTCCCAGTAAGGTTTTGAAGGTTTTTTTGAACTCTCATTATGGCTACTAGTAGAGAAAATCTTAAATCCTACATTTGATAATTCAGACAAAGACTTAAGTAAAGAATTTAATATTTCTTCTTCAATTCCATCAAATCTTAAAAATGGCAGATGAAAAACTGCACCTGAGGATGCTCTTAATACCTTTTTGCCTAATGGGTGCGCACCTCCAGCTAAAAAAATTGCATTAACACCCGCAGCTAAAGCGGTTCTAAATAGATTACCCATATTCCCAGGATCTTGAATTCTGTCGAGAACAAGAACAAAATCATCTTTTCTATTAAATTGATAATTAGGTATTGCTGAAATCTCTACTAAAGCTGCTATCCCATCTGGATTAATTGTTGAAATCGCAGATGCCAAGATTTCCTCTGAGACAATATTTATTAATGACTCATCAAATTTTTTGCTTAGATTTTGATTCTTTCTTAGCCATTTTTCGGTAACTAAAATCTTAAAGGGATTTTTTCCAGACTTCAGCAATTCTTCAATGAGATGTGTACCCTCTATGCAAAAAAAGTCTTTATCTTTTGGAGATGATCCTCTTTTAAATGATCTAAATCTTTTAACTAGATTATTGTTTTTACTAGTTATTTTTAAAAAAGTATTTTCTATGAGTATTTTTAAAAATTTGTTATCAACTATATCTTAATTACATAAATATTTTGATCAATTATTTATTAAATTTTTATTTCCCAAGAAATCAAAAAATACATTTTCACTTTTAATTAATATTCATGACGTTACATAGGGTGGACTTAATATTATTAGTTTGTCATGATGAATCTAATAAATTAAGTCTTAATGATTTGCGGAAGCAAAACGAAGTCATATCTTAAATCGCAAAATTTAAAGATTCTTGGCCAAGGCAAGTTAAATGGAATAGTTGAAATAAGTGGTGCGAAGAATTCCGCCTTAGTTTTATTAGCCTCATCATTGCTAACTAATGAAAAAATAATTCTTGAAAATGTACCTTTCCTCACTGATATTGAAAAGATGGGGAATATCTTAAAGAATTTAGGAGTGAATTTAGTTCGTAAAAACAACCAACTAGAAATAGATCCAACAACTATTTCGATTAAAGAACTCCCATATGAACTTGTTAAAGGATTAAGAGCTAGTTTTTTTTGTATAGGTGCACTATTAACTAAATTTGGAGAAGCTCAAGTACCGTTACCAGGTGGATGCAATATTGGTTCAAGGCCAATAGACGAGCACATTAATGGATTAATCGCACTAGGAGCAGACATTATTATTGAAGAGGGAATTGTAAAGGCAAAAACAAGGGGTAACAAAGATAGACTTCATGGCACTCATATTAAATTAAATTGTCCAAGTGTAGGTGCGACTGAAACTTTAATAATGGCAGCATCTTTAGCCAAAGGAAGAACAACTATTGAAAATGCTGCTAGAGAGCCTGAAGTTCAAGATTTGTGCCAAATGCTTAATAAAATGGGGGCAAAAATTTATGACTCCGGGAAAGAAACAATTATTATTGATGGTGTTAATAAGCTTGGCGGATGTACCCATAAAGTAATTCCAGACCGAATAGAAGCTGGAACTTTTCTAATAGCTGCTGCTGCAACTTCCTCTTCAATAACAATTTCTCCAGTAATCCCTCATCATCTGGAAGCTGTCACTAATAAGCTTCAAGAGAGTGGGTGTAAAATTACTATTAAAGGTAATTCGATTTCTATCAAGAGTAAAGAGATTAAAGGAGTAGATATTGAAACAGCTCCTTTCCCAGGCTTTCCTACTGATTTGCAGGCACCATTTACAACTCTAATGACAATCGCAAATGGTGAATCAAAGATAACTGAAACAATTTTCGAAAACAGAATGAATCATATTTATTTACTTAATGAAATGGGTGCCCGTATAAAACTTAACAAAAACGTAGCTCACATCAAAGGTGTTAAAACAATTAATGGGATGAATCTAGTTGGCTCAGATTTAAGGTCATCAGCCGCATTAATAATTGCAGGAGTCATCGCAAAAGGTAGTAGTAAGTTCTACGGATTAGAACATTTAGATAGAGGTTATGAAAATTTTGAATTAAAACTAAAAAATTTAGGTATAAAAATATTTAGAGAGATCAGTAAAAGTACTTTTAAAGAGAATGGATATAAAATTGAACCTAAATCTGAGAATCTTTCAAAACTCGAAGCAGCTTAATCTTTTCCAAAAATTTTTTATTACTAAGAAAGTTGATTTAAACGTAAGCAATATTGATTAGTGAAATACAACCCAAAAATAAGAAGAGCAAAACTAGAAAGCGATTAGACCAAATTTTATTTAAACCAATAAATTTAAATTCATTCATGCCCAGGTCCCACTATTAGATCCGAATGTTGTCAATATGGTAACTGCAATAAAAAGATAAGGGACAAATTTGAAAGATAATTTTTTAGCTTGAGTTTTAGACATTGTTTTTACCAAATATAACACAATATTACTAAACATGAAGCTATTTACTTGCAAAAAGGGCTTTTACCCGCATTTAATCGCAAAACTGTATCATAACTGTTAAATTTTTCTTTTTTTACTTATTTCTTGTCAGCAAATGCAATAAATATAATTCTATGTTTTTTGAAAAGATTAACTATTAATTAACGTTATCTTGATTCCTCTTCCTTGACCAAAACAATAGTCAATAAGTTGATTTTTGTTATAATGAAAAAGTTCATTTTTTCAAAAGCCTTGGGAGCGTGGTGGAATTGGTAGACGCACCGCACTCAAAATGCGGCACCTTCGGGTATGTCGGTTCAAGTCCGACCGCTCCCACTTTGATGAATACCTATAGTCGATTCGATATATCTTTCAAAAAAGGAAAAGGTTGTTGGCTTTGGGACAAAACAGGTAAAAAGTATCTTGATGCAGTAGCCGGTATAGCAACCTGCAGTCTTGGACATAGCGATAGAGTTTTAGGAAGAAAGTTATCAAGTCAACTAAAAAAGATTCAGCACATTTCCAATCTTTACAACATTGAAGAACAAGAACAATTAAGCAGAACTTTAACGAATATAAGTTGTGCCAAAAGCGTCTTCTTCTGCAACAGTGGTGCGGAAGCAAATGAATCAGCAATTAAATTAATTAAAAAATATGGTAATACAACAACTAAAGGGAAAGAATCAATTATTCTCGCAGCAGAATCTAGCTTTCATGGAAGGACGCTGGCAGCCTTGAGTGCTACTGGACAACCCAAATATCAAAAAGGTTTCGAACCAATGATTCAAGGTTTCAAATTTTTTAAATTTAACAATTTTGATTCGGTAAAAAAATTATTTGAGGAGTGTGAAAATAATGATCAAAAAATTTCCGGTGTTTTAGTTGAACCAATACAAGGAGAAGGTGGAGTAATTCCTGGAAGTAAAATATTTTTTAAAAGCCTGAGAGATATATGTGATGAATATAATTCACTTCTCATTTTAGATGAGGTCCAAAGTGGAGTAGGTCGAACTGGGAAAATGTGGGGTTATGAGAATTTAGGAATTGAACCTGATGGATTCACCCTTGCTAAAGGATTAGGAGGAGGTCATGCAATTGGAGCATTATTAGTAAAAGAAAAAGCCAACATTTTTTCCCCAGGAGATCATGCAAGCACTTTTGGGGGGAACCCTTTCGCCTGTAGGGCTGCCCTAACTGTATTAGAAGAAATAAATAGAAGAAATCTTATCAATAATGTTTATCTCAGAGGGGAACAATTAAATGCTGGATTTGAAGAATTGTCAAAAAAATTTCCTAATATTATTACCGGCAAAAGAGGTTTAGGTTTAATACAAGGTCTTGTGATCAATGATGATTATGCTGATGCAAAAAAAATTACATTAAAAGCATTTGATAAAGGATTACTAGTAGTTCCTGCGGGAGGAAAGGTTGTAAGGATTGTCCCTCCATTAGTTATATCTCGAAGAGAAATTAATATTCTTTTGGATAAGCTAAATTCAATTTTTGAAGAGTTATAGAAATTTAAATTTTGAAAAATGCAAATTTAAAAATTTTTGAATTGTTATCACCTAAATATGAAAGGGATAATATCAAGTTAGGTTTATCAAGAATTAAAAAAGCACTTCAAGAACTTGGTAATCCTTGCGAGAATATCCCTGCGATACAAATTATTGGAACAAATGGAAAAGGATCAATCGCGGCATATTTAGAAAGTATACTTTTTGAAGCTAAAAGGAATTTTGGTGTAACGACATCTCCTCATCTTTTGGATGTATGCGAGAGGATTAGAGTTAATAAAAAAAATATTAATAAAACTGATTTTGAAGAAATCTATAGATTAATAGAAAAAAATTTTTCAACATTTGAATTAACTCCTTTTGAAAAAATCATTTGCTGCGCACTAAATTTTTTTGACCATAAAAAAGTTGAATTACTCATTCTTGAAGCTGGCTTAGGAGGACGATTAGACGCGACAACAGCCCATGAATCAAGACCAATAATTGCTATTGGGAATATC
>QCIH01000038.1 GCA_003216795.1 Prochlorococcus sp. AG-402-K16
GGTTTTTGTCTTGCTGAGGTTCCAGGTATTTAACTTATCAATTGCCTGGTCCTGATAGCTCAATCCTCCATCACTATCAGGTTTGATTTTAAATTTGAGCGCCTGTTTAACTGTATTATCTTCTGATTTTGCAAACACACGGAAAACACCCTTCTTTAGGTCAGCTTGTGATTTTCCTTCCAGAAAAGAAATCCATCCAAAATCATCTGCATCTTTATTATCTTGATACTTAAGAATGGTACGTAATTTCTGGGGAATACGTACAGAACCCCAGGTTTCATCTCCAAATCCTGAGACGTCATGAATATTAAACAGATGAGAATCTGTTATTCCAGATGTTGAGGTGTCTTCAGCTTTAAGTGTTTTAGCTTTGGTTTCTATTTCTGTGTTGTCTGGATTGATGACAAATTCATTTTCCAGTACATCATTTATCCCTAAAGTAACTGTCTTATCTGTAGTAAGAGTTCCATCACTAGCACTGACCGTGAATTTTAATTCGTTTCCGTCAACTTCATAGTCAGGAATTAAGGCTAGAGATACATTTCCATTTTCATCAATAGAAAACTTGGAAGAATCATATTCATCTTTTAATGACCAGGTTATTGACGATTCATCTGTACCAGCTGCACTATAAATAACAGTTGATGTGGCTGTGTTTTCATCTATTACACTCGCTGTTGATGAGGAGGTTATTGATGGGGCTTGGTTTATATCATTAATATTAAAAATTACTTGCTTGGAAGACTTATTACCTTCTCTATCTGAAGCAATAATATTAAAGTTATAGCTAGATTTTGTTTCATAATTAGGAACAACCTTATTAGTAACTTGACCTGTAGAAGTATCAATATCAAAAGCTGTAGCATCCTGTCCTTCAAGTTTATATGTCACGTTACCATTAGAATCAGTGGCTAGTGATTTAAATAAATTAGTACCTATTGAGGTATTTTCATCAAAAGAAAGTATTAAAGGAGCGGTACTAGAACTTACCTCAACTGTAGTTGTAAAGATATCACTAACTGCTGAGACTGCACTATCAAGCAAACCAGAACCTGGGCCTAAACCTCCTTGATGAGATGGACCAAAGGTTACTGCAGATCCATTATTAAGTAGAACAACATATACACGATTATTTGCAAAAACATCTTTTACGCCTACAGATTCAATTTTATTTTTTAATTGGTTGTCATATCCTTGAGTATTTGCACCCCATACAACAATAGAACCATCATCTTTTAAAGCTAAAAAACTTTCAGAAGCAGCATATATATGTTTTACTCCGGAAGAAAGTTCATCCCTTACACTGCTACTATCTCCGCCATATTCAGATCTTCCCCAAGTAACAACAGATCCATCATTTTTTAATGCTGCAAAAGACCCACCGGAAGAAAAAACATCTTTTACGTCAGTAAGGGAAGGACCATTAGCACCATTTCTTGATGTAAGCCCCCAAGAAAAAGTCTTTCCATTTTCAGTTAGTGCTGTAAAGGCTCCATGAGCAGAAACTATTTCTTTAACAGGTGAACCTAAGGTCCCTATATCTTTAATGATAAGGCCTGAGGAGGAGACTCCGCTTCCCCAACTTACAATAGAACCATCATTTTTTATAGCAGCGAAGTCTCCTCTTGAGGCATATACTTTTGAGATATTGTCATTTAGATATGGTCTCGCATTATTAAGAGAAGTATCCCACCAAGAGGCCCCAGACCAAGTTACGACGGAACCATCATTCTTAAGTGCAGCAAAGGCATTATCAGATCCATAAATTTTAGAAACACCACTATTAAGTTGATTCGCTACTGATGAACTATCACCACCTGCATTAGTATTACCCCATGTAACAACTGATCCATCATCTTTTATTGCCGCAAATGCTTGACCAGTGACGGATATATCGACAACACCACTACTAATTTTATTTATTACCTCTGTGGAGGCATTATTACCGTCGTTATTACTACCCCACAAGACCACAGATCCATCATTTTTTAATGCTGCAAAAGCACCATAAGTAGAAAAAATCTTCTTAACATCTGTCAGTGAAGATTGAACAGAGGAACTATTAGCTCCTCGAGAATCATTTCCCCATGTCAAGACCGATCCATCATTTTGAAGTGTTGCAAAAGCATGTCCGCCTTCAAAGATTTCCTTAACACCACCTCCTTTAGAAAAGTTTATGGAACTACTATTTCCTCCATTGTTTTGATCGCCCCATGTCACAACTGATCCGTCTTCTTTTAGTACAGCGTGAGAATGGAAATTTAATGTCTCTCCTGTTGATCGGACGTTGGCGTGTTCTCTTTTTATTAATTGTGACTGATTATTAGAAGATGATAGCTGAGGATTTGATGGACCAGCTACAACGGAGGCTTCTTGATACGTAAAATCTGAAAAAGAAGGAGGAATAGAATCTAATGAGCGTTTTGTACCTTTTAATATTCCACTACCTTGTACAGAAAGAACATTTACATCTTCTATATCGGATGATGTATGGCTACTTTTTAATTGAAAAGATGGTACAAATTTATCTTTATCGTAGGATCTAAGTCTTAAATTTTTCTGAGAGCTGTCAGGGGTATAAGAAGAAATCTGAGCAAGAGTTACTGGAGTTGAATTGAAATTCTGGTGATCGAAGGTCGAATCGCTTCTGATTTGAGATTTAATCTCAGTTAAAATTCTGTTGCCATTAGAATCTATACTCCAAATATCATTATCTATAGCTAACCAAGCAATCTCAGAATCAACATTACTTGGATTTTTACCCTCCGCCATGAATTTTATATCAAATCCATTAGTATCTACGTTGTGTTGTTGAGTATTTATCCAGGTAGGTGTAAATTTATTATTGACCTTAATATGATCTTGAGTACTTGTAAGAACAACAGGTTTATTTGAGAATTCAAAATCAAAATTTATATTTTCAATTATTGATTCATTAGTAATATTATCAGTACTAATTTCTCCAACAGAAATATTTATATCTGAATTATTTTCTGTTTCTATAACCCAGTTCCCTTTTGAAGCAACAATGTATTGATAAGTTTCATCTACATGCCATTGGTCATAACCTCCTGGCTCATTAAGTGCGATCTTAAAAGTTTTGTTATTCTCATTAACATCATCAATCCTTACTGATGCGGCTTGGCCGCCGTCAAAAGTTAAAGATCCAGCTATGACAACTGGATCAATAATATCGGCAGTCCAACTTATAGTCTTCCATAAAGTATTAGTGACATCTCTATAGTCATAAAGAAATCTTGTCGATCCAAATTGTGCTAAATCGGTACTAATACTAAACCAAATATTTACTTTTCAATATTATCAAAAAAATATAAAGACTTTCTTGGCTATTTGAATAACTAAATAATTAATTGTACCCTTTCTATACCATTAATTCTTATTAAGTATTCAAAGATACAAAATGAATATTTTTGAATATAGTTTTGTAACTAAATCTATAAATATTATTTTTTGCTTGGATAAGAAGAACCTAGAAATTTTTATTTGTTATGCCTTTTATAAGTAAATAATTAAAAACACTGGGATAGTTATATGGAAAATACTTATATTTTCCTAATAAGTATTTTTTTAAATACTCTTTTAGAAGCAATAACGAGTACCAAACAAGATATAGCTGCGCTAATTCCAATGGAATAATCTTGTTTTAAAAGTTCAACAACCGCCACTGTACTTGCTGCAATAGTTAGTCCTTTTAAAGCTGATATATAAAATACAAATAAATTTAATTTCATCAAAATGAAGGAGTCAATTATCCGGAATGATAGTGATTATTTCTAGTTGGGAAAATGATTTTTTAAATGCAGTTTATAGGTCAACTAGAGAAACAAAGAGTTCAGAAATTTTGTAAGAGTTTTAAATCTTGAACAAGAGAAAAACTTGATAATGAAAACAATCCCAAATGAGTAATTAACACATTGCTTTTTCTATATTTTTCATAGTAACTTCATTAAAAGTTTTGAAAAATTATGATTGAAAATAATATAGTTAATGAATCAGCAAAAAAAGATCAATTACACAAACTGAGTTTCAGAGAAATACGTTTAGAAGCAAAAAAATCATCAATTAACTTATATAGTCGTAAAACTAAAAAAGAATTGATTGAATTACTTTTGGAAGATCAAAAAAGATTGTTGATTGAAAACAAAACTAATGAT
>QCIH01000039.1 GCA_003216795.1 Prochlorococcus sp. AG-402-K16
TTTTTACATAGACAAATTAATCTTTATCTTTTGGGAGCCTTAACCATCCAGAAGTCCATTCTGATTTAAGTTTTGTCCATAGGATTCTTTTAATATCTTTTTTATTTTTGGTAGGAAAAATATCAACCCATCTATCTTCATTTTTACCACCATAAGCTTTTACTTGAAAATGCCTATTACCATTAATAGTTTTTGGTGCTGTCCAACAAAGAGTAGGAGGCCATTTCATAAGAAATTTTAAAAGTTGAAAAAACTAAAGGTTGCTTTGCCCAGTCAAAACTAAACCATAATAAGCAATCGTACCAAGGATAAGTACGATACCTAGTATTCTAATAATCATGCTTTAATGTTTTTTAAATTCAAATCATATTAAAGAAGTTTTATAAATTTGAGTTGAAGATTTAATATTTTCTAATTTTCCCTTTTTTTATTTCTAACTATGGAGTGGCAAGATTCAGGATGCCATTCAGTCTGAATTTTGCCAATAAAATCATAAATAAATGAATCGGGACATCCAGTTTCTTTTTGAAGTTCTGAAAGTTCTTCTTTAATGAATTCATATACGCTTGTTATTACCCCTAAATTTTCTTCTTGGGAGGGAGCCCATTTTTTATTCTTCATTAATATTTTTTAAATTATTTTCCACAATATCGTAATAGGTTATGTCTCCATAATCAGCATCTGAACAACATAAATCTCCATATAGTTCCTCTAGCAAATCGTAGGCATCTGAATATTTATCAAAACTTTGAGCTGTTAATTCGTCATCTTTCCCATCAATTCTAATTATTTTGTAGATCATATTTTACCTAGGTGCAAAAAGTATTTTTTGATTAATTAGATCATTTTATAAATAAAAATCTTATTTAGGAGTATTAGTTGGGTAAAGCTTCTGAATTTTATTTTTCTGAATTTCTATTTTTCTTCTTTCATATTTTTTTGCCATTATTTTTCTGATAAATAATTGTGGGATAAGCCAAACTAAAGCAAAAGCTACAGCCATGAAAGCAGGATTTCTCCACGTTAACCTAATAATCTCTTCTATAAATTCTTGATTGAAAATTTCCATACATTAAATTTTGATGATAAAAATATCTTTGCTTTCTTTTATAAATTCTTTTGGAATTCATAATCCATCATAACCTTAAAAAATCTAATAGGGAATTTTATAAATTTTTTCTTTTTCTAGTTCGTTTTCTTTTATATTTGGATTTAGATTAATTTTTTATTTTTACTTTAGAGATGTCGACTTTTCTAATTACAGGATCAAATAGGGGTATCGGATTAGAACTATGTAGGCAAATTCATAAGAGAGGAGATAATGTAATTGCAACGTGTAGGAAAGCTTCAAAAGAACTTAGAGATTTAGGAGTGAGAATTGAAGAGAATATAGAAATTTCTTCAAATGAGTCGATAACAAATTTGTGTAAAAAACTATCTGGAGTTAATTTAGATTGCTTAATTCATAATGCAGGAATTTATGAATTTAATTCTTTCGAAAACTTAGATAAACAAAGTATTTTGCGGCAATTTGAAGTTAATGCATTGAGCCCAATATGTATGACCCAATCACTTAAACGCCTTTTAAAAAGATCTTCTAAAGTTGCTTTTATCACAAGTAGAATGGGATCTATTGAAGATAATTCATCTGGAAGTTCTTATGGTTACAGGATGTCTAAGGTAGCTTTGTCAATGGCAGCAAAATCACTTTCTATAGATTTATCAAGAGATGATATTTATGTAGCTATTTTGCATCCTGGTTTAGTGAGTACAAGAATGACTGGCTTTACAAGAAATGGAATTAGTACTGAAGAATCAGCAAATGGCATTTTAAAACGTATTGATTCATTAAATAAAAATAATTCGGGTACGTTTTGGCATGCCAACGGGGAGGTTTTGCCTTGGTAATATCTATATTTTTATTTTTAAGAGATTTATATTGTTAATTTGTTAAAAAACTTTTAAATTTTTAACGAATTTCTTTCCTTGTTTCATTCTTTTAGTTATCTTAAAAAAAACATTAGTAAAGGAGGTGATTCATTGTCGTATCTACCGAAAAATGCGGTTATCAACGGGGCCGTGAATTCAGTATCTTCATCACATTCATCGGTCTCTTTTTCTTTGATTAAGAAAAAAGGTTTTATAATCAATAGATTTATATAAATCAGTTACTTAATAATTAAAAGCTCTGCATCTCATGAAGTTGCAGAGCTTTTTTTATGAATTTAAATAGTCTTTCAAAATTTACTCTATCTTTTTTTGCCGAAGTAAATTAAGGCTAAAAAAGATAAAGTGCTTACCAAAGCGATTAAGTACCATCCAGTTGAGGAGTTGCTAGTTACTTCGGTCATTTATTTAGATTTATCGGAGGCATTGATTATTTGAGTGAAAATCACAATTGATATCATTAAAAAAACTAAAAGGATGTAAGTTACGTTCATTTATAGAAAAATGCTAATTATCAAAAAGATTATTCCTAGAACTACCGTTACAATTGCTCCATCTACTAATAAGTCTTTCCATGTATAACTTTTAAGCATCCTTGTTTTATCTTCTTCACTCATAAGGTTCTTTAACCACGTCCAATCTAAAAGCTGTGTCAATGCAACACCAAAAATTAAATGACCAAACAAAATACCAATTAAATCAATTCTAGAAATATCTTTAGTGAGACTTGTAATAATAAAAAATTCCACTAGCTTTTTTCTTTATTAGATAAAGCACCACCTTCTTCTTTGTATTTTTCCCAAGCTTCACTTATTTTTGCTTTAGAGAAATTTTGTTTTCCCTCAGAGAATTTATTTTTGAGGTTATTTAAACTATTAGTCAGTTCTTTTTTTGTTGGTTCATCAAGAAAGTTTGATGTTAATTTCCATAAGTACCAGCTACTTGCTAGAAGAAGAATTAATCCGAGTAATTGCATATTAGTTTTTTACTATCCTACAACTTTTCAAATGGTTTCGATAAATTAATTTTTTTAGTACCTGCAGAAATTTTTTTGACTTAAATAAAAATTAAAACTTCAACCAGTGGAAAAATATTCTATCCAGCAGCCATATAGTTAGACCCCCTTCCAGGAAAGCTAACCAATACATCCCATAATCAGAAAATCCCATTTGTTCTTTTACTGTTTTAATTAATTTTTTATGAGCTTGAATGAGATCTTTCATGAACAATCAAATTTTTTAAACTTGCTGAATTTCTTTAATCAAAAAACCCTTCCCATAGCAAGATAGACATGTCTTAGTCTCATCTAAAGAAATTCTTAGAAAACCTGCTCCATTACATCTAAAACAATTTACTTTAGTGTTTGAATAGATTTTTGATTTAATTTTAGCAGCACGATTTAAGTAAGAAACAGTTTCCTTACGACCGTTTGCCTTGGCAGCTTTGTTTAAAAGCTTTTTATAACTGACTTTTAGTTCTTGGGTATTCATCTTTTGAAAAAAACTATGATGCGAATACAGGAAAAATTAAAGGTTTAAATAATTTTAAAAACTTTCAATTTCCCGTTTATATTTCTAATCTGATCTCTTACTGAGATTTGGTTAATATAACTAGGATTTAATTTATATGTTTAGTATCTGGAGTAATTAGTTTGTATATTTAATAGAAATTTTATATTTAATAAACTAAAACTTTTGCGGGTGATCATTCAAGAAAATATTTTTTTGTCTTTGAAAGTGAGCTTAGATAATTTATTGTTTGAAAAGTATTTAAAAGCTCTAGTAGATCATCCAGCCTTTTTGAGGTTTTTAACTAAAAAATCATTTTCATTAGTAAGAACTTCGAGCTTGGATTTTTCCAACTCTTTTTTGATTTCGGGATTTAAATCCTTTTTTGTATCATTTAGATTCATAGGATTTGTACTTAAAATTTATAAAGACTTTGAGATCTTACTGATCCCCAAAAAAAATTGTGGATAGTTTTTTCTTAAAAGAAGATAATATTTTATTTTGCACATAGAAATTCAAATTTAATCAACATATTGTGGAAAACCCTGTTGAAAAATGCTTAAAAAGTGGATAACTCTTCGGGAGCATTATCAAAACAAGCTTTTCTGAAAAAAATTTTAAGTA
>QCIH01000040.1 GCA_003216795.1 Prochlorococcus sp. AG-402-K16
TATGATGACGTAGAAGATTCATTATTTTTAAAGTTTTTTTCTTAACGCAAACAGGTTGAATTTATATTCATTTCCTTCTCCTTAAACTTATTAAAAACAAACCACTTAAAATTACCTAGACATACAGGATCAACGAGTCTAAGTAATGCCTCTCTTCTTAAAAGAGCATTTGATAAATCCTCCTTAAATTCCTTCTGAATTCCATAAAGTCTCTCTGCCAATCCAAGTGCCAACAAAGCCTCTCCTTGTTTAGTTATTCCAAGAGTATTAAATCCAAGAGTCTCAGCATCATTAATTAAAGTTTCTATGCACACATGAGATGTTAAATCGCAATTTCCAGGAGAATCTAAGACATCATTCATCATTTTTTGATTTTCATAAGAAACTATCGTCCCATCAGAATTCTTAGAGTTATAGTATTTTTTAGCTTCTTTGGCGTAATCAATTATCAATAAAATACCATTATTGATTTTTCCATAAATAGCTTCTAACCATTTTGAATTATCTACATGCCATTCGGTTGTCCATCCTTCAGGAGCATCTTCAGGCGGAATAGTAATTCCCAACTCGCCTTTAGCAAGTTCAATACTTTTTTCCAATTCACTTGTAATTGGCATTTCATCAAAAAATAATTTATGAGATTTTTTGTCTATAGAAACTGCTTGTCGAATTAATTTTCCTTTTGAGAAGGTTATTCTCTCTACTGGCAAAGCATCTAAAACCTCATTTGCAAAAACTATTCCATTTATATTATTTTCCTCTACTTCATCCAAACCTTTCCATAAAATATCAATACCTAAGTTTAAAAATTCCTCTAATTTAATTTTTTGTTTTTCTACCATCCCTTCATTAGGTTCAATAATTACAAAAGAAACTCCTTCTAAAAAATTCTTGCTGTTTTCTAAAAAATATTTAATTAATCCACTCATAAAGCTTCCATCTCCAGCTCCAAATTCAGTTACAGCTAATTTCTGATTAGATAAAAAACTAATTTTGAACTGAATTAGCCAATCTTCTATTTGTTTACCAACCAAAAAAGCAAAATCATTAGATAAAGAGGGTGATGTGACAAAATCTCCTCGAACGCCTAACTCAGCTTTACCGCTGCCGTAATAACCATTAATAGGATCATTTAATGCAAAATTCATAAAATCATAAAAACTTATAGTCCCACCCATTTTTATTATTTTTTTTACTAACCAATCTGGATTATTCGCGGGTAAGCTATTCATCGGCGAAAATATAAAAAGACAAAACTTATTTATGCCTTCAAAGATTAACTATTTATTAGGAATATTTCTATATATATTAGTTTTAATTTCACATAAACCCGTTTTCGCTATAAATAATCCAAATTTATTACCTGAGGAAAAAACACCAGTAATTGATTTAGCTAAAACATTAAGCCCTAATCAGAAAAAATCTTTAGAGGAAAAGCTCAATAATCTAGAAATTGAAAGTGGGTGGAAAATTAAATATTTATCTCAGTTTGAAAGTTCGCCTGGTAGTGCAATAAAGGACTATTGGGATTTAGATGAGACAAGTTTGTTGATAGTTGCGGATCCTAGAGGGGGAAATTTGCTGAACTTTAACGTCGGAGAGGCTTATTTTAATTTTATGCCAAGGTTATTTTGGGTTGAACTTCAAACAAGATTTGGCAATCAATACTATGTTAAAGATCACGGTGAGGATGGTGCAGTATTAGATGCAATTGATTCAGTAAAGATTTGTCTCGAAAGAGGAGGATGCCAAGTTGTCCCTGGCCTACCCAAAGAGCAATATGTATGGACTTTATGTACATCGATTCTTGGAGGTTTAGTAGCAGGTTTTGCATCTGCCCCAAGAAAAGAGGGTCAAGTCATTTCAATTGGATTTTTAGCTCTTCTTTCTCCTTTATGGGGAATGTTATTTGGAATTTTTGGCTTGGCACCGATAATATCCAGAACAAATGATTTATTACCTTTATTTAAAAATGGTTTAGCTTTTACAGCCGCAGGAATTGCGGGTTATATCTTGTCTCAAACATTATTTTCAAGATATGAAAAGCCCAATAATACTTAAAATATGATCAGAGATAATTAATCCTAAAAAAATTTATCTTCTTCACGAATTTCACCAGACTCTGAATACCATCGATGAGAAACCTGCCTTAATTCCTTATTTTCAAACTCAATCCATGAAAAGTTAATTAGCAATTTCCCATCTTCATCAGTTTTATATCTTGGTACCACAGCAGTGTTGAAATAAATCGTTCCTTTGCTATCAATTTTAAACATCTCTCTTAAACCAAGATTTCTTTTAAGCCGGATGTGCATATGACCAAAAATCACAAGATCAACTTTTCTTCTCTTTTGTATTTGAGAAATAGCAGCAGACAAATCTCTATCTCCCCAATCTAAAGAGGGTAATTTCCAGTCTTTCCCACAAATGCTTCTAGGTTCTGAACCTAAACCCGAAGGACCAGCATGAGACATAATTATTAGAGGTATTTCTTCAACAGTCTCTTCTGAACATTTGATAATTTTATTTATTGAATCTTGTTCGGTTATAGGTCCATAAACACCTTTAACTTCTTTTGAAAGATAATAGCCTCCGCCAGAACTACATGGTCTAGCAGACAATAAATTTATTTGATTATTAAAAACTTTCAAATCCCATGCACAATATTTTTCACCAAGAACACGTATCTGCTTTGAGAGAGTTTCGCCTGTAGAATCTTTTCCTCTATCATGATTTCCTAAAATCACAAAAGTGGGAATTTTGATCTCATTGATTTTTTTAATTATTTTGACACTTCCATCAGAAATATCACCAACAAATAAAACAATATTTGGTTTGATAATCGATAAAACTTTCAAGTCTAATTCAGACCATTGACCATGACAGTCACCAACAATAGCAATTTTTAAATTTGTCAGAATTTTTTCTGTTTAAAGGCATATAATCTATTTAGAGATATTCTAAATCCTGACCAGTATAACTTCTACTGCAAAACAGAAATCAGTTCAAAACGAAGAGGATTTGATTTCTGAAATAAAGGAGCGTTGCAAAAAAGCTAATGCAATTATTCTTGCGCACTATTATCAAGCACCAGAGATTCAGGAAATTGCAGACTTTATTGGAGATTCATTAGATCTTTCTAGGAAAGCTGCAAATAATGACGCAGATATAATAATTTTTTGCGGTGTGCACTTTATGGCCGAAACCGCAAAAATACTTAGCCCTAATAAAACAGTCCTATTACCAGATATTGACGCAGGATGCTCATTAGCAGACGATTGTCCTTCAGATAAATTTCAAAAATTCAGGGAAGAAAATCCAGATCACTATGTCGTAAGTTATATAAATTGCACTGCAGAAGTAAAAGCTCAAAGTGATCTGATATGTACAAGCAGTAATGCAGTCTCATTAATTAAAAAGATACCTGAAGATAAAAAGATAATATTTGCGCCAGATCAGAACCTTGGGAGATGGGTACAGAAAAATTCAGGAAGAGATCTTAAATTATGGCCTGGCAGCTGCATTGTTCATGAATCATTTAGTGAAGAAGCACTTCTAAAATTAAAATATCAAAATCCAGGATCAAAAGTAATTGCTCATCCTGAATGTAGTCAAAATTTACTAATTCTCTCAGACTTTATTGGATCAACAAGTAAGCTGCTTGATTTCGTAAGTAAAGATCCATCTAAAACTTACATGGTACTAACTGAACCTGGAATAATTCATCAAATGAAAAAGAAAGAACCTAATAAAATTTTTATTGAAGTTCCTGATGTAGAAGGTTGTAAATGTAACGAGTGTCCATATATGAAATTAAATACTTTAGAAAAAATTCTTGATTGTTTGAAAAATAATTCCCCGTCTAT
>QCIH01000041.1 GCA_003216795.1 Prochlorococcus sp. AG-402-K16
AATTTTTCCTTCGGCTACTTTATTTCCGTTTTTTATAAAAAAGCTATTTACTTGGAACAAATAAGTATTAATTTTATGAGGGGCAATTTTTACTTTTAAGAAATCTCCAATTTTTATAGGCCCAAGAAATTTTGCTTCACAATTGACTATGGGAAAAATAATTTGACTTTTACGTGTAGAGAAATCTGGAAAAATATCTTGAGAAGGAATCCCATAAATTTCAATACTTTCTTCCCAAGCTTCGTGCGACCATTTTAATAAGTTATGAAAATGAATTACACCTGCAGAATCGCAATCACCAAATCTTACCTTCTTCTGCAATATTAACCAATCAGCGGGTTTCATTTAAAGAAATTATCTATCAACAGATCCCATAATGACATCTATTGAACCAAGGATTGCCATAATATCAGCGATTTTGGCACCTTTAAGAATATGAGGCAATATTTGCAGATTATTTAAATCAGCTGCTCTGATTTTGAATCTCCATGGGGTAACTTCATTATTTCCTTGAATAAATACACCTATTTCTCCTTTGCCAGACTCTAATCTTGTATATAATTCTCCATTAGGAATTTTAAAAGTTGGAGCAACCTTCTTAGCTACATATTGGTAGTCAATACCGAATATTTCACTTTTCTTATCTTCAGTCGCCATTCTTTGAGCTTCTAAACTTTCTGTTGGACCTCCTGGAATCATTTTGCAGGCTTGGCGAATGATGCTTAGTGATTGTCTCATCTCTTCAACTCTTACTCGATATCTCGCATAACAGTCTCCTTCTTTTTCAGAAGCAATTTGCCAATCAAAATCGTCATAACATTCATAACTATCGACTTTCCTTAAATCCCAGGAAACCCCAGAAGCTCGAAGCATTGGCCCAGACAAAGACCAATTAATTGCCTGGTCTCTTTGAATTGTTCCTAGACCTTCAATTCTTTTTCTAAAAATTGGATTATTTGTTATTAATTTTTCGTATTCATCTATCTTAGGACCGAACCAATCGCAAAAGTCTATACATTTTTCTAACCATCCGTATGGGAGATCACATGCTACTCCACCTATTCTAAAAAAATTATTATTTATTAGCCTTTGTCCAGTAGCAGCTTCCCAGAGATCATAGATCATCTCTCTTTCTCTAAAAATATAGAAAAATGGAGTTTGAGCTCCTACGTCTGCTAAAAAGGGACCAAGCCATAAAAGATGATTAGCAATACGATTAAGTTCGAGCATAAGAACTCTGATATAACTAGCTCTTTTGGGAACTGGAATATTAGCTAATCTTTCAGGAGCATTTACTACAATAGCTTCATAAAACATTCCTGCGGCATAATCCATTCTGCTTACATAAGGGACATACATTACATTTGTCCTATTTTCAGCTATTTTTTCCATTCCTCTATGTAAATATCCAATTACTGGCTCACAATCAATGACATTCTCACCATCGAGAGTTACAACTAACCTTAAAACCCCATGCATTGAGGGATGGTGAGGGCCAAAATTGACCACCATTGGTTCTGTTCTAGTCTCTAGCTGAGCCATTCAAAATTTAACTTCTAAATAAATCTTAGTCGAAAGTTATGCAAACTGACCTATCTGATTCATCTTTTTTCAATCATCAATCAGTTATGACATATGAAATTATGGCCTCATTAGAGCATTACCCACTGATACATAACAATCAACTTAAGGGAATAGACGCAACTTTAGGCGGAGGAGGGCACTCTTATCATTTATTGAGAAAATATTCGGATTTAAATATAATTGGACTTGATCAAGATCCATTCGCGAGAAAATCAGCATCAAAAAAACTTGATGAGTTTAAAAATAGGATTGATATAAGGGCTTCAAATTTTGCGGATTTTGTACCAAAAGAAAAAGTTTCTTTTGTGATTGCAGATCTTGGAATAAATAGTAACCAAATTGATGACCCTAAAAGGGGATTTAGTTTTCAAAAAGATGGTCCACTTGATATGCGCATGAATCCTTTTCTTGATGTTGATGCAGAGAAATTAATTGAGGATTTAAATGAAAAAGATCTAGCTAACCTAATCTATAAATACGGAGAGGAGAGATTATCAAGAAAGATTGCTAGGAAAATAAAATTAGATTTGAAGGAAAATGGGAAATATTCTGGAACAAAAGAGTTAGCTTATTCTATTGCAGGCTGCTTCCCGCCAAAACAAAGATATAAAAAAATACATCCAGCAACAAGAACATTTCAAGCACTAAGAATTGCTGTTAATAAGGAAATTGAAGTATTAGAAAAATTTTTGGAAGTTGTACCTGAATGGCTTTTGCCAGGAGGTGTTATTTCTATTATTAGTTTTCATTCCCTTGAGGATAGGTTAGTTAAAAGTTGTTTTAAGAATGATCAAAGACTAAAAAACCTTACAAAAAAGCCAATCACTCCTTCCGAAAAAGAAGTTGAACTAAATAAAAGAGCTAGAAGTGGAAAATTAAGAATTGCTCAATTAAATTAAAAGCCAATAATTTCTATCTTAATGATCTGATCGTATTTGTAAGAATATGAATTGCTTGTTTTATGTCTTTTGAGTTAGTGCTTAATCCAATACTTAACCTTATTGAAGATTCTGCTTCTTTAAGAGATCTACCTAAGGCTAGTAAAACATGAGATGGTTCACCATTACTACATGCAGATCCAGTAGAACAAATTATTTTAGATTTTAAAAGTTTATGAAACTTTGCTCCGTTTAAATCCAATACAGTCAAATTTAAATTGTGAGGTAATCTTTTTTCTATAGAGCCATTAATTAATAAACCAGAATTATTTTTTAACAACCCCTCTAAAAGGTTATTTCTGTAAAAGAGTAATTTCTCAGCATTATTTTTTTGATTCAAGACTGCTATCTCTATTGCTTTAGCAAAGCCAACTACTAAAGGAAGAGGTAATGTGCCAGACCTAAGACCATATTCCTGACCTCCTCCAACAATTAAAGGCTCAAGATTAATTTGTTCATCAATCAAAAGAAGTCCTATCCCTTTAGGACCATATATTTTGTGAGAACTCATCGTTATCATATTTACATCTGATAAAAGATTGTCTAACGCCATATAACCTAAACATTGTGCAAAATCAGAGTGAAATGTTATTCCTCTCGATTTACATATCTTTGAAATATTCTCTATGGGCTGAATAACTCCTATTTCGTTATTTGCCAACATGACACTAACAAGAAATGTATCTTCTCTTATATTTTTTTTGAATTGTTCGTCTGAAATTAAGCCATCTTTCTCAGGATGAATTGCTGTAACCATAAATCCCTCTTTTTTTAGTTGGTTTAGGGGCTCCAAAACAGCTTTATGCTCCGTTTTTAAGGTAATAATATGTCCATAATTTCCTG
>QCIH01000042.1 GCA_003216795.1 Prochlorococcus sp. AG-402-K16
GGCGCATTCTCTTTTACTCCATCTTCTGCTCTTAGTGCAGGAAGTCATTCGATAACAGCAAAAGCAACCGATGCTGTAGGCAATGTCTCTTCTGCATCGTCTGCGTTATCAATTAATATTATTTCTGATGATGGTGTTCCGAGTTTTGCCACAGGAAGTCAGTTAAATGGAGAATCTAATGGTGATTTCTTTGGATTTTCAACTGCCTTATCGGGGGATGGAAATGTTTTAGCGATCGGAGCACCACTCAATGAAGGAGAACTAACTGAAACATCTTCTCCATTTGGTCAGATAAATAACAATACAAATTTTCACTATAATGTTGCAGGAAATATAGGTTGGAATAATACACATATATATGAAAGACTCTATCCTGCTGGAGAAGAGTTAACTGATTATGAGTGGGAATTTAGGACTGATTTGAGGGTTTTACCCCTCGAACCATATGAAGATAATCCCTACATAAGTGTTATTGAAATTAGTAATTTATCAAATGGTAATGCAGACATATTTGGGGTTATTTTTGATAACGTTGATGGCACAAATGGAGGTAATTATTCCGTAAACGCATTTGGTATAGATTGGACTTATAAGGACGATATTGCCTATGTAATTGAAGATACAAATAATAATTCACTTATCGATTCAAATGATGTAATACTTGCCGAAACTAATATTAATGGTGTTTATTCTGATTTTGGAGGTTTATTAGATGTTAGTGAAAAATATAACTTTAATATCAATGATATTGAATCTTCTTTTAAGAGTGTAGGTTTAGAGGCTGGAAGTGTTAAGGTCTATCAAAAGAATAATAACAACTGGGTTCAACTAGGGAATGAAATCTTAGGAGCTAGACCAGGAGCTCGAGTAGGGGTTTCATTATCCTTATCGGAAGATGGCAAAATATTGGCAATTGGCAGTCCTTTATCGTTAAATTCTTCTTTTGAAAACGAACCATTAGTTTCTGTATTTAAATTAGATAATGGTGTGTGGTCGCAAATTGGTAAAGGGATAAGTGGTGACAGTTCTAACTTCTATCAAGGTTATTCAATTAGTCTTTCTTCAGACGGATCTGTTTTAGCAGTTGGTTCTTTCTGGGATAAAAATACTTATGTAGATAATAACGGCGATGTACAAAATGGAGATAATGATGGGAATGTCAAAGTATATAGAATCCAAAATGACTCAATAAGTCAAATTGGTAATGATATTAAAGGTGGAGAAAGCGACTCTTGTGGTTTTTCTGTAAGCTTATCCTCTAATGGAAATATCGTCGCGTTAAGTTATCCAGATGAGGGATTCGTAAAAGTATTTGAGAATAATAATAATTCTTGGGGTCAAATTGGATCTAATATTGTTGCTTTCACTTCAACCACTGAAAGTTTTAAGAAAGCCATTTCAGTAGATATCTCAAATGATGGAACTTTTCTGGTGATGGGAAATCCCAGTTTTTCCAATAAGGCTGGGCAATTGAAGGTTTACCAATACGTTAATAATGATTGGTCTCAAGTTGGATCAGATATAAATGGATCTGTTTTAAGTCGTCTTGGTGATTCCGTTCAAATCTCTTCAGATGGATTAACTGTGGCTGCTGCTGGAAGCAGTAATGGAACCAGTGGATATACCAAAGTTTTCAAATATATAAATAATTCCTGGATTTTATATAGAGAAGAAGAAATTAATCAAAATGATCATCAATATGAGGGTAGAGCTATTAGTTTGTCAGATGACGGACAATTTCTTGCGGTTGGGTCT
Source organism: Prochlorococcus sp. AG-402-K16 (assembly GCA_003216795.1). Taxonomy (GTDB): domain Bacteria; phylum Cyanobacteriota; class Cyanobacteriia; order PCC-6307; family Cyanobiaceae; genus Prochlorococcus_A. Next base: position 1,756 of record QCIH01000042.1, read on the forward strand.
TCACATAATCAACTAAACAGTCAAGAGGATGGCGGATTTAGTGCTGGATATTTAGGTTATGAGGAGGATCCTGGGAATGTCGGAGTTTATGAATTAATACCTAATGCACCGACTTCATTATCTGAAACTACAACAACAAGATATGATCCAACGCGAACTATTACAGGAAGTGCAGAAGTTGGAGGTACTATAAAGCTTTTTAGCGGAACTACGCTTCTAGGTTCTGCAACTACTGACAGTAACGGCGCATTTTCAATAACAACCTCGACTCTTAGTGCAGGGAATTATTCATTAACAGCTACTTTGACCGATATAACTGGTAAAACTTCCTCTTCATCTGAAGCCTTATCACTCACGGTTGAACAATATATTTTCAACTCCAAAAATGAATTAGTCAGAGCAGTTAATGCATGGATCGAGAATGAAACTACAGCCAAGGAAACATATGGAGATATTAATACCTGGAACGTAAGTAATATTACTGACTTTTCTCAGTTATTTAAAGATAAAAATACTTTCAATTCAGATATAAGTGATTGGGATGTGAGCTCAGGGACTGATTTCTCTGCAATGTTTTCATACGCCTATTCTTTTAATCAAGATATAAGTGGATGGAATGTTAGCTCAGGGACAACATTCTCCCATATGTTTCATAATGCTCTTTCCTTTAATCAGGATATAGGCTCATGGGATGTTAGTAAGGGAACTAACTTTAATGAAACATTTAATAGAGCCCAATCTTTTAATGGAGATATTGGTGATTGGGATATTAGTTCGGCAACAACTGCTGACTTGATGTTTAAGAGCGCTATTTCATTTAATCAAGATATAGGAAGTTGGGATGTAAGTTCGCTTGGTAGTTTTAAAGGATTCTTTGATGGTGCTCACAACTTTAATCAAGATATCGGTAGCTGGGATGTAAGTTCTGGTATTGATTTTAGCCAGATGTTTGATGGTGCTCAAGTATTTAATCAAGATATAGGAAGTTGGGATGTAAGTTCTGGAGTCACCTTTGAAAGAATGTTTGACTCTACGTTTGCATTTAATCAGGACATTAGAAGATGGGACGTAAGTTCTGGTGTTAATTTTAGTGGAATGTTTGGATCCTCTTCTTCATTAGATCAGGATTTAAGTTCTTGGAATATTAATTCTGGAGATCTCCTAGAAGCTATGTTCGGAAGTGCAACTGCAATGCTTGCTAATCAAGGAGTCAGTGCTACACCATCAATTGCTTACTTTTCTCCAAAAATTAGCAGTGTAAGTTCTTCTACTGCAGATGGATCTTATAAGGAAGGAGATTCAATAACTATTAATGTTGCATTTACAGAAGCTGTCACTGTTGACACTGCAAATGGAACACCAACTTTAGAGTTAGAAACTGGAACAACAGATAGAAAAGCAACATATACTTCTGGATCTGGAACTAATACTCTAGCTTTTACCTATACAGTTCAATCTGGCGACACTTCTAGTGATCTTGATTACACCTCTGCCAATTCTGCACTGTCATTAAATAATGGAACAATAAAAGATGCTGATGGGAATAA
>QCIH01000043.1 GCA_003216795.1 Prochlorococcus sp. AG-402-K16
TCTTCTTAAGGCGTAAGGATCAGATGATCCACTGGGACGTTTGCCAGAAATAAATATACTTATTAAAGTTTCGACCTTATCTGCTATAGAAACTATTGCACCATATTTTGTGGAAGGCAAACTATCTTTGTAAAAAGAAGGTAAATAATGTTCAGCGACAGCCAAGCAAACATCCTCACTAAATCCCTCATATTTAAGATATTTACCACCCATTATTCCTTGCAGCTCAGGGAATTCGAAAACAATTTCGCTACATAAGTCGTTTTTACAGTATTTAGCAGCTTCTATTATTTTTTTTTCTTCTAGAGACTTATCATTTAAAAATTTAAGAATTTTTTTGGTGACTTCCTCTAACCTTTCTACCCTCTGAAATATAGTTCCAAGCCCTTTCAAATAGGAAACAGATTTAAGCTTTTCATTTCTTTCGATTGAAGCAACTTTTTTGTCACTTTCTACGAAAAACTTTGCATCTGAAAACCTTGCCCTTAATACTTTCTCATTACCTTTGGTAATATTATAATTTGATTCTTCAAGACCATTAGAAATAACGCAGAAAGTTGTACTAATATTTTTTTCAGATCTTAAATCTAGTTTAGAAAAACTTTTGTTTTTCAATAAAAGAGGAACGTATCTCTGATGACTTTTCATAACTGTTGAGAGAACTTCAACCGGAAGATCAAGAAATTCATCACTAAATTTGCCAATAATTAAGTCTGGCCATTCAACTAAATCAGTTAGTTCATTAAGTAATCCTTCTGAAAGGTCAGGTTTCAGATTTAAAGATTTGGATACCTCATTTATTAAACTTTCAATTTTTTCTTTTCTTTCTTTTCGAATAGCGATTACTCTATTTCGTTTCAATAATTCAAAAAAATTATCAGGATTCTGAACTTCTAAAACTTCATTGATTAGCCTATGACTTTTTGTTTTATTACTTATTTTGATCTTTGGATCACATTCATCAAATTCAAAATCAAGAATTTGATCATTATATATAGAGGCAATCCACCTAATAGGTCTTGAAAATTTTATGTTCCCAACCCCCCATTTCATAAATCGAGGGCCTTGAAGACTCTTTACTAATTTTGGGATAATCGAAGACAAAGAATTTTTTGTTGATAGTCCTTTCTCAATTTTCTTTCCAAATACAAAATCACCCTTTTCTGTATTTTTTATTTCTAGCTCAGCTACATCTATATCTAAGCTATTAGCAAATCCTAAAGCAGCATTAGTAGGATATCCATTTAAATAAGCTGAATTTGCTTTAGGCCCTTTTCTTACTATTATCTTATCTTCTGCATAATCAACTAGACCTTCGAGAAGTAGCACTATCCTCCTTGGTGTGGAGGTAACAACTATATTTTCGAATTTGATTAACTTTTTATCCAATTCAAATTCTATTAGAGATTTAAATTGTTCTAGAACAGAATGAGAAAATTTTGCGGGCATCTCTTCTGTTCCTATCTCAAGTAAATATTTAGACAAGAAAAAAATATAACTACACTTACTATAATTTACTACCAGTTAAATAAGCTTTTCGCTAATGTATAAAAAGAGATATTTTTGGTCCTTTGATCAAGGTTGAGAAAGTAAAAAAGAAAAAAGATCCCAGCAAGGAAGAAACTGTTTGTTTGGCCAATGGATTAGAAGTTTCTAAATTTGAAAATTTTAAAAAAAGTAGCCAATTTCTTAAAGAACCACTTGCTACGGAATTAGTCAATGAGAGCGATCATTTTACCAATGATGCAGTTCAGTTATTAAAATTTCATGGTAGTTATCAACAAGATAACAGGGAAAATAGAAGGCCTGGCAAAAGTAAAGATTGGCAAATGATGCTTAGGTTAAGAAATCCTGGTGGTGAAGTCCCTGGGAATTTATTTTTAGCATTAGATGAATTATCTGACAAACTAGGTAATGGAACACTTAGGGCCACTACAAGACAAGCCTTTCAAATGCATGGAATTAGAAAGGAGAACCTAAAGGAAGTAATTCAAACAATAGTAAATTCAATGGGCTCCACATTAGCTGCATGTGGAGACATTAATAGAAACGTTATGGCCCCTGCGGCTCCATTTGATTCGCCTGACTATCATATTGCAAGAGCATTGGCAAAAAAAGTTGCAGATCTTCTCACCCCAATGGCTGGCCAAGGCACTTTTTTAGAGCTTTGGGCTGATGGAGACTTAGAGTACACCATAAAGCCTGACAAAGATATTGAAGCAATAAGGAAGCTTCAATTCAAAGATAATGTTTTTAGTGGAATAAAAGATGAGCCACTATATGGTTCAACTTATTTACCGAGAAAATTCAAATGTGCTGTTACAGTTCCTGGGGACAATTCTGTTGATCTTCTTACCAATGACATAGGAATAGTTGCCTTTACCTCTAAAGATGGAAACTTAGAGGGGTGCAACTTTTATGTTGGAGGTGGGATGGGTCGCACTCATAATAATGAAGAGACCTTTGCCAGAATTGCAGATCCACTTGGATATGTTGAAGAACCTGATCTTTATGAACTGATACAAAGCATTGTGGCTATTCAAAGAGATTATGGTGATAGAAAATCAAGAAAAAATTCGAGAATGAAATATCTTCTTCATAGAAAAGGTATTAAGTGGTTCAAAAAGATACTTTCTGATAAGTATTTCAAAAAAGAAATTAAAAAAATCAGGAAAGAACCTGATAAGGTTCTTATTGATTACCTAGGTTGGCATAAACAAAATAAAACCTCCTATTTCGTAGGTTTACCATTACTATCAGGGAGATTATCTGGAGAGAAGAAGAATACCATCACAAGTATTGTTAAAAAATATAATTTAGATTTAAGACTCACACCTAATCAAGATATTTTACTTTGTAATATCTCCAATAAAAACAAAAGTGAAATTCAAAAATCTCTATCAAAAATTGGATACGAAAATTTAGATAACATTAATGAAATACAGAGGCATGCTTTAGCTTGTCCTGCGTTACCACTTTGTGGTCTTGCGATGACTGAAGCTGAAAGAATATTACCTAATGTATTAGAAAGGATTGAAAATTTACTATTAGACCTAAAAATACAAAAGACAATATTATTCAGAATGACTGGATGTCCTAATGGATGTACCAGGCCTTATATGGCCGAATTAGCACTTGTTGGAAGTGGGCAAAACAAATACCAATTATGGTTGGGGGGAAGTAAAAATCTACAAAGACTTGCTAAACCATTCTTACAAAGAATGGAACTTAAC
>QCIH01000044.1 GCA_003216795.1 Prochlorococcus sp. AG-402-K16
AAGCATCTCAAGATTAAATTTATTAATTTAATCCATATATTCATTGTTATTTGTTTTTGTATACTCAATTTATTTCAAGATGCTGAAGTTTTAGCCTTAACTTCTTTTGAAAGTCATAATTTCGTATCATCCGCAGTTAAAAATATTGGCCCTGCAGTTGTAAAAATTGACACTGAGCGCTTGGTAGAGAGGCAACAATTTGATCCTACTTTACTTGACCCTTTATTAAGGGATTTACTTGGAGAGCAAGGCATTACTCCTGAAAGGGAAAAAGGACAAGGCTCTGGGGTTATCATTAATGAAAATGGTTTGATTCTTACAAACGCTCATGTCGTAGAAAGAGTCGATAATGTTTCAGTTACCTTGGCAGATGGATCTATTTGTGATGGTGAAGTTTTGGGCACGGATACAGTAACTGATCTTGCTTTAGTAAAAATTGATGAAGATACTTATTCTGGTTTTGCTCCACTTGGAAATTCTGAAGATCTTGAAGTTGGGGATTGGGCAATAGCTCTTGGTACTCCTTATGGTCTTGAAAAAACAGTTACCTTAGGGATTGTAAGCAGCCTGCATAGAGATATTAATAGTCTAGGATTTTCAGATAAAAGGTTGGATCTCATTCAGACCGATGCTGCAATAAATCCAGGAAATTCTGGAGGACCACTCATAAATTCGAATGGTGAGGTAATAGGAATTAACACATTAGTAAGAAGTGGTCCTGGAGCTGGTTTAGGTTTTGCGATTCCTATTAATCTAGCTAAAAGTGTTTCTGATCAGCTTCTTAAAAATGGTGAAGTTATTCATCCATATTTGGGCGTACAATTGATTTCTTTAAATCCTAGAATTGCTAAAGAACATAATCGAGACCCTAATTCGCTAGTTCAATTACCTGAAAGAAATGGAGCTCTAATTCAATCAGTAATACCTAATAGCCCAGCTGAAAAAGCTGGTTTAAGAAGAGGCGATTTAGTAATAGCAGCCGAAAATATTTCTATAAAAGAACCAAAAGCTTTACTGGATGAAGTAGAAAAAGCTCAGATAGGAAAAGTATTCCTTTTAAATATTTTAAGAGATAATAAAGAGATACAGATAAATATCAAACCAGAACCTCTTCCAGGTTTGACATAAATCACCCATTGAAATTTAATAATCTATAACCACTAGAAAATAAGATTTTGGATTCACAAACTCAAATGAAACAAGTAGTTGCTGATGCAGCAATAAGGGAAGTAAAAAGTGACATGGTTCTCGGATTAGGATCCGGATCTACAGCTGAGTTAATGATAAAAAGCCTTGCGGATGAAATACGTTCAGGAAAACTTCAAAATATAAGAGGTGTCGCAACTTCTTTTCAATCAGAAGTTTTAGCGCTTGAACTGGATATCCCGCTTATCGATTTAGCTTCTCTATCTCAAATTGATTTAGCTATTGATGGAGCAGATGAAGTTGATCCAGGATTCCAATTAATAAAAGGAGGAGGAGCATGCCATGTTAGAGAAAAGTTAGTGGCATCTAAAGCGAATCAATTGTTGATTGTTGTTGATGAAACTAAACTTGTGCAAAATCTAAATAAATCCTTCCCTTTACCTGTAGAAGTCCTTCCAAATGCTTGGAAGCAAGTTCAGGAAGTCATTTCAGAAATGAATGCAAATTCTTCGTTAAGAATGGCTACTAAAAAAGCTGGCCCAGTTGTTACTGACCAAGGCAACCTCATCCTAGATGTTTTATTTAATGATGGTGTTAAGAATCCAAAAGACATTGAAATGAAGATTAATAACATTCCAGGAGTACTAGAAAATGGATTATTTGTTGATCTTACAGACAAAGTATTAGTTGGTAAAATTGAAGACAACATTCCGGTGGTTTACTCACCCTCAAGAGCTATCTAATCTTCAAATCTTATTTTTACAGAGTTAGCATGGCTATGTAATCCCTCACTTTTAGCAAGATTAATAATATCAAAGCTATTAACTTTTAAACTTTCTTCATTAAATTCTATTATTGAAGTATTTTTCATAAAAGTTTCAACTCCTAAAGAACCGCTAAATCTAGAATTTCCTGACGTGGGTAAAGTATGATTTGGTCCAGCAAGATAATCTCCAACAGCTTCTGGGGTCCATTGTCCCAAAAATATCGCTCCTGCATTCTCTATACCTGCAAGAATTTTTTTTGAATCTAAAGTAAGTATTTCTAGGTGTTCAGGGGCAAAATTATTGCTTAGTTCAACACATGATTCGTAATTTTCGCAAATCACAATTAAACCCCAATTTTTTATTGATTGCATACAAATTTCTTTTCTTGGATGATCATCTATTTTTTTATAAAGTTCTTCTAAAACTTCTTTTGCCTGGTTCTTTGATGTAGTTAAAAGTATTGATGAAGCTAAAGGATCATGTTCTGCTTGCGCTAGTAGATCAGATGCTATATGAGTGCTTTGAGCTGTTTCATCTGCAATGATTAAAATTTCACTTGGACCAGCTAAAGAATCAATCCCTGTAGAGCCATAAATGAGTTTTTTCGCAGTTGTAACGTATATATTACCTGGACCTGAAATGACATCAACTTTATTGATTTGATTTGTGCCAAATGCTAAAGCACCAATTGCTTGAGCTCCTCCAATTCTAAATACTTTATTGATCCCTGATAAGTGGGCTGCAGCCAAAACAGTTTTGTTTATTTCCCCTTCTTTGTTCCCAGGAGATACCATTATAATTTCTTCTACTCCTGCTACTTTTGCAGGTATTGCATTCATCAATACTGTACTTGGATAAGCAGCTCTACCTCCAGGAATATAAATACCTGCATTTTTTACTGGTTTCCATCTTCTTTGGACGGTATCACCATATTCACCTTTTATAATGAAAGATTGAGGAATTTCTTTTTCATGGAATTTTTGAATTCTTTTATGAGCTACCACAAGTGAGTGCTTCAAATTGTTATCAATTTCGTCCCATGCATTCTTTATT
>QCIH01000045.1 GCA_003216795.1 Prochlorococcus sp. AG-402-K16
AATTTTATAGGGGCCGTAAAATGAGCTGGAATTAAATATTCCATATCTTTAAAAGACTTTATATTTTCAAGCCATTTAAGTAACACTTCTTTTGAACGGGGGAAAATTAGTTTTTGTAAAACTGGTGCCACTTGTATCTTAGGAGTATCTTCACCCATTATTTCAACAAGAGAGGATTCCCAATCTTCGTCCCATAAAAAGGGATAAATACCGAAATGAGATCTCCAATTTCTAAGATCTTTTTTGAATGAATACTTAAATATTTTTTTTAAAGGTGGAATATTTAATTTACCTGGTTTCAAAAAAGATGAAAATAAGACTAACCTTTTCCATCCTTTTTTTCTTTGTTCGATGGTATCAAGCAAAGGTTCATCTCCTCTCTCTCTAGAATGAAAAAGAAGTGGAGTTGGATCGAAATTAAATAATTCAGGTGGTGTGGAGTCTATTCCAACTATTGCGTCTGTTACATGAAGAGTTTTCGTAGGGTAATGGAAACAGCTTATCTCCTGATATCTTCCAAGTCCTAAATTCAGTGGGCCTAATGAAGACCATTTAAAGGAGTTTGTATATGGAGTACCTTCCTCAAACAATATTCTTGATCTTTTTGATGGAATTCCTAAAAAATCTAGTGGTAGATTTATGGGGAAACTCCATTGTCCAGGACAAAGCCAAATTTCAGCATCTTTAAAAATTCTTGAAAGAGCTGGCAGTCCAATTTTATGTTCTAGTCCAGAGGCACTCGGTAAAATTATTGTTTTTACTTTGCCGTGAATCGCAATTAATTTTTCTAACTCATTTATTAATTCTTTTGTCGGAGGCAGTGGATTTATTAGCATCAATCCATTATCAACCTTTATTACAGTCATTCTTATTGGAACAGCAACATAATAAAGTCCCTGTATTTGTTCCAAGGACCATATTTGATCAGGAATTAATTCTCTAAAAATTGTTTTCTTTTTCCCATAAGGATATAAGGGGAACAATGGCCACCAACTCCATTTTTTATTTAAAGTTTCTTCCACCGCTACCATTTATACCCAGCAAATAATTTCTTTAACTTAAATATTCCATATCTTGGAGCGAATAAAAAAGCAAATAAAAAAATAAAAGTTTGTGCCAATACAATTGATCCACCTGTTTCAAGATCAAACCAAAAACTAACATAGATTCCTATAAGGCTTGAGATAATTGCACTTATTACTGAAATTACTGTCATATTATCAAACTTATCCGTAAGTAAATATGCTGTAGCCCCTGGTGTAATCAACATTGCAACTACCAAAATAATTCCAACAGACTGCAAGCCAACAACAGCTGCCAAAGATAAGCATGTGAGGAGTAAATAATGAAGAAAAAATACATTAATCCCAACTGTTTTTGCATGCCTAGGATCAAAACAATAAAGCATTAAATCTTTTCTAAAAATTGATAAAAGGATTACTACTAATAAACAAATAAATATAGTTTGTTTTACATCTGAAAGTGATATTCCTAATGGGCTACCAAAAAGAATTGAGTGCAGATCAATATTACTTTTAATCTTAGAAACCAATACGATTCCAAGAGCAAAAAATCCAGTAAATACTAACCCAATAACAGTATCTTCCTTTACTCTAGATTTCTGCTTAATAAACCCTATCAATGCTACAGACCCAACTCCAAAAATAAATGCCCCTAATGAGAAAGGAAGACCTAATGCATAAGCAACCACTACACCAGGCATTACTGAATGTGAAACTGCATCTCCCATTAAAGCCCATCCTTTAAGAGTCAAATAACTTGACAGGAAGCCACAAACAGCTGCAACTAGTGAACTCATAAGAAGTGCTTTTCTCATGAATTCATGAGTTAAAGGATCTGTTATGAATGAATCTAAAGTTAAAAAAGAACAGAGCTCCATATAATTTAAAATTTAAGATTCAGGTCCAAACAAGAAATCAGGAGAGATCCCTCCAAAAGTAGTTGTAATATTTTCAGGGGTAAACACTTCAGAGGTCTCTCCGTAAGCTACAACAGTTTTATTTATTAAAAGAACCAAATCACAAAATTCACGGACATGAATCATATCGTGAGTTGATAATAATATAGTTTTCCCCTCATTTTTAAATTGAATAAATAATTCCGAGATAAGTTTCTCAGTTCTTATATCAACACCTGAGAAAGGCTCATCAAGAAGTAATATTGAAGCTCTTTGCGAGATTGCTCTAGCTAAAAAAGTTCGTTTTCTCTGCCCTCCAGATAAGTTTCCAATAGGTGTAGATAAATGATCACTAAGATCAACTCTCTCAATAGCATCTTTAACCGCCTGAACATCAGACTCTCTCGGACACCTAAAAATATTCATAGAACCATATCTTCCCATCATCACTACATCCCAAACACTTATTGGAAATTGACTATCAATTCCCTCATTTTGAGGAACATACGCAATTGTCTGATCTTTTTGAGCAGATCTTACAGACTCTCCATTTATTCTAATTTTTCCCTTTGAAATATTTACAAAGCCAGTTAAAGCATTAAAAAAAGTTGTTTTACCAGCCCCATTCATCCCTACTAACCCACAAATCTGGCCAGGTTTCAATCTTAAATTGGCATCATACAAAGCCACCTTACCGTTGTAATCTACACAAATATTCTCTGCCTCAATCCTGAAGTTTTGATAATTGATTGTTTCCATAATTTAAAAAAGCCCTTTTTTTATTAATTCCAAATTATGCTCAAGCATTTTCATATAGGAACTAGCAGGCCCACTATCATCAGATAATGAATCAACAAAAAGATTTCCTCCAAAATTAGCCCCAGTTTCGTTTGCAACTACCATTTGAGATTCCTTACTTACAGTACTTTCGCAAAATACAGATGGAACATTTTTTTCTTTAACTAGTGAGATTGTTCTTGCCATTCTTTTAGGAGTAATTTGACTTTCAGC
>QCIH01000046.1 GCA_003216795.1 Prochlorococcus sp. AG-402-K16
TATCTCCAGCAAGTGGGTCTGGTTGCGCACTATCAATTAACTTCTGGGCATCAAAGGAACTGTTCTCATAATCTAATTCTGTATCAGTAATATTATTTATGACATCTCCATCCATATAAGTTAATGATGTCCAGCTCTTGGATTCCCATTCACCATCTGTTGCAAGAGCATCAGAATGTATTGTTCCTCCCCAGTCTCTATCTAAAATTGCTAAATCTGTTGTAGTTATTTCGCCGTCATAATTGGCATCAACATCATCTGCTGCCTGATCTCCATTTTGACTTGCATTTAATTTACCTGCATTCAAGAATGCTAAATCCTTCATTGATACACGACCGTCATAGTTCAAGTCGCCCTGGAAGGTGATGATATTGTTGGTCAATTTTGCACTTGTTGATTCATAACCATCCGTATCTTTTCCTTCCAATGTATAGAAATCTGTTTCCAGATCATTTAGACGTTGTCCAACTTTTCCATCCACCTGCACTTTAAATGCGATCTCTATATTCTCACTACCAGATCCGTCCCAAGAAGTTGTACTTCCATCTGATAAATCTACAGATCCACCCTCAATCAAATCTGTTCCAGCTAAGCTTGATACAGTATCAATTGAGTAAGAACCAACAGCGTCATATTTACCATTCTCACCAACAGAAAGTTCCATTAACTTAAAGTTTGTCGTGTCAGCAATACTTAAATTAAGATCTTCTGCCTTGACTCCATAATTTCCTTTATTTGCCCACCATGCCTTGGCATCTACGGTAGAACCATCTCTTATCAGATAAGTTTTATCATCACTACCGATTGATCTCTGGGTATATAAAGTGGTTCCCTGCTCATCTAAATCCACGTAGGCATTATGGATATATGTCTTATAAGTAGTGTCATCAACGGAACTTCCATCATTTACCTCGGTATATCCCAATTCTGCAAGTGATTTAATATATGCATTATCTTCGGTGTCATCTTCATCAGTGCTCTGATAATTGGCAACAACAGTATCGTAAATATTGGTTTCAATATCTACATCAACAAATTCATTCCCAGCCACTCCATCATCAGCAAGAGACTTAGCTACACTGGCGTCAAATTTTAATCCTTTAAGAGTGAATAATTCCTTATAGCTATCCTGGATTCCAGTCTCTTCATTTAATTTAGATAATGTGGCACCTGTGATTCTTACGGAATCCGCACTTAAAGCATCTACTGTATAGTCATAGGATTTTGCATTGTTTACCTCATCTCCAAAGGTCGCAGATACTCCTGATGGCAGTCCAGTTGTATTCCAGTTACTGAATAAATCGTAGTTAAAGTCTAATGTGACATCAAAGGATTCCAGATCCCAGGTCACATCTGTTCCGTTAATATCTCCATTGGTTAACGTCTTCGCTTCTACGATCAGATCATAAGAGATATCACTGTAATCAGTCCTTGTATTGCCATCGTTGCTGTAACCAAGAACTCCTCCAAGATCTACATCACTTCCTGATTTCTGCAATCTGTACTGATAACCAATCAATGAGTCATTTGTATCTACTGCAATTGCTGCCAGGCTGACAGTATCAAGACTATTGCTGGACGCTATATCTGTATGAGTAAAGCCGCCTTCATCTGTATAAGTGACCAGTGCTCTTAATTCCTTATCAACATCAGCTGATCTGATTGTATAGTCTGCATCTGTCGCAACTGTTGTCCAGTCACCTCCACCATTATCTCTTAACTGCCACTTATAGTTATAGATTCCAGTCAATGCTCCGCTGGCATTATCAGCATCAACTGCCGTTTCTGTAAGGTTATAGCCAACTGTCATTGTCTCGCCGACCTTGGCTGTTCCTCTTATTTCAAAAGTGGAGTTGCCTTCATCGAGATTATTAATATCTAAAGTTACATCTTTGGTTGTTGTGTTATTTACTTCATCGGTCGCTGCAACAGTAAAGCTGTAGCTTGATTTGGTTTCATAATCTGGAATACCGTCGATAGTTACTACACCTGTTGAGGAATTTATCGTGAATAATTCGGCATCAGCTCCACTGATAGCAAAGCTGTTTTCCTTTACTCCAGTTCCGCTGCCATCATTTGCTGCAACTGTGTAGATTGTGCTGCCACCTGCGATATTTTCATTAAATGCTGCTGTTCCTAAGGAGGTTATTGTTGGTCCAGCGGTATCAACAGTAATGTCAAATGTCTCTGTAGCTGATTCGCCTCCATCATCACTGGCTGTGATTTCCAGAGTTTGCTGACCATCAGCTATAGAAGCTATATAGTCGCCATCACCAATAGACCAGCTTAAATCTGCACCTGCCGTTGTTGTCGCTAATGTGTCTCCATTTTCTGCATAAACTGTGATGATATTTCCGGCATTATCTGTTGTACCTGAGAAGTTTGGAGTGGCATCATTTACAAGACTTGAGCCATCAACTGTTGGGGCATCCGGTACAGGCGAATCAATCAGGATGATCGGGTCACGGATTAATCCCACCTGATCATCTGTATCAAAGAAACCCTGATCAAGTAAGAAGGCACTGACCATTTCAATGTCGCCGTCGCCATCTTTATCAATTAGATATGCAGAACCATCAATGATGCTGTAGTTCCTGTAAGGTACGCTCGCAGCATTTAGTAGTTCATCGATATCAGAACCTTGATCGGCAGTTATATCTAGAGTTAATGGGTTGCTTGGATCCTGTCCTACCGGCTGGTCATAATAGTTGATTGAATATTGCAGTCCATTAACAAAGGCATCAAAATCATCTCCATGCTCAGTTGCATCGTATGTGATGATTGTTGAGTTGAATACAAAGGATTCATCCTGATTATTGGTTTTAATGATCCGGTTGATATTTTGATCACTTTCTT
>QCIH01000047.1 GCA_003216795.1 Prochlorococcus sp. AG-402-K16
CCCTACGGGATCCACCAGAAGAACCTCTAGGCTCAGCTTTATTAATTCTCAATGGTCTACCCATAAGTTCCGTACCTTGCAAGCCATCAATAGCAGTTGACTCAATCGCTTCATCTGCCATTTCAATAAATGCAAATCCTCTTTTTCTTCCAGTATCTCTCTCCAAAGGAAGAGAACAATTTAAAACTTCACCAAAAGGGGCAAACAGTTGTATGACATCCTCACGCTCTGCGCGGAACGGCAAATTGCCAACAAAAATACTCACTTTAAACTCAACAAAAAAATTTACCTTATAAAAAAACTACAATAAGTAGTCTCATAATATTGCTTTTCTATTCTACTTCAAAGCATACCCTTGTTGTAGAAAAATAATTGAGATTCAAAGTAACAATCTTTTTTGCCAATTTTTTACCTCTTTTTCTACTTGAGCAAAACCTGTACCACCTTCACTATTTCTTGATTTAACGACATTAAAAGGTTTAAGGTCCTCAAAAATATCCTCATCAAATTCGGGATGAAATTTTTTAAATTCTTCAATTTTGAGATTTTTAAATAACATTTTTCTTTCTAGGCAATATTTAACCATTTGACCAACAACTTGATAGGCCGTCCTGAAGGGAACATCTTTACCAACTAAGTAATCTGCCAAATCAGTAGCATTAGAAAAATCTTTTTCTACAGAATCAGATAGATTTTTAATATTAATTTCAATGCCCTCATTAATTAGAATAGTCATCGCTTTGATACAACTAGATATTGTTTCTGCAGTATCAAATATTGGCTCTTTATCCTCTTGAAAATCCTTATTGTAAGAAAGTGGTACTCCCTTGACCATAGTTAACAATGCCTGGAGATGTCCATACACTCTTCCTGTCTTTCCTCTTATCAATTCTGGAACGTCAGGATTTTTTTTCTGCGGCATTAAGCTACTTCCTGTGGCACATTTATCTGTTAATTTTGCAAAAGAAAATTCATCAGTTACCCATAAAATTATTTCCTCTGAAATTTTACTTAAATGAGACATCAACAAGGCAGATGCAGAAACAAACTCTATACAAAAATCTCTATCACTTACTGCATCAATACTGTTTTTATAATTTTTTTTAAAACCCAATTCTGCCGCTGTAAAGTTCCTATCTATTTTTATTTTCGTTCCGGCCAATGCTGCAGCACCTAACGGAGAAATATTAACTCTTGAGCGTACTTCTTTATACCTTTCACGGTCTCTTTGGAACATTTCTATGTAAGCCAATAGGTGATGTGCCAAAGATAATGGTTGAGCTCTTTGCATATGGGTATATCCAGGAATTAAGGTGTAAATATTGGATTTCGCAAGATTTAAGAAGGATTTTTGCAAATCGGTTATTAAAATTTCTATATTGTCGATCTCTTTTCTTAGCCACAATCTTATATCTGCACCAACTTGATCATTTCTACTTCTGCCTGTGTGTAATTTTTTTCCAGTTTCACCAATTAAACTTATCAGCTTTTCTTCTATACAATAATGAATATCTTCAGAAGGTGGACTAGGAGAAAATTTACCCTCCAAATACTCAACCTTTATTAACTCTAAACCATTTATAATTTGCAAAGCTTCAGAAGAAGATAAAACTTTTGTTTTGCCAAGCATTTTGGCATGAGCAATCGAACAATCTAAATCTACTAAAATAAGCTTTCTATCAAAACCAATTGAAGCATTAAACTTTTCAATAAATGGGTCAAGTGCATTATCAAACCTTTTACTCCAAACTTTTGCCATATCAATTTAGTAACTTTAAGTATCTCTAATAAAGCATTTTTTTATAAAAGTGACAAAAAATATCTATTTTAATTGGAAAATAACCATCGAGGCATCATCTTCAAGATGTCTATTTTGCCCTGTAAAATCATCTAACTTTTTAAATATTTTATTTAAAATTTCTTGGGATGTATAAGATTGCTTGCATAATTTTGTAAGGATTTTAATTAATCTTTCCTCATCAAATCTTTGCCCTAAAGAGTTAGAAGTATCAATTACTCCATCTGTGTAATAAAGAACTAGATCATTCTGATTTAGCTTGATTTCACCACAATGATATTCAGCATCTTTTTGTAGTCCAAGTACAAACCCTTTTGCATCTAATTTAATAATTTTCTGATCTGAACTTTTCCAAAGAAGAGGAGGATTATGTGCTGCGTTAGCGAATCTCAGCTTTCTAGTTCTGGGATCATAATCTGAGTAAAATAATGTCACAAATCTATGCGATTGATCTAAATCATTTATTGCTAGTTGATTCAAATCATGCAAAATTCTATCTGGAGGCAGACCTGTAAGAACCTCTGCACGTAACATTCCCCTTAACATAGTCATTAAAAGACCGGCTGGTATCCCTTTACCCATGACATCACCTATTACAAAGGCCCATCTCGATTTTTCTTTCCTTTTTTCAGAGATATTAGTCTTTAAGCACATAAAATCATAGTAGTCCCCACCGAGTTGAAGAGCTGGTCTGCAATGTGCAGCCAGATCTACACCATAAATAATTGGACAATAATCCGGAAGAAGTTGAGATTGTATTTCAGCACCAGTAGAAATTTCTCTATCTACATTTTCATGATTTTTCTTTGTTTTTATTAAGTGGTGATTTTCTAATCCAACAGCTAGACAATTTTCAATAAAATTAAAATTACTATCTTCTGTA
>QCIH01000048.1 GCA_003216795.1 Prochlorococcus sp. AG-402-K16
CTTATTAAAAGAATTACTAAAAAAAATTAAAGTTTTTTGTGGGACTGGAGGAACATTAATTGATAGAAATATCCAGTTACAGGGTGATATGGTATCGAAATCAATTGAGTTTCTTCGTAAAGAGGGATTTCATAATTTATGAAGCAAGGGTTAGGATAGGTTTTTAATTTTGATGAAGTAAAAAATGAAAGAACAAAATCAAACAAAGTCAACAAATATAAAGTGGCATAACTTAACTATTAATAGAGAAAAGTTAGAGAAAATGAGAGGTCATAAAGGTATGGTTATCTGGTTTACAGGTTTATCTGGTTCTGGCAAAAGTACTTTGGCCAACGCTTTAAATGAAGTTTTACACTTAGATGGTTTTTCGACTTATGTGTTGGATGGAGATAATATTAGACACGGTTTATGTAAAGATCTTGGTTTTTCGGATGAAGATAGAGAAGAAAACATAAGAAGAATTGGCGAAGTTGCGAATTTATTTATGAATGCTGGGATAATAACTATTACAGCATTCGTTTCGCCATTTATTCACGATAGAGATAAGGTGAGAAAAATTATTGGTTCTAACGATTTTATTGAAGTTTATTGTGCTGCTGATATCACAGTTTGCGAAAATAGGGATACTAAAGGTCTTTATAAGAAAGCTCGTTTGGGAGAAATTAAGGAATTCACAGGGATTTCTAGTCCATATGAAGCTCCTCTTAATCCCGAAATTGTTGTTGATACAGGTTCGTTAGATTTAAATAATTCTGTTGAAAAAATTATTAACTACCTTAAAAAAGAAAACTTTCTTAACAAGGCCTAATAAAAAAATATTAGTTCATTTATTTTGAAGATAATTGTCAGGTCCAATATTTGATAACTTACTATTTTTAGTTCTTACCTGTGTATGTAGATTTTCTCTGAATTCTTTCAAATTTTTCTTTATCGATTCATCAAATAAACTGATGATCTCTATTGCCAATAATCCAGCATTCTGACCTCCATTAATTGCAACTGTTGCAACTGGAATTCCAGCGGGCATTTGAACTATTGATAACAGAGAGTCAATCCCCTTAAGTGTCTTACTCTCTACTGGCACGCCAATTACAGGAATGCAAGTTATGGACGCCAGCATTCCCGGAAGATGAGCAGCACCCCCAGCACCGGCAATTATTACTTTTATGTTTTCTGATTCTGCATTTTTTGCATATTCCATCATTTCAATAGGTGTTCGATGAGCAGAAAGTATACAAACTTCAGTTTTTATTCCAAATTCTCTTAAAATATCAATGGCTGGCTTCAATGTTTTTAGATCTGAATCACTACCCATTACGACAGCGATTTTATAAATATCTTTAGAATTCAATTCTGACAAAATAACAAATCAATTCTTTCCTATAATGGCGTGCAATTAATTTGGCGCCAGTTAGTTAGTATAAAAAGAATAAATTTTCATAGAATATTATGACGTCAAATAAGATTATCGAAAAAAGTGAAGTAAGAGAGTATTTTAATGGAACTGGCTTTGAAAGATGGAATAAAATTTATAGCAAATCTGATGAAATTAATACAGTTCAGAAAAATATTCGGAAAGGACATCAAAAAACTGTAGATGATGTAGTCTCATACATCAAAAATTATCCTGAACTAACAAAAAAAAGTTATTGTGATGCAGGCTGCGGTGTAGGAAGTCTTTCCATACCTTTATTAAGACTCGGTATAAAAGAACTACAGATGAGCGATATTTCTTCTGAAATGATTAAAGAAACAAAAAAACGCATTCATGAATTAGGTTTGAGTCAAGGTAAAATTAAATACGAAGTCTCTGATCTGGAAAAACTAAAAGGATTATTTGATGTTGTAGTTTGTTTGGATGTATTTATTCATTATCCTCAACCGGTCGCAGAAGAAATGGTTCAACATCTATGCGATTTAAGCAAAGAAAAACTAATCGTTAGCTTTGCTCCTTATACTCCAGTTCTTGCTGTTCTAAAAAATATTGGAAAATTATTTCCTGGGCCAAGTAAAACTACAAGGGCATATACATTGAAAGAAAAGGGTATTATCAATGCTGCTAAAGAAAGAGGATTTAAAGTTGTTAAAAAGAAATTAAATCAAGCTCCTTTTTATTTTTCAAAACTAATTGAATTCGAAAAAATTAAATAATCTATTTTACTAAATGATTTTCAAGTGCATAACGAACTAATTCTGTTCGGCTTGATGTACCTGTCTTGATAAAAAGTCTACTTACATATTTCTCAACATTTCTAATAGATGTTTCAAGCTTTCTAGCAATTTCCTTGTTCATCAGTCCCTCTGCTACTAGTTGAAGCACACTTGCTTCTCTAGGAGTAAAACTAGGAAGATTTATTTTATTTTCTGGATTAGTATGGTTTTGGTCTGTGAGCATAGATTTTATTTCAGTAATTTGTTTTGCCATTTTGCTTACGTCAATATCTGCGAATCGTGCCGCTTCTTTTAATAGTCGTTCTTGTCTGTTGATTACATTTTTAACTCTTGCAGCTAATTCATCGGGATCGAAAGGTTTGGAAATATAATCATCAACTCCTGCAAGATAACCTTCTGTTCTGTCTAGGGTCATTCCTTTTGCAGTAAGAAAAATAACTGGAGTTCCTCCTAATTTTTCATCCTCTCTAATTTTTTC
>QCIH01000049.1 GCA_003216795.1 Prochlorococcus sp. AG-402-K16
AACCTTCGCTGAAGGAGGGTGAATTATTCAAAGTGGTAGGATTATATGTGTGATTAATTAGGTAATTAATTGTGGCTGGAACATTATTATTTAATGCTTTGAAAGAGGCAATTGATGAAGAAATGGCAAACGATGTAAATGTTTGCGTTATGGGGGAAGATGTTGGTCAATATGGAGGATCTTATAAGGTAACTAAGGATTTATATGAAAAATATGGAGAGTTAAGAGTCTTAGATACTCCAATAGCAGAGAATAGTTTTACAGGTATGGCTGTGGGTGCAGCAATGACTGGCTTAAGACCAATAGTAGAAGGAATGAATATGGGTTTTTTGCTGTTAGCTTTTAATCAGATATCAAATAATATGGGTATGCTTAGATATACAAGTGGCGGAAATTATAAAATACCAGCAGTAGTTAGAGGACCTGGAGGAGTTGGTCGTCAACTTGGTGCTGAGCACAGTCAAAGACTTGAAGCATATTTTCATGCAGTCCCTGGCATAAAGATTGTTGCATGTAGTACACCCATAAATGCTAAAGGTTTAATGAAAGCAGCTATAAGAGATGATAATCCGGTTCTATTTTTCGAACATGTTCTTCTATACAATTTGTCTGAAGAATTACCTGAGGGTGATTATACTTGCGCTTTAGATCAGGCTGACGTTGTAAAAGAAGGTAAAGATATTACTTTATTGACTTATTCAAGAATGAGACATCACTGCCTTAAAGCTGTTGAAGAATTAGAAAAAAAAGGAATAGATGTTGAGTTAATAGATTTAATAAGTTTAAAACCATTTGATATGGAAACCATCTCAAAATCAATACGAAAAACAAATAAAGTAATTATTGTTGAGGAATGTATGAAGACTGGAGGTATTGGTGCAGAATTAATTGCCTTGATAACAGAAGAGTGTTTTGATGATCTAGATGCCCGACCAATTAGATTATCTAGTCAGGATATTCCAACTCCCTATAATGGAAATCTTGAGAATTTGACAATAATCCAACCACATCAAATAGTTGAAAAAGTTGAACACTTAATTAGTGGGAGTATATAGAAAATGAAAAGAAGGCAAGGTTGGCTTTTTTTTATTATATTTCTACTTACTTTATCTGTTTATCTATTAATAAATTATCCCTTACAGTTGGGATTAGATTTAAAAGGGGGTTCTCAACTTACACTACAAATTATTAAAGAGGAAGGTAAGGTAACAAGGGATGAACTTGAAGCAGTCAATTCGGTTATAGATAAGCGCGTTAACAATTTAGGGGTTTCTGAGTCTAATTTGCAAACCCTAGGTGGAGATCAATTGATTTTAGAATTACCAGGGGAACAAAATCCATTTGTTGCTTCAAGTGTTTTAGGTAAGACTGCTTTATTAGAATTTAGAACCCAAAAAGAAGGAACATCTACAGATTTGAAAACCTTGCAAATTCAGAGATTGAGTATTAAAGAATTAATTGAACAATATTCCTTTGAAGAAAAAAATCAAAATGATGATAATTTCTTAAAAGTTATTCAAGATGATCTTAAAGATATAGAGCAAGAATTGAATTACTCATCTACTAGTAGTGATTTATATGGGAAGTTAATTGAAACCAAAAAATATGTTGATAAAGAAATTACAAATTTATTTATCAAAACAGATTTATCTGGTAAGGATCTTATTAACGCAGGAAGGAGACAAGAACAAACAAATAGTAATTGGGAAGTTTTATTAACTTTTAGTAATGCAGGAGGTGAAAAATTTGCAGAAATTACAAAGTCAATTGCTGGCACTAATCAACTATTGGCTATCATTCTTGATGGCGAATCTATAAGTGAAGCTAGTGTTGGTAATCAGTTTTCTAGTACTGGCATTACAGGTGGATCAGCAACAATAAGCGGTAATTTTAGTGCTGAAAATGCTAGAGAATTAGAAGTTCAACTTAAAGGAGGCTCATTGCCATTGCCAATTGAAATAGTTGAAACTAACACTATAGGGGCTCTATTGGGATCCAAAAATATTTTAAAAAGTCTTTATGCAGCTATTAGTGGATTAATTTTTGTTGGCATATTTATGATTTTTAATTATAGAATTCTAGGTTTCGTTTCAGTTCTATCTCTAGTACTTTATGGTTTCTTTAACTTAGCCCTTTATTCTTTAATTCCTGTAACTTTGACTTTACCTGGTATATCTGGACTTATACTTAGCATTGGTATGGCTGTTGATGCAAATATTCTAATATTTGAGAGAATTAGAGAAGAATTATATGATGGCAATACTCTTACAAGATCTATTGATAGCGGTTTTCAAAGAGCTAATTCATCCATAGTGGATGGTCATATTACAACTCTTCTAAGTTGTTTTGTATTGTTTTTATTAGGAACAAATTTTGTTAAAGGTTTTGCGGCAACATTAGGTATTGGAGTTCTAATAAGCTTGTTTACCTCATTAAATTGTTCTAAAACTATTTTGCGATTTTTTACAACATATCAATC
>QCIH01000050.1 GCA_003216795.1 Prochlorococcus sp. AG-402-K16
TTATTTTTTCACTCTCAGGCTTGTTAAGTGGTTTTATCAATAAGGGTTTTATGTTTGAATTATCTTTGAGAGTTTTGCCTTGTTTAGAAGAAATAAAAGGAGATTTATCTTCTTTGTTTTGTTTGAAATTATCTTTTTTAATTGAAGGTTTATTAATAGAAAGTATTTTTTTATCCGAATTCTTTTTATTAATAAGATTTATAATTTTTTTTGCCTCTTCTGCACTAATAGAACTGCTATGACTTTTAACTGAAATTGAAAGTTTTTGAGCTGCATCAAGTATATCTTTATTTTCCAGATTTAAATCTCTGGAAAGTTCGTAAATTCTGATTTTATCGCTGATAGTCATTTAATCTGATTTGTACTCTTTTGAAATTGAAGAGGATTTTATTTAATTATATTCCCTTAATGGGGTTAGTTAATGTAGCTTATAATTTCTTTTTCAAAAATTTCAACAAATTCAGGTTCTAAAGAAGTTTTTAAAGCTTTTTGAAGCTTTTTTTTGATCTTGGAATCTGAGTAGCATTTTTTTGACTTGCAAATGTAAGCTGATCTCCCCATTCCCTTTTGAAGCATGATGCCTTGCTTATAATCATTAGTAATCTTTAAAAGATCTTTCCTGTCATATGTTTTTCTACATGAAATGCATACACGCAAAACAGGGATTTGTTGTATCACCGTTTTTTCTCCTCTTTGGCAGATATCTCAGTATCTTGAACAGTCTCTAATGGATCATTATCTGTGAATTCTTCTCCTTCGTATTGTTCCTCTCCATATTCTTCTTCATCTTCGGGAAGGGGATAAAGCTCTCTTAATCTTGCATCTTCAGCAGCACGCTCAGCTTGTTCTGCTTCTAATCTTAATTCAGCTTCTCTCTGAAGATTCTCTTCATCTTCCCTTTGAATGATTAATTCAGAGACTGCAGCATCTTCTGCTTCCTGATCGTATTCATGTGAGTTTTTAACGTCAATCTTCCAACCAGTTAATCTTGCGGCAAGTCTCACATTTTGACCTTCTCTACCAATTGCGAGACTTAATTGATCAGGAGGAACTAGTACGTGCGCATGTTGCCCTGCTGGGTCTACAAGTCTTACTTGATCGACTTTCGCAGGACTTAAAGAGTTTAAAATATACTGTATTGGATTAGATGACCATTTAACAACATCAATTTTTTCTCCTCTTAATTCATTTACTACTTGTTGAATTCTTGCTCCTCTAGCTCCAATACAAGCACCTACAGGGTCCACTTCTTCTTCGACACTATCAACAGCTACTTTTGTTCTTGGCCCAACAGCTCTTGAAGGAGGGTTGGCTTCTCTTGAAACAGCAACAATTTTTACTGTGCCTTCTTGAATTTCCGGGACTTCATTTTCAAACAAATAAACCACTAAACCAGCATTTGCTCTACTTACAAAAAGTTGCGGCCCTTTTCTTGCAATTTCGCTAACTTCCTTCAAAAATACTTTGAAAGTTGCATTTGCTCTATAGTTATCATTCGGTAATTGATCTCTCTTGGGAAGTTCGGCCTCTACTTCAGGTCTACCAATACCCGAACTAACTCCCATAATTACTGATTGTCTTTCAAATCTTATAACTCTTGCAGTTAAAACAGGATCTTCCAAATCCGCAAATTCTTCTTGGATCATTTTTCGTTGTTGATCTCTCAGTTTTTGGGCTAAAACTTGCTTTGTTGTTGCAGCAGCCATTCGCCCAAAATCCTCTTTTTCTGGAGTAACGTCTAAAACAACTGTGTCACCTATTTGAGCATCATCAGCTACTTGTTTAACTTCTACAAGAGATATTTGATGATCTTCGCTTTCAACTTCTTCTACTATTATCTTACTTGATAAGATCCTATAACCTTCTTCATCTAGGTCTAGTCCTACATCAAAGTTACTAAAATATTCTTCATCAAATGGATCTTGGTTAACTCCAATGTAAAAAGTTTTTCTATATTTTTCGTATCCTTTTAATAAAGCTTCGCGTAAGGCTAATTCCACGATATTAGGAGGTAACTTTTTTTCCTCACTGATATCTTCAATGAGATTGTTTAAACCTGGGAGAATAACTAATGCCATCTATGATGGGAAATTGAATAATGGTTGAAAATAATTAATCTTTTAATGTACAAAGACTAATTTTTAATACTTCATCAAAAGGAATTTTTTTAATCTTACCTTTTATGTTAATGGCTAAATAATCTTTAGACTTTTCATAAAGTAAACCATTCAGAAATTTTATTTTTGAATTCTTTTGGTTTAACTCAACATTAACTGGAAATCCTTTAAAAGTTTTGAAGTCTCTTTCTGAGGTTAGTTCATCACTGACCCCTTGACTACTAATTTCTAAGACATATGAACAATTTAAAAGATTTGATTTTTCTATTTCGTCAGATGCTGGGTTATTAAATAGCGCACAATCATCTAAGGAAATGTCATCCCCATTAGTTTTTCTTATAATTATTTCAATAACAATC
>QCIH01000051.1 GCA_003216795.1 Prochlorococcus sp. AG-402-K16
ATAAAATAGATTTAAACATATTGAAAAAAATTGATTTATTAAAAAAAATTGAAGAAGCGAAAATAAAACAAAAAGAAGGAAACTCTTTAGAGGCAAATCAGATTTTTCAAGTGTTATTAAAATCAAATAATGATTCTTTTGATTTACTCTACGCTTATGGACTGTTTTGTAGAGATTTAAAAAATTTTAATTTAGCAAAAAGAGTATTTATCGATTTAATTAATAAATTCCCATCATCAGTTAATCCTTATATTTTATTAGCCGAAATATTAAAATCTGAGAATAAATTCAAAGATGCAGAGAGAGTACTCCTAAAGGCAATAAAAATTGATCCAAATCATAGAGATTTACTTTATAATTTTTCTCTTTTGTATTTTGCTTTGAGAAACTTTGATTATGCATTAGTTTATATAGATAAAGCTATTAAATTATCCATAAATAATGATATTTATCAACTTTTAAAGTCTGAGATTTATATCAACAAATCGAATATTGATAAAGCTTTATGTATCTTAGAGGATCTAAATAATAATAGAATTAAAAAGGATAGTAATAAAGAAATAAGAATAAATATTCTCCTGGCCGATGCATTATTAAAAAAAGGGAATTATGAAGAAGCAGAAATCATCCTTTTAAAATTAATCAAAAAATATCAAGGATTAGAATTGGCATATTTGAATCTGAGTATTGTCTATAAAAATCAAAATAAATTAAGTAAAAGCATAAAAATACTAAAACAGGGAATAAATCTATCTCCTAATTTCATTCCTTTTTATAAGAATTTAGCAACTTTCTATAGAAATTCGGGACAGCTTAAACTCGCTATTGATACTAATTTATTTATTATTTCGAGAAATAAATTTGACTTTAATAGTTTTTATGAATTATCTGGGATTTATGATTTTAAGAATCATAAAAATGAATTAAATTTTTTATTAAATACAAAACTAGAGAATCTCAACCCAAACTCAAAAATCTACGCAGCTTTTGCAATCTCAAATTTGCTACATAAAGAAGGCAAATTTAAGAAAAGTGCAAAATATCTTAAAATTGCCAACGACGAAAGCATGAAGTATAAAAAATCTAACTTAAGTCTGAAGATAAAACATACTGAATTCTATAGATCACTAAAAATCAAAAATTCAAAAAATAAATATTTAAGGAATTCTTCGAATTATATCTTTATTGTTGGAATGCCAAGGTCAGGGAGCACTTTACTGGAAAACATATTGAGTTTAAATCCTGAAGTAACTGATATGGGTGAGGTTAACTTTTTAGAGGAGTCGATCAAGGAAGCTAAAGATTTTGAGGATGTTTATGATTTATACGCAAAAAAAGTTATAAATCAATTTCAATCATCTATCATTTACACCGACAAAAGTTTATTTAACTATATGTACTGTGCTGTTATTTCTAATTTTTTCCCTAAAGCAAAAATAATAAATTGCATAAGAAACCCACTTGATAATATTTTATCCATATACAGAGCAAACTTCTTAAAACAGTCTTTCTCTTTCTCTTTGACTGATATTTCTAGTTTATATCTGCATTATTTTGAAACAATGGAGGAATATAAAGTTAAATATGGTGAAAATATTTATGATTATTACTATGAGGATTTAATTGAAAATCCTAATAATGTTATTAATGGGATAATAAATTGGCTTGATTGGGATTGGGATGAAAAATATCTTTCACCCCATCAAAACAAAAGAAATGTTCACACCGCAAGTAGCGCTCAAATAAGAAAGAAATTTTATTTTTCTTCTATCGGGATTTGGAAAGAATATAAGGAACTTTTGGAACCAGCAATCGAAATTATTAAAACCAATAATATCCTTGGAGATAAGATTTCATAAAGCAGAGTGTTTCTCAATAATGGCCGGCTCGAATTTTGTCTACTGGTAGTTGTTAATTCTAGGTAAATAGATTAATTTTAAAATACCTAAAAATGTGTGAGGAATTTTTATGAAGCTTTTTAAAAGCTTGTTAGTAGCGCCAGCCACCATTGGACTACTTGCTCCATTTTCTGCCTTTGCTGGCGAGGCAAACTTAAGTGATATCTCAAAATACTCTAATCTAGAGCATCTTGACCTCGCTAATGCATTTGTAAATGATGAACCAAATCAAAAATCTTTACTTGCTGGCGGAGAAGGTTTAGTTGATAGTGATAGCTT